>CAOKQM010000005.1 GCA_948470875.1 uncultured Clostridium sp.
AGGTTTATAGGTAAATCCTTTATTTAAAAACCTAACTATATTATACAAGGAGGAAAAGATGGATTTTAATAAACCATTGGCCTATAGAATGCGTCCAAAAACGTTAGATGAATTTGTTGGACAAGAGCATATTGTTGGACAAGATAAATTATTGTATCGAACCATACAAGCAGACAGATTGTCTAGTATTATTTTATGGGGACCGCCAGGGTGTGGAAAAACGTCACTTGCAAAAGTGATTAGTGAAACAACCCAATATAAGTTTATGAAAATTAATGCAGTAACTTCGGGTGTTGCGGATATCAAAAAAGCGGTAGAAGAGGCAGATAATCTACTTTTAAATCCAAGCGGAAAATGCATTTTGTTTATTGATGAAATTCATCGTTTCAACAAATTGCAACAAGATGCGCTTTTGCCATATGTGGAAGATGGAACCATTATTTTGATTGGTGCAACAACAGAAAATCCATATTTTGAAGTGAATAAAGCTTTGATTTCGCGTTCTATGGTCATTAAATTAGAACCTTTGAAAAAAGAAGATATTGTGCAAATTCTAAAAAACGCAATTGTTCGTAAAGAAGGTTTAGGAAGTTATAAAATAAAAATAGAACAAAGTACAATTGATACCATCGCAGAAATTTCAAATGGGGATGTTAGAACAGCTTTAAATGGTTTAGAAATCGCAGTTTTAACCACCAAAATGGGGAGTGATGGAACTATTGAAATCACAGATGAAATTGCAAGTCAAAGTATGAATACCAAAAAAGCCATGTTTGATAAAAGTGGAGATAGTCATTATGACAACATTAGTGCTATGATTAAATCTATGCGTGGAAGTGACCCAGATGCAGCGATTTTTTATTTGGCAAGAGCTTTAAATGCAGGAGAAGATCCTGTTTTTTTGGCCAGACGAATTACAATTTGTGCTTCTGAAGACGTTGGTATGGCAAATCCAAATGCATTAGTTGTTGCAACGTCTGCTATGGAAGCAGTTCGAATGATTGGTATGCCAGAAGCAAAAATTATTTTATCACAAGCTGCTACGTATGTTGCGATTTCCAAAAAGTCGAATGCAACATATGTAGGAATTAATCGAGCTTTGGAAGATGTCAAAACCAAAAATACAGGAAGTATTCCAATGCATATTAGAAATGCGCCAGCAGAAGGAATGGAGCAGTTTGGTTATGGCAAGGCTTACCAATATCCCCATGATTTTCCAGGACATTGGTGTGAGCAACAATATTTGCCTGATGAAATGTTAGGAACCAAATATTATGTAAAAGATGAAAATTGTGTAGAAGAATAAAAAGTTTTCTTGTCGTTCTAACAAGATTTTTGTATAAATTTTGAAAAAAAGTAAATCCTATCATTATGAAAAATAAAGATTTTTGGAAAAACATGCTAATTGGTTTTTTTCGGTGGCATGATAAGTGGATTTTTTAGTAGTGGTGGAGGGCTGATTTTGGTTCCCTATATGACAGCAATTCTTAGAATGGATGAGGTCAAAGCTCGTGCTACAACAATTTTCTGCATATTTTTTATGGTAGTTACAAGTGGGTTATTTTATTTTAATCAAAATTATATTGACTTTGGAATCGCCATAAAATGTGCAATTGGAGGAATTATTGGTGGTTACATTGGATCTAAGGTTTTATGGAATGTGAGCAAAAAATTTTTACAAATTTCATTTATTGTTTTTTTGCTTTATGCTGGATTTAAGTTTATATTTTCGTGAGCAAAGATTAAATGCTTTTGTAATTGAAAAAAGGCATGTTAAAGGGTGATTATATATGAAGGAAATTATTTTTGGGTGTTTGTCTGGAATCGTTGCAGCTACTGGAATGGGTGGTGGAACGATTTTGATTTTGCTTTTAAATTTATTTGGCAGTATGGAACAACATATGGTGCAAGGTATTAATTTGGTATTTTTTATTCCTACTTCAATTGTGGCGGTTTATATGAATATTAAGAAAAAAACGATAGATTATCAAATTGCAAAAATCATCATTATTTTTGGAGTTATTGGTGCGATTTGTGGAAGTTTGTTGTCTTTTAAAATAGAAAATCAAAATTTGAAAAAATATTTCGGGATTTTTTTGATTTTGATTGCTTTATTTCAAACTTATTCTTATTTTAAAAATGGAAAAAAAGAATGAAATAAAAGCTTAAAATTAGCAAATTTGCTATTTTTTAGTGAGTATAGATTGACCAGAAAAGGAAAATAATAAGTGATATATAAATATAATGGAAAGGTGGTAAAAAAATATGAAATTTACAAAAGGATTGATGTTAGGAACTTTAATTACAGCTGGAGCGATGATGATGTATTCAGAAGGTGTGGATAGCAGCAAAAAGAAAATGGTAAAAAAGGGCAAACAATTCATGAAAAAAATGGGAAGGTAAAATAAAAACTTCCAGACAAAAAACGTTTGGAAGTTTTACATAAATTATTGGTTCTCTGTTCCAAAAATTAATTTGGGAAGTTTTGTGAAAATTTTATAAAAGGCGACTTTTATTTTTTTTCTGAATAAATAAAATTTATTTAATTGTCTTGGACTAATAAGGAAGGTATTTTCGGCTGAATTGGTAGTTTCAGTTTGTGTATTTAATTCAAGTAAATCCTCAGTTAATTCATTATCCAATAATTCGGTTGGTGTTTCGATAATAGCTCCAGAAAGAATTTCTTCTAAAGTTGTATATTCGATAGAATCTTCAAAAGGAATTTCAAATTCTTCAATTTGAGACAAAATTTTTGTGATTTCGGCGCCTAAATCAATTGGCTCTGTTGTAATTTGTATAGCCGTTTCAGAAATTTCTTGTTTGACTGATTCAAAAGCGATGGGCTGCAAAATTTCTTCTATTAGACAATCAATGTCAAGTATTTCAGATTCCTCAAGTTTTTCAGTTTGTGTGTTTTCACAAGGTAAAATAGGAGTAATATAGTTTTGATAAGCATTATTATCCCATTCATTATTAGCATTTTTGAAACAAAAATGAAAAGTAGAAAAGTCTAACATATTAATTTTGGCAGTAAAGCCATCTGAAGTTTTTTCCATTTTGCATTCAGAGGTATGTTCCCAAGAATCATTAAATCCATATACAATCCACATTTCTGGGGAATCACTTAAAAAACCATGATAAGTAATGGTTAATTCTTCATTTACAGTAGGCTGCTGATTCAATTTAATATCATTCGTAAATTCCATTTTTTTACTCCTTTTATTCTAATTATTTACATTATATCTATTTTTCTATAAAATAGCAACAAAAAAATACATTTTTTATATTACAATTATGTTACAAAAATATTACAATCATATTACAAAAACAAAGAATAATTTTTTCAAACTTTGGAAAAAATAGGTGGGAAGATAGGAGGAAAACATGAAAAAATATAGATATTGGATAGAAATTATTGTTTTAAGTATTGTGCTATTTTTGGTTTTATTAAAATTACCAATGGCTTATGCAATTTCGCAATATGGTTCAAATGGAGAGGAAGTAAAGCAAATTCAGACGAAATTGCGAGATTGGGGCTATTATAATGGCTCTGTGGATGGTGTATATGGCTCTCAAACTTACGAAGCAGTAAAAGCTTTTCAAAGGAGTAATGGCCTAAGTGCAGATGGAATTGCAGGTTCTCAAACATTAGCAGCTCTGGGAATTAATGAATCTGGCGGATCTTCAGGTGGAGGTTCGAGTAGTAATAATAATGATTTGAATTTGCTAAGCCATTTGGTTTATGGAGAAGCAAGGGGAGAGCCTTATAATGGAATGGTTGCAGTTGCAGCAACTGTTATGAATCGAGTGGCTGATTCAAGATTTCCCAATTCTGTTTCTGGAGTGATTTATCAATCAGGAGCTTATACGTGTGTAGCAGATGGACAAATTAATTTAGGATATGATGATTCAGCTAAAAAAGCAGCTCAAGATGCGATTAATGGTTGGGATCCAACTTCTGGTTGCATTTATTATTTTAATCCTAATACAGCGACTTCTTCTTGGATTTGGAGCAGACCACAAGTCATGACGATTGGAAAGCATATATTTTGTAAATAAGGAAAAACAATATTGACAAAGATTTAAATTTTTTATATACTAAAAATATCGACTTTTAAAATATTATGTAAAACAAAAAATGATGAAAAAAATACCAAAAATGAAAGAGGAAAAAAGTTGAAGAAAATAGCAAATCAAATCAATATTATGTTGCTGGGAATCATTTTAGTGCTTAGTACGTTTTTGATTGGAACACCAATTTCTGAAAGGAATGTACAAATTGTGTACATTCTTTCAGGGATTTTTTGTGCTTGTTATTTTGGAAAACAGCTATACTTGCAGAGAAAAAATACAAAATCAAGTTGTAATTATGAAAAACTAAGCCTCATAAATAATAAGCTAGATTTGTGTGTTGTAATTTTGGTATTTTCCACAGCAATACCACTGATTTTTAGAACATATGTGAGTTTGGATGCCGCAGTACATATGTTACTAAAATATATTTGCTATTTAGGGTTGTATGTTATTGCCAAAAATGAATGTAGAAAAGAGCCAAAAAATGTCGATATTTTTCTTAATATGATAATTATTAGTATTGTGGCATTGTGTGTGATTGGTCTAGACGAAATTAACAAAGATTATTTAAAAGATTTCAAACTTTTCTTTCATTATACTTATGTAGAATATGACGAAGTAAGGGTGGTTTCTTTATTTTCTTATCCAAATACAATGGCTGCTATTGCTGGTTTAGGGATTTTTTTATGTTTAGGAAATTTTTTTAAAACCTCAAAAAAATGGTTAAAACTATGGTATGGATTTGCTGGTTTTGTTCTGTTTATTACCATGATTATGACTTACAGCAGATTGGTTTATATCTTATTTGCAGTTACTTGCATTTTTTGGGGATTGGTATTTTACAAAAAATATAAAATAAGAGAAAAAATCAACAAAAAAATAGGATTATTTCTCTCTTTGGCAGGACTTCTGGCAATATTTTATATTTTAATCGGTTTGCAAATACCACAAAAATTAGTAATAAAGCAAAAGTATCAAAAAATACTATATTCTGTGGAAAAAGATACAGATTATAGTTTTGTTTTGGATATCAATTCTGTTACAGATGAAGAAAATGGTGTTACAATTCGATTAAGTGAAAAAAATGAATTTTTTGATGATGTGGGTAAAACAGAATGGAATTTTGGCACATTTTCAGGGGAAAAGGAAATAAAGATACATACACGGAAGCGATACAGCAGTTATGTATTTGAATATAGAACTTAAAAAGCCAGAGAAAAGCTATTTGGAAATCAATAAGGCAACCTTAAATGGTAAGAAATTTATTTTGAAATATAAATGGATTCCGACTGGTGTGGTGAATAAAATTCAAAGTATTGGTTTAAAAAATAAGAGCATTTGGGAAAGGTTTACATTTATTGGAGATGCTTTAAAATTATGTAAAAGTAATTGGTTGTTTGGTTTGGGTGGCAATGCTTGGCGAACGGTTCAAAGTAAAGCGCAATCCTACCAATATTATGCACAAGAAGTGCATTGTTTTCCAGTTCAAATTTTCTTAGAAAATGGAATCGTTGGTTTACTTGCTGTTTTGGGAATTGGAATTGGGATTTTAACATATTGGCTAACACAAATAAAAAGTAGTCAAATGGATATGAGTAAAATTAGTTTTACAACGGGGCTTATATTCTTGCTTTTGCATAGTTGTTTGGATTTTGACTTATCGTTTTTTTATAGTTTGTTAATTGTGTTTTTTATTTTGGCAACTATGGATTTTGGGAAGAATATTAAAATTAAGGCAGATTGGCTAGTTGCTGCTATTTTGATTGCTTTTTCATTGTATGGTGCGTATGTTTTTGGTGTGGAAAAACAGTATAAAAAAAGTACAGATACTCTGAAAATAAGTGAGCAATGGCCAGAAGACAGGATTTTTAATACATATCATACTTTATTGCCGTTCCATAAAGATGTGAAAATAAGAAAATATAGAGCTTTAAACAGCATGGAAAATGTGGATTATAGCGAAATAAAAAAAGTTTTGAAAGATTTGTTAATACATGAAAAATATATGGATTCAAATCTTGCGCTAGAATATGCCAAACGTTATGTGCAAGCTTGTTTGGAAGATAGACAAGGTTTAGAAGAAAATTTGAAATTTGTGTTAACGTATATTTATGATACACAGGATTTTGCGAAATATCGAATGGGATTGCAATTTGCGAGGTTTGAAAATTTAGTCGAAATAAAGGAACTTTTGACGCAAAATGGGAAATGGGAACAATTGGATAAAATACAAAAACAGCTAGAAAAAGAAATTCACGAAAAAGAAGCTTATTTGCTAGATTATAAAAAAGCGCGTTATCTGTTTGAACAAAGGAGCGTTTATGAAAAGGAAATCCAAGATTTGAAAAATAAAATAAAGGAATCAGAAAAATGGAAATCAGTGTATTGATGTCGGTTTATGATGAAGAAAAGCCTAGTTATTTAGAACAAGCTTTACAAAGCATGATAAATCAGACTTTGCCACCAAAACAAATTGTAATTGTAAAAGATGGAAAATTGAAACAGGAATTGGAAGAGGTTTTAGAAAAGTATAAAAAAAGGTTTCCTAAAATGATAGATATTTATTCTTTTGTACAAAATTTGGGACTTGGAGAAGCGCTCAAGTTCGGTTTGCAAAAGTGCAAATATGAATACATAGCCAGAATGGATACAGATGATATTGCGCCTTTGGAGCGATTTGAAAGACAGAGTGAGATTTTTAAGCAAAATCCTCAGTTGGATTTATTAGGTGGCTATATTGAAGAATACGATGAAAAAATGGAAAAGCTTGTTTCAATACGAAAAGTTCCGCTGACATTAGCTGAGATAAAAAAGCAAATAAAAACACAAAGTCCATTTAATCATGGAACAGTTATTATGAGGAAACAAGCAGTTTTAAAAGCTGGAAATTATAATAAAACAAAATTGGAAGATTATGATTTGTGGGCTCGTATGCTAATTGGTGGGTGCAAAATGGCAAACACCAAAGAAATATTGGGAAAAAACCGTACAGGAAATTCAATGTATGCAAGAAGAAGTGGAATCAAACAAGTAAAAAAGATTCTAGAAATGGAAAAAAATTTGTATACTTATCAAATCATTGGTTTTTTTACAATGCTGAAAAACATTGTCATACGCAGCATTGTTGCCTTGCTTCCTATCAAAATGAAATGGTTTGTTTATACCAAATGGATTCGAAAATGGTAGGCAAAATTTCTTGGAAAAGAAAATTGACAAAATTGCAACAAATTGATAAGATAGTATAAAGAAGAAAGGAAAAAGGTATGATTTTTTATCCAGATTATTACTGTGACCGAGTCACAGATATTACAATCGATTTATTAAAAGAAAATCAAATAAAAGGAATTATTTTAGACGTAGATAATACATTAATTGATTTTGATAGAAATTTACTACAAGGTGCCAAAGATTGGGTTCAAAAAATGAAAGAAAATGAGATTAAATGTATGATTTTATCCAATAGTAATCAAGTTCAAAAAGTGAAAAATGTGGCAGAAATGTTGGAAATCCCATATTTGTATTTGGCCACAAAGCCACTTAAAAGAGGGTTTCGAAAAGCCAAACAACAACTGGGATTAGAAAGTCAGAATATAGCTGTTGTAGGTGACCAAATTTTTACAGATGTAATGGGGGCAAATCGCAGCAAAATGTATTCTATTTTGGTGAATCCCATTGCTAAAAAAGATATTTGGATAACGAAATTAAAAAGACCAATGGAAGAATGGATTGTAAAATCGTATGTGAATCAGCAAAATAAACGAAAGAAGAAAGAGGAATAAAAAATGTATGATCATAATAATGTACATATTTTAGCATATGTAGGAATTGGATTAATCGCACTGTTGGTAGGAAAATTGGTGGCTTGGCTGAATATGAGATTGCCAGAAGGAAAAAAATTTTTTTCCAAGGAATTTTTTAAAAGCAATAAACAAGGACTTGAAAAAAATTATATTTGTATGATTGTTATGGTAATTTTGTATGTTGCTTTACTTTATAAATTTGGAATCGGAAATAATTTTATGCAAAATTTGGATATCCTAAAATTTTTAATTTTGATGCCAATGCTGGTGAGTTCTTTTATGATTGATTTAAAGCATAGAATTTTGCCAAATCGCTTGAATTTAACCATGTTTGAAATTGGCTTGGTGTTTGCATTTTTATATGGAATGAATAATTTGAATATGGCAAAAGATATGTTGCTAGGAATGGTGGTTGGAGCTGGAATTTTTGGGTTTATTACCGTTTTAGGTGGTTTGATTACAGGAAAAGAAGCCATGGGATTAGGAGACGTAAAATTCATGGGTGCTGTTGGTTTATATTTTGGTGTTAGCAACATTGCTCAAATCGCTTTATTCGCCTTTTTTATAGGTGCCATTTGCTCGATTGCCATCCTTTTTGTTAGAATTGTGATTTTAAAAAGCAAAGATGAATATGTAGCATTTGGACCGTTTTTGGTAGTTAGTGCAATTGCGTGTATATTTTTGCCAACCAATACAGTATTTCTTTGGTTTATGGCATTGTGTGGTGCCATAAGCAATAAAATATTGAAGATTCTATAAAATGGAGGTGTATTATGAATATACGAATAAAATGGCTAAGAGACCAATTAAAATCAATGAAATTAGATGGAATGATTGTGTCAAACCCGGTTAATGTCAAATATTTGACAGGGCTAGAAGAAGAGGGCATTTTTATTGTTGCACCAAAAGAGAATGTTTTTATAACAGACACGCGTTATATGGAAAGTGTGAATAACAAACTTACCATTGCAGATGAAATTGTTGCTTACGATATTAGAAATATGAGCAAATATGATTATGAAGGTATTTTTATGAGTTGTACAGATGTAGGATTTGAAGAAAAATATGTAACCTATGAAATGTATAAAAAATATTTGCAAATGTATCAAGTCAATTTGGTGGAAACAGAAGGCATTATTGAAAATCATAGAATGGTCAAAGATGAAGAAGAATTAAAATGGATTCAAAAAGCTTGTGAAATAACAGATGAAGCATTTGCTTATGTAAAAGATATTTTACATTATGGAATGAGTGAAAAAGAACTTTGTTTTGCTATTGAAAAATTTATGATAAATCAAGGAGCAGACGGTTTAGCATTTGATTCAATTGTAGCTTTTGGAGAAAATACTTCTATGCCACATGCTGTTCCAACAAATCGAACTTTGCAATCAGGAGATATCATTCAACTAGATATTGGAGCAAAATATCAGGGGTATTGTGCTGATTTTTCAAGAGTTATTTTTGTGGATGAAATGAAGATAGAATACAAAGAAGCCTATGATTTTGTTCTAGAACAACAAAGAAAAATTGTGCAGAATTTAAAAGATGGAATCAATATCAAACAAGAAATTAAAAATCGTGAGGCAGATTATCGTTTAAAACATTACGAAATTTTGCATAGTTTTGGGCATGGCGTAGGTTTGGATATTCATGAAGAACCGATTTTAAATTCCAAAATGGATTTGTATTTAAAAGAAAATTCGATTTTGGCAATTGAGCCAGGCGTGTATCAACAAGGAAAATTTGGGATTCGCATAGAAGATACGTATCACATAAAAAAGAATTCTTGCATAAATTTAACTAAATCTGGAAAAGAATATAGTGTGGTAAATTTAAAAAATACTTGATTTATGAAAATAGATGTGTTATAATAAGAAAGTTAAAATAAAAGAAGAAATGAGGTAAAAATTATGGCTGATGTTTATATGGCAGGAGATTTAAGAAATGGAACCACGTTTGAATTGGATAATAATGTTTTTAGAGTTGTTGAATTTCAACATGTAAAACCAGGAAAAGGAGCTGCTTTTGTTCGTGTAAAAATGAAAAATGTAATGACAGGTTCTGTATTAGAAAGAACATTTAATCCATCTGAAAAATTACAAGGTGCTGAAATTGAAAAAAGAGATATGCAATATTTATACAATGATGGTGAATTATATTATTTTATGGACAATAATACGTATGACCAAATGCCTTTAAATAAAGAACAAATTGGAGAGGCATTAAAATATATTAAAGAAAATATGAATGTTACAATGGTTAGTTTTAAGGGAAAAGTATTTGCAGTTGAACCACCAATGTTTGTAGAATTGGAAGTTACTTACACAGAACCTGGTTTTAGCGGCAACACCACAACAACATCTGGAAAACCAGCAACCTTAGAAAATGGATTAGAAATCTCTGTTCCACTATTTGTAAACATAGGAGACAAAATTCGAATCGACACTAGAACAGGCGAATATATGGAAAGAATTTAAAACGTGAAAAATTTTATGGAATAAAATTTTTGAAAATCAGGAGGGAAGGATTGTTTAATGCTAAATAAAAAGTTTAAAGAAGTAATTAAAAATTTAGAGGAAAATTTAGAAAACAAAAAAGATTTAGACTATGCTAAGTTGCAAATTACGGAATTAACAATGGAGTATTTAGATGAACTAGAAAAAATGGAAGCTTTGTACAAACAAAAAGTCAATTTATGTGAACAAAGATTAGATGGTTTAGAAGTCGCTATGCAAAAACTAGATAACGAAATATTTCAAGAGGAAGAAGATACCGATTTAGAGCCAATTAAATGCCCTTATTGTAACACAAACTTTTTTATTGAATTTGATAATTCTAAAAAAGAAATCAAATGTCCAGATTGCAAAAATGCAATTGAGTTAGATTGGGGCAATTTTGAAGATGATATGTAAAGAAAAAAATCACAATTTTCAATGCGAAATTTGTGATTTTTTTGATATAGCAAAAATAATCTTTTCTACGAATTTTTAGATTTTCTGACTAAAAAAGTAAGCATAATGGACAAAAAAAGAACTAAAATGAACAGGAGGCACCATGAAAGATTTGAGATTTTTAACACAAAACCTAATTGCACATAGAGGATTTTTTGACCATGAGCAAGCAATTCCGGAAAATTCTTTTTTGGCATTTATGCGCGCAATGGAATATCATTTTATCATAGAAATGGATGTCCATTTGTTAAAAGATAGCCAAATTGTTGTTTTCCATGATGACAATTTAAAAAGAATGACAGGATTAGACAAAGAAATTAAAAATTGTACTTATGAAGAAATCCGAAAACTAAAATTATTGAGAACCAATGAAAAAATCCCATTGTTAAAAAAAGTATTAAATTTAGTAGAAGGAAAAGTTCCGCTTTTGATTGAATTGAAATATGATGTAAAAACAGGATTATTAGAAAAAGAATTAATGCAGGTTTTAAGTCAGTATAAAGGAAAATATGCAGTACAAAGTTTTCGACCACGGGACAGTAAATTGGTTTCGAAAAAAAGCACCAGATGTTGCCAGAGGTCAACTAGCAAGTAACTTTGAAAAAGATAAAATGAATAGTGTAAAAAAATATTTTTTATCCCATATGATGTTTAATTGTTTTACAAAGCCAGATTTTATTTCCTATGATGTAAAATCCGTTGATAATATATTACAAAAAAATGCAAAAAAATACAAAATTCTAGGTTGGACCATTCGAGAAAAACAGACTTTTGAAAAATATGTAAAAATTTGTGATAATTTAATTTGCGAAAACTTCAATTTTCTTGAATGAAAAGCTTGAAAAAATAATTAATATGGTATATAGTATAAATATTATTTTTAGAAAAAATTAGGAGGAAAAAAATGATAGAAAATAGTTTAGTGCCTTATGTAATTGAACAAACAAGTAGAGGAGAAAGATCTTACGATATTTTTTCAAGATTATTAAAAGATAGAATTATATTTTTAGCAGAAGATGTCAATTCTGCATCTGCTAGCTTAGTAGTAGCGCAATTATTATTTTTGGAGTCAGAGGATCCAGATAAAGAAATTTCATTATATATCAATAGTCCAGGAGGCTCAATCACAGATGGAATGGCCATTGTAGACACGATTAATTACATCAAATGTCCAGTATCTACCATTTGTGTAGGAATGGCAGCCAGCATGGGAGCTGTACTTTTGGCATCTGGTGCAAAAGGAAAACGTTTTGCTACTCCAAATGCAGAAATATTAATCCATCAACCATTAATCGGAGGTGGCGGACTATCAGGCCAAACAACAGAAATCAAAATACACGCAGACCACATGGTTAGAACCAGAGAAAAACTAAACAAATTATTAAGTGACAGAACCGGACAAAGCTTGGAAACCATTGAAAAAGACACAGAAAGAGACAATTACATGACAGCAGAAGAAGCACTAAAATATGGTTTAATTGACGGGATTTTAGATAAAAGAAACTAAGCGTGAAAAATTTTGCAAAAGCAAAATTTTACTCGCCTTGATTAATAAAACAAAAAGAAAGAATAGATAAAAGAAACTAAGCGTGAAAAATTTTGCAAAAGCAAAATTTTACTCGCCTTGATTAATAAAACAAAAAGAAAGAATAGATAAAAGAAACTAAGCGTGAAAAATTTTGCAGGTTTTAATTAGAAAACAAAAACAAAAGCACTTTTGCTTTTACAATAAATTCTACCAAGTCAAAGAACAATTCAAATCATTGATTTTGGAGATAAACAGCTTGTAAAACAAGTTATTTGAATGTATACTATTAAAGAAAGGATTGAAAAAATGGCAAAAACACAGGATAGAAATGTGAAATGCTCTTTTTGTGGAAAACCACAAGAAGTGGTGAAAAAAATAATAGCAGGACCAGGAGTTTTTATTTGTGATGAATGTGTTGGATTATGTCAAGATATCATAGAAGAAGAGGTTTTTGATGAAGATGATATCATTGAACAAATTGAAATGCCAACACCAGCTGAAATCAAAAAAGTGTTAGATGAATATGTCATTGGGCAAGAAGAAGCCAAAAGAACCTTATCAGTAGCCGTTTACAACCATTATAAAAGAATTAACAATTTAGATTTTATGGATGATGTAGAAGTACAAAAAAGTAATATTTTACTTCTTGGACCAACTGGTTGTGGAAAAACATTGCTTGCCCAAACATTGGCCAAGATTTTGAATGTACCATTTGCAATCGCAGATGCGACAACACTTACAGAAGCTGGATATGTGGGAGAAGATGTTGAAAATATTTTATTGAAATTATTACAAGCAGCCAATTTTGACACAGAAAAAGCACAAAAAGGAATTATTTATATTGATGAAATTGACAAAATCACAAGAAAATCAGAAAATCCATCTATTACAAGAGATGTAAGCGGAGAAGGTGTACAACAAGCACTTTTAAAAATCATTGAAGGAACCGTGGCTTCTGTCCCACCACAAGGTGGAAGAAAACATCCACATCAAGAATTTTTGCAAATTGATACAGCCAATATTTTATTTATTTGTGGTGGCGCATTTGAAGGACTAGAAAATATTATCAAAGATAGAATTGGTAAAAAATCAATGGGATTTGGTGCTAAAATTGAAAGCAAAAAAGATATCAATAAAACAGAAATTTTCAAAAATTTATTACCACAAGATTTATTGAAATTTGGATTAATTCCCGAATTCGTAGGAAGACTACCAATTACAGCAACATTAGACGGTTTAACAAGAGAAGCTCTAATTGATATTGTGACAAAACCAAAAAATGCATTAGTAAAACAATATAAAAAATTAATGGAACTAGACGGTGTAGAACTAGAATTTGAGGCAGATGCCTTAGAAATGATTGTAGATAAGGCAATCGAAAGACAAACAGGTGCAAGAGGGTTGCGTTCAATTATAGAAGAAATTATGCGAGATATTATGTATGATATTCCGTCCAATCCCCAAATTGCAAAATGCGTGATAACCAAGCAAACAGTAGAAACCAAAGCAGAGCCAAAGCTTGTAATAGATGAAAATAAAAAGCGAGAACCAATGAAAACCAAGAAAAAAATAAAAAAGGCCAAAACAGAAGAAACAGCTTAAAAGGAGAAAAGAATGGAGTTTTTAGAATTAGCTCAAAAAAGATATTCGTGTAGAAAATTTTTAGATAAAGAAGTCGAAAAAGAAAAAATTTACAAAATCTTAGAAGCAGGACGATTAGCGCCAACTGCTTGCAATTTTCAGCCACAGAGAATCTTAGTTGTAACAGATCGAGAAAAACAAAAAGCATTAAAAGAATGTACCAAATTTACTTTTGATGCTCCAGTTATTTTGGGAGTATGTTATGACAAGGAAGAATCTTGGAAAAGAAAATACGATGGGCAAGATGGAGGAATAGTAGATGCAAGCATTGTCACGACACATATGATGTTAGAAATAGCACAATTAGAATTAGGTTCAACATGGGTTGGTTCATTTGACCCAAATAAAGCAAGAAACATATTAAACATTCCAGATAATTTAGAAATTGTAAATTTATTGCCATTTGGTTATCCAGCAGAAGATGGGGCAGAAAGTGCAATGCACAATCAAAGAAAAACAATAGAGCAAATCGTTAGTTGGAATAATTTTACATGCCATATTGACAAAAAGTGCTAAAAGTAGTATAATAAAAATGAGCCATGGAATGTTCATTCCAGATTCGGAAAGGAGGGCTATTGTTTGAGCAGAATGACGCGGGCACCGCCCACTAAGAATTCTTAGTTGAAGTTGAAAAAGAGAATTATAAATTATAATTCTCTTTTTCATTTTTTAAGATTTTTTTCATATCTTCTGGAAGAGGTAGATAAAAATTCATTTTTGTATGTGTGGTTGGATGAAAAAATGAAATTTTATAAGCATGTAATGCTTGATGGTCAATAAGTTCAGAGGGAATTCCATATAAAGAATCGCCCCAAATAGGATGTCCAATGGATTTGCTGTGGACTCGAATTTGGTGGGTTCGACCTGTTTCTAATTGAAATTCTACAAGGCAAAAATCAGCATAATTTTGGATTAGTTTGTAATGCGTTATGGCTGTTTGGCCAGCTGGATTTATTTCACGTTCAATGAGGCTGCCAGCCTTGCGCGCGATGCGCGCGTCAAGAGTGCCCGATTCGCCTTTTCCAGTATTAAGATTACCATGCAAAATAGCTAAGTAGTATTTTTCAAAAGAGTGGTTTGCCATTTGGCGAATCAGGCACTCTTGTACATATTCGCTTTTAGCGAATATGACAAGGCCGGCTTGTGCCTTTATCCAAACGATTAACAGGGCGAATTTTTGTATCAATATGATTTTGTTGAAAATAATATTGAACCCCATTTGAAAGACTATCCGAAAAATGGGACATAGAAGGATGAACAGGAATGTTGGCAGGTTTATTTAAAATAAGCATTGCCTCATCTTCAAAAACAATTGAAAGTGGCATTTGTTTTGCCAAAATATTTTCACTTTTTTCCTTGAAACCAAGCTCCACACACACAATATCTTTTTCCGTTATAGAAGAAGTTACTGTTGCTGGTTGTCCATTTAAATAAATTTGCTGATGACGTTTTAGTTTTAAAATCAAGCGCTCAGAAAGATGAAAATGCGATTTTAGTACTTCTTTTACAGTTTTGTAAAACATAGATTTATTCGTATATTCTAATTTCATAATATACTAATGTTATCACAAAAATAGAAAAAAATCAATCTTATAAAAAAATCAAGAAATTTTTATAAAATACTTGCATTTTTTAGAAAAGTCTGGTATAATAACAAAGTTAAAAACACACATAGTATGAGCTTATCAAACGTGTGCTAAAAAATGCGTCAAATTCTTTTTTGAAGGAAAATTGCTCGCTATCTTAAAAAATAACAATTTTAAAATATTAAGATTAGTGTTTGAAAGTGCTAAAATACTATGGAGGAAAGAAAACAAAAAAGGGAGGAATTTAAAAATGGCAGTTGTTGCAATGAAACAATTATTAGAGGCAGGTGTTCATTTCGGACATCAAACAAGAAGATGGAATCCTAAAATGGCAGAATATATTTTCCAAGCGAGAAATGGAATCCATATTATTGATTTACAAAAAACATCAAAAAAATTAGATGAGGCATATGCTTTTGTAAAAGAGCAAGCTGAAGAAGGGAAAACAGTTCTTTTTGTAGGAACGAAAAAACAAGCACAAGAATGTGTAAAAGAGGCTGCTATCAGATGCAATATGTATTATGTTGATCAAAGATGGTTAGGTGGAATGCTTACTAATTTCAAAACGATTCAAGGAAGAATTAATCGTTTAAAACAATTAGAAGAAATGAGTGAAGATGGTACATTTGATGTATTACCTAAAAAAGAAGTAATTGGTTTAAAAAATGAAATGGAAAAACTAGAAAAAAATCTTGGTGGAATCAAAGATATGACTGAAATGCCAGGTGTTATGTTTGTGGTAGATCCTAAAAAAGAATATAATGCAATTAAAGAAGCAAGAAAATTAGGCATCAAAGTAGTTGGATTGGTTGATACAAATTGTAGTCCAGAAGATGTTGATTATCCAATTCCAGGAAATGATGACGCAATAAGAGCAGTTAAATTAATTGCAGATGTTATGGCAAATGCTGTTATTGAAGGAAGACAAGGAGAAGATGCTATTCTTCCATTAAATGAACAAGAATCAGAAGAAGCAACTGATATTGAAGAAGTTGTAGAAAATGTAGAAGAGTAATGTAGGATGGGAAATGCCAAATCGTCCCAATCCCCAAACAATTTCAAATACAACATAAGGACACGGGGCACCGTGTCCATTCAAGATATAAAATATGGGCACGGTGCCCTGTGCCACAACAAGGGAGGAATTAAAATGATAAGTGCAAGCTTAGTAAAAGAATTGAGAGAAAAAACAGGTGCTGGTATGATGGACTGTAAAAAAGTTCTAACAGAAACAGATGGAGATATGGAAAAAGCGGCTGAATTGCTACGTGAAAGAGGAATTGCCAAAGCTGCTAAAAAATCAGGAAGAGTTGCTGCTGAAGGATTGGTTACTGTTTATATTTCAGATGACAAAAAAGTAGGAAGTATTTTAGAAGTAAATAGTGAAACAGATTTTGTTTCTAAAAATGAAGAATTCAAAGAATTTGTAAACACAACTGCAAAAGTAGTAGCAGAAAGTAATCCAGCAGATGTAGACGCTTTATTAAATACCAAATACATTGGCTTAGACAAAACAGTTGGTGAAGTTTTAACAGATAAAATTGCGACAATTGGTGAACATATGTCAATTAGAAGATTTGAAAGATTTGAATCAGCAGGTTTAGTGGAAGGTTATGTGCATGGAGATGGAAGGATTGCTGTTTTGGTTGATTTTGAAGGTGGAGATAGTGAATTAGCTAAAGATGTTTGTATGCAAATTACAGCTGCAAATCCAGAATATTTAGCTAGAGAAGATGTGCCTGAAGAAAGAACCAAAAAAGAAATGGAAATTTTAAAAGCACAAGCTATGAATGAAGGAAAACCAGCTGAAATTGCTGAAAAAATGGTACAAGGAAGAATTGGAAAATTCTATTCAGAAATTTGTTTGGTTGACCAAGTTTTTGTCAAAGATTCTAATGTAAAAGTAGGAGACTTGATTAAGAGCAAAGGTGCTAAATTAAACCGATTTGTTCGTTTTGAAAAAGGCGAAGGCATTGAAAAAGCTGAAGAAAACTTTGCAGAAGAAGTTATGAAACAATTGCAATAAAATGCTATAAAAAGTAAAAAAATGGTTGCAAGATATAAAAGCTTATGTTAAAATATAAAGTAAGAGGTTAATAAAAATGAGAAAAAGAAAATGCATGAACCAAATACAAAATTTAGGTAATAGAAAAAAAGCTATTATCAATCATGCATTTTCATTTTTATTCTATAGTAATTTTATTAGTAAACACTAGATTTATTTAGTGTTTATTTTTTGAGGCTAAAAAAGAAAGGATGATAATTTATGGTAGGATATTTAGTGCTAGAAAATGGAGAAATATTTGAAGGCGAGAGAATTGGAGCAACAATGATTGACACAGCATGTGAAGTTGTGTTTAATACAGGAATGGCAGGATATTTAGAAACCTTTACTGACCCATCTTATGCTGGACAAGGTATTGTAATGACTTATCCGTTAATTGGAAATTATGGTGTTATTCCAGATGATTTCGAATCTGAGCGAATTTGGGCAAAGGCAGTTTTTATTCATGAACTTGCTGAATTTGAAAGCAATTTTCGAAAAAAAGATAATTTGAACAAATTTTTAAGAGACTACAAAATTCCAGGGCTTACCAATATTAACACAAGAAAACTTACCAAGATTTTAAGAGAAGCAGGAACCATGAAAGGTTACGTAACTTCTTCGCTTGACAATATGGACGAAATTATGAGAAAAATCAAAGAATACGAAATTGGGAATGTTGTCAAACAAGTCACAACTCAAAACATAATGTCATATGGAAAAGCAAATGAAAAACAGATTGTTTTGCTGGATTATGGTTTTAAGCATAATATTGTAAACTCTTTTTTAAAGAGAAATGTTGGTGTCACAGTTTGTCCATCCAATACACCAGTCAATAAAATATTGGCCATGAATCCAGATGGAATTTTGCTTTCTAATGGACCAGGAGATCCAGAAAATGCACAAGAAGAAATTAACATTGTTAAAGAATTATGCAAAACCAATATTCCGATTTTGGGAATTTGTTTGGGTCATCAACTAATGGCACTGGCGCATGGTTTTCAAACAGCTAAATTAAAATATGGACATAGAGGACCAAATCACCCAGTGAAAGATTTGCAAAATGGAAAAGTGTATATCACTTCACAAAATCATGGGTATTATGTATTGGATGATAGCATAAAATCAGAAATTGCAGAGGTTTCACACATTAATTTGAATGATAATACAGTTGAAGGAATTCGTTATAAAAACAAAAACATATTTACTGTACAATTCCATCCAGAAGCGTGTCCAGGACCAGAAGATACGAATTATATATTTGATAGCTTTGTTAAGGAGCTTTAAAGGTTCTACCCTTAAAAATCCCGCAAAAGGCGTTGCCCTCTTGATACCCACTCTTCGGTCAGAGGGACATTGGTTTGCCAAATTGGATTGTAAAATCTGGCAAATGACCGCATGTGAATCACGCGAATAGAATCGTTATAAAAATTAGAAAGAAAGGAAGTAAAACAATGCCAAAAAATGAAAAAATCAAAAAAGTATTAGTGATTGGTTCACGGACCAATTATCATTGGGCAGGCTGCTGAATTTGATTATGCTGGAACGCAAGCTTGTCGCGAATTGAAAAAAGAGGGAATTGAAGTTGTTTTAATCAATTCAAATCCTGCTACCATTATGACAGATAAAAATATGGCGGATAAAATTTACATAGAACCATTAACAGTTACTACAGTTAAAAAAGTAATTAAAAAAGAAAAACCAGATAGCATTTTACCAAATTTGGGTGGACAAACTGGACTAAATTTAGCTATGGAATTGGCAGAAAGTGGATTTTTGGCACAGAACAATGTGCGTCTTTTGGGAACAGGAACAGAAGGCATCAAAAATGCGGAAGATAGGCAGGCATTTAAAGATATGATGGAATCGATTCATGAGCCATGCATTGCTAGTAAAGTAGTAGAAAGTGTAAATGATGCAATCGCATTTACCGAAGAAATTGGACTTCCTGTTATCATTCGTCCAGCGTATACATTAGGAGGTACTGGTGGCGGAATTGCAACTACATTTGAGGAATTAGAAGAAATTGCAGCTTCTGGACTTCGTATGTCACGTGTGCACCAAATTTTGGTGGAGAAATGCGTAACTGGCTGGAAGGAAATTGAATATGAAGTTATGCGAGATAGTGCAGGAAATTGTATTACAATTTGCAACATGGAAAACATTGACCCAGTTGGTGTTCATACTGGTGATAGCATTGTTGTAGCGCCTTCACAAACTCTTTCTGATAAAGAATATCAGATGTTAAGGTCATCTGCGATTAAAATTATTTCGGCACTAAAAATTGAAGGTGGATGTAATGTGCAATTTGCGCTTAATCCAAATAGTTTTGAGTATGCAGTGATTGAAGTAAATCCGAGAGTGAGTCGTTCGTCTGCCTTGGCTTCTAAAGCAACAGGTTATCCGATTGCCAAAGTAGCAACGAAAATCGCTTTAGGCTATACATTAGACGAAATTAAAAATGAGGTAACAGGCAAAACGTATGCTTGTTTTGAGCCAGTTTTGGATTATGTGGTTGTCAAAATTCCAAAATGGCCGTTTAAAAAATTTCTAACTGCCAATCGAACACTTGGCACACAAATGAAAGCAACTGGAGAAGTTATGGCAATTGCACCAAACTTAGAAGCAGGACTTATGAAAGCGATTCGTTCTTTGGAAGAAAATATGGATAGTTTTATCATGCCAGGTTTGCAAAATTTAGAAAAAGAAGAAATTTTGGAAAAACTAAAAGATGTGGATAATGACCGAATTTTTGTGATTGCAGAAGCGATCAGGCGCGAAATTTCAGTTGACCAAATTCATGAAATCACGACAATTGACCGATTTTTTATCGGTAGCATTTACAAAATTGTTCGTATGGAAAATGAACTTAAGTTCAATGAAATGAATACAAGAATGCTTCTGAAGGCTAAAAAACTTGGATTTACAGATAAAGTAATTGCCAAATTAAGTCGAAAAACAGAAGAAGAAATCCAAAAAATACGTAAGGAAAATGGAATTGTTGCAAACTTCAAAATGGTGGATACTTGCGCTGCTGAATTTGAAGCTAGAACGCCATATTATTATTCAAGTTATGAGACGCAAAATGAAGCAAAGCAAACGAATAATAAGAAAATTATGGTGCTTCGGCTCTCGGTCCGATTCGTATTGGACAAGGAATTGAGTTTGATTATTGTAGTGTACATGGCGTGTGGGCTTTGAAGGAACTTGGGTTTGAGACAATTATTGTTAATAACAATCCAGAAACAGTTAGTACAGATTTTGATATTGCGGATAAGTTGTATTTTGAGCCACTAACTCCAGAAGATGTCAAAAATATTGTAGATAGCGAAAAACCAGAAGGTGCGATTGTGCAATTTGGTGGGCAAACAGCAATTAAACTAACAAAAGCTTTGGCTGATATGGGAGTTAAAATTATTGGAACGAGTGAAAGAGACATGGATAGAGCAGAAGATCGAAAAGAGTTTGATGATGCTTTAAATAATTGTGGTATTTTGCGTCCAAAAGGAAGCACGATTTATACAGTAGAGGAAGCAAAAGATGTAGCAAACAAGCTTGGTTATCCTGTTTTGGTGCGTCCGTCGTATGTTTTGGGTGGACAAGGAATGGCGATTGCTTATGATGATAACGAGATTGAAACTTATATTAATGAAATTAATTTAATTGCGCAAGAACACCCAATTTTGGTGGATAAATATATGCTTGGAAAAGAATTGGAAGTAGATGCGATTTGTGATGGGGAAGATGTGTTAATTCCAGGAATTATGGAGCATTTGGAAAGAGCAGGTGTTCATTCGGGAGATAGTATTTCGGTGTATCCAACACAAACAATTGCGGAAAAACATCAACTTAAAATTGTGGAATATACTCAAAAAATTGCCAAAGAATTGAATGTGATTGGTATGATTAACATTCAGTTTATTATTTCAGATGATGAAGTGTATATTATTGAAGTGAATCCGCGTTCAAGCAGAACGGTTCCTTATATTAGCAAAGTCACGAATTTACCGATGATTGATATTGCAACACGTGTGATGTTTGGTGAAACCCTAAAAGAGATTGGCTATGGAACAGGCGTGTATAAGAAAAGTGATTATGTTTGTGTGAAAATGCCAGTATTCTCGTTTGAAAAAATCAAAAATGCAGACACAAGTCTTGGACCTGAAATGAAATCAACTGGAGAGGTTTTAGGTGTTTCGAAGGAATTTCATCATGCGACTTTGAAGGCATTTATTGGTAGTGGTGCCAATGTGTCGACAAATGGGAATATTTTGATTACAGTTCGCAATAAAGATAAAGAAGAAATGTTACCAATTGCAGAGAAATTTTATCGCAAAGGATTTACGATTTATGCGACTTCTGGAACAGCGAATTTTTTGGCTGAACATGGAATTGAGGCAAAGGTTGTGGAGAAGATTTGGGAAGGAAAAAATAGCATTATTGATTTAATTCAATCTGGAAAAATTAATTTTGTGATTAATACGCCTACAAAAGGAAAAGAGTCAAGTCGTGATGGATTTAAAATTCGTAGAACAGCTGTGGAATGCAAAATTCCTTGTTTTACATCGCTTGATACGGTTAAAGCTTTGTATGATGCAATTGAAAATGATGTGAAAGTAGAGGAGTTGGATGTTGTCAATATTGTAGAAATATAAAATGTAACAAAAATGTAACACAAAAGTAATGCAAATGATAAAAACACTAAAAAGCCATGAAAATAGAAGGTTTCATGGCTTTTTTATTACCGTTTCTATTTTGACATTTCTAAGGAGTTATGATATAAAAAATTTAAGAAACAGAGTAATAGGTGAGGTAAGATATGGGGATTTATAAAACTGAAATTGCGAACATGAGAAAAAATATTGGAGAAAACGTAGGACAAAAAATTATTATTAAAGAGCCAACTGGTAAAAGAAGCAAACCAGAAGAAAGAGGCGCAACAATCGAGAAAACATATAAAGATTATTTTATGGTAAGATACGATTCAGTCAATCGAGTGAGTTCTTACAACTACACAGATTTGTTTATGAAAACAATAGAAATTAGCATGTTTGATGGAAATGATTACATTCCATTAGATATTCCAGATGTAGCTGATCGAAAAAATAAACTTCATAAATTGGCACCAGAGCAGATAAAGCAAAATCCATTGCAAAATGGTACAATGCAAATTCCAGTAGAGAGTGCTTAAAAAATTTCATAAATTTGGTATTTTTTGAAAATTCCTCCATATAAATGTTATATAGAACAAAAAAGGAGGATTTTTTTTATGGAGAAAAATACGATATCAATGAATAAAAAAATCGCACAGAAGGTTAAAACGGTAGAAGTAAAAGGAGATATTATTGTTCCAGATACCAAGCCAGATATTGTCAATATTATTAATACCAATTCCAATCCATATATATATAAAGAAGAATGTTTGGATGGGAAATATCGTTTTGATGGAAACATTGATACACATATTATTTATTTATCAGATAATGGAGAAACAAAGTGCATTAAAACAACGCTAGATTTTATGGACTTTATTGAAGATACAAACCTAGAAGAACAAATGCATACAAAATATAAAATTGAAATAGCAAGTGTTGAGACTAAAATTTTAAATGAAAGAAAAATTAGTGTGACCATTCATTTGAAAATATGTTTTCACTTTTTTGCCTGCAAAAATATTGAATATTTAGATAATTTGAATACATTAGCAGGTGTGGAAAAATTACAAGAAAGTGTAGATATGAATACATTAGTATGTCAAAATCAAATGAAGACTTCTTTGAAAGAAGATATTAATATAGAGCAGATGGAGCCAGTTGCAGAAATCTTAAAAAGTGATGTGTGTGTGTCTAATTTAGAAAATAAAATCAGTTACAATAAGGTTTTGTCAAAAGCAGATGTTACCATAAAAATTTTGTACATCACAGAAAGTTCTCAAATTGCTATGACACAAGCAACCATTCCAGTTATGAATTTTATTGACATGGAAAAAGTAACAGATGAAGATACTTGCCATACAGATTATAAAATTCGTAATATGTTATTTAAGCCAAATGCTAAAGAAATGAAAAGCATCAATTGCCAAATTGATTTTGAAGTATCGTGTGAAGTTTACAAATCAAGAACCATAGAACTTGTGCAAGATATGTATGGCATAGACAAAAATATTACATTCAATCAAAAAACGATTCAAATTCAAACAAAAGGAGAAAGTGAAAAACAAGTTGTTAATGTAAGTGAAAACGTGTTAGTGGAAGATATTCGTTCACTTTATGATGTAGATTGCAAAGTGAATATTACCAATAAAACACCAAGTGGAAATTCGGTTAATTATGAAGGTGAGGTATGTGGTGATATTTACTATGATACAGGAAATAACTTAGGGGTAAAAAGTGCGAAAATTCCATTTATGGTAAAATTAGATTGTGATACAGATGATATAGAAATCGATTTAGTAAGAAAGAATTTTAAACTCAACAATGAAGAAGTTGCGTGTGATTTAGATATTGAGATAAAACCAAATGCAACAAACCAAAAAACAATTCGTTTGATAGAAGATGTGCAAGAAGAGGAATACACAGACGATAGTGATTATGCTATGATTGTGTATTTTGTAAAAGAAGGAGATACGATTTGGAACATTGCACGTGATTTTAGAGTAACCATGGATAGTATTATACAAACCAATCATTTGCAAGATACTAAAATTCACACAGGAGAGAAATTATATATTATGAAATAACATAAAAGGGCACAGAAAAAGAGAAGCACTGTGCCTTTTTTCATAGAATAGAAAAGTAATCAGCAGGAGACAAAATCATGGATAAAATTTATTCGAGACCAAGAATTCAATTACCAAAGAAAAAACATGCTAAAAAGCCAAGTAAAATTCGTGTTTTTTTAGCTCTTATTATAAGTAGTTTGCTGATTTGCGTGATTAGTTTTTTGGCTGCATCTTACCCAATATTAGTAGCAAGTTGTAAAAACGCAGCATCTTCTAAAGCAATTCAAATTGTAAATAAACAAGTCGAAAAAGTGATGGAAGGTTATTCTTATAATCAATTAATGGAAATGGAAAAAGATGGCAATGGAAATGTTATATTTATGAAATCTAATACAGTTTTAATCAACCAAATTACTTCCCAAATTATTTCCAATATTCAAAATGAATTTGACAAAATGCCAACAATTATGGTGTTTATTAACTATGGAAGTGTTAGTGGAATTCGTGTGCTAAGAAATGTTGGTCCTAAATTCGATATTGAACTAGAAGCAGCAGGTGGAATTAATACACAATTGAAATCAGAATTTCAAAGCGCTGGAGTTAATCAAACCATACATAGAATTTATTTAGATATTAGCACTTCTGTTAGTATTTTAACACCAGTTGGATGTTTTGGAAAAGATGTTGAATCAAAAGTTTTATTAACGGAAGCAGTCATTGTTGGAAATGTTCCAGACACGTATTATCATCTAGAAGGTTTGAATAATTCAGATGTTTTAGAAGTAATGGAATAATTTGCTTGCAAAATTCACAAAAATACAGTATAATAATACAAAACAAAAAACGGAGGAAACAAGTTTTGCAAGACAAACAAAAACAGATTAGAAATTTTAGTATTATTGCCCATATTGACCATGGAAAATCAACTTTAGCAGATCGCATTATTGAAATGACAGGGGCGCTATCAGAACGTGAAATGGAATCCCAAGTCCTGGATAATATGGATATTGAGCGTGAAAGAGGAATTACTATAAAATCCCAAGCTGTGAAAATGAATTATACAGCCAAAAATGGGAAAAATTATGAATTTAATTTAATTGATACACCAGGTCATGTAGATTTTAATTATGAAGTATCCAGAAGTTTGGCTGCTTGTGAAGGCGCCATTTTGGTGGTAGACAGCACCCAAGGCGTGGAAGCTCAAACGCTTGCCAATGTTTATTTGGCACTAGACGATAATTTGGAAATTTTGCCAGTCATCAATAAAGTAGACTTGCCAAATGCCAGACCAGATGAAGTCAAAGCAGAAATCGAAGAAATTATTGGAATTCCAGCTATGGATGCACCTTGTATTTCAGCGAAAACAGGCTTACATGTAGAAGAAGTTTTAGAAAGAATTGTAACCGACATACCAGCACCTTCTGGAGATGTGGAAGCACCACTACAAGCGCTAATTTTTGATTCAGTTTATGATAATTACAAAGGCGCTTTAAGTTATGTTCGTATAAAAAACGGAAAAATAAAACCAAATGATGAAATTTTATTTATGGCAACAGGGAAAATTTTTACTGTAACAGAAGTTGGTTATTTTAAGGCAGGAAGTTATCAAGCTGCCAAAGAATTGGTTGCTGGCGAAGTTGGTTATATTTCAGCAAGTGTTAAAACTGTTTCTGATTTGCATGTAGGGGACACAATCACCTTAAAAAATAATCCAGCGCAAGAAGCATTGCCAGGGTACAAAAAAGCCAATTCTATGGTGTATTGTGGAATGTATCCAATCGATGGAAGTGAATATGAGCCATTAAAAGAAGCATTGGAAAAGTTAAAATTAAATGATGCTGCGCTAAATTATGAACCAGAAACATCAGTAGCTTTAGGTTTTGGCTTTCGTTGTGGCTTTTTGGGCTTGCTACATTTGGAAATTGTGATTGAAAGATTAGAGCGCGAATTTGACATTGGCTTGATTACTACAGCACCATCTGTTATATATAAAGTGCATAAAACCAATGGAGAAATTATCGAATTGTATAATCCAATTGATTTGCCACCAAGTGCAGAAATTCGTATGATGGAAGAACCAATTATGAAAGCTGAAATTATGATTCCAAAAGAGTATGTAGGAAATGTGATGAATGTGTGTCAAGAAAGACGTGGTACCTATATTGACATGCGTTATTTGGATGAAACCAGAGTAACTTTGGAATACGATTTGCCACTCAATGAAATTATTTATGATTTTTTTGATTGCATAAAATCCAAAACAAAAGGCTATGCGTCAGTTGATTATGAGTTTAAGGAATACAGAAAGGCGGATTTGGTCAAACTTGATTTGCATATTAACAACCAAGCTGTGGATGCACTTTCATTTATTGTGCATAAAGAGTCAAGCTATGAGCGTGGGCGAAAAATGGCAGAAAAGCTCAAAACTGTAATTCCAAGGCAATTATTTGAAGTGCCAATTCAAGCAGTAGTTGGTGGAAAAATTATTGCAAGAGAAACCATTTCTGCAATGAGAAAAGATGTTTTAGCCAAATGCTATGGTGGAGATATTACTAGAAAAAAGAAATTGTTGGAAAAACAAAAACGTGGGAAAAAGAAAATGCGTGAAATTGGAAATGTCCAAGTTCCGCAAGAGGCATTTTTAGCAGTTTTAAAGTTAAATGATGAAGGATAATAAAGTGGGACAAGTTAAAGGAAAGGAAACAAAAAATGAGACAATCTTATCGTGATAAGCAATCCAGAAAATCAAGGATTAATCAAGAAAAGCAAAAAAATAGAGAAAGACAAAAAAGTTTTAAGAAAAATAATCAAGTGCCAAAAAGGGATGAAAAAGTTTTAGAAAATGACCAAGAAAAATTTTATGAAGATGTTGTTTATGGCAGAAATTCTGTATTAGAATTGTTAAAAGCAGGAAAAGACATCAACAAGATTTTTATAGAACGTGGCGAAAAGCAGCGGTTCTATCAAAGAAATTATAGCAAAAGCCAAACAAGCGCGAGTTGTGATGGTGGAAGTTGAAAAGTCAAAATTAGACAAAATGACAAAGGAAAATCATCAAGGAGTTGTAGCAATTGTGCCGCCTTTTAATTATTGCGAAATTGAGGATATTTTGGAGTTTGCCAAACAAAAAGGGGAAATGCCCTTTGTTTTGTTACTAGATGGAATTGAAGATCCACACAATTTGGGGGCTATCATTCGAACTGCTGAAACCGCTGGTGTTCATGGAATAATTATTCCCAAAAGAAGAAGTGTAGCTGTCAATAGTACAGTTAGCAAAGTAGCTAGTGGTGCGACTTCATATGTCAAAATTGCTAGAGTGAATAATTTAAAAGATGCAATTCAAAGGTTAAAACAGGCTGGCTTATGGCTGATTGGAACTGATGGAGAAGCGGAAAAATATTATGATGATGTGGATTTAACAGGACCAATTGGAATTGTGATTGGAAGTGAAGGATTTGGTATGAGTCAATTGGTGAAGAAAAATGTCGATATTTTGGTTAAAATTCCGATGAAAGGTCAAATTACGTCACTAAATGCTTCAGTAGCTGCTGGAATTGTGATGTATGAAGTAGTCAAGCAAAATAGGAAATAAGTTTTTGTAACAGCAGACTTGTTTTTTAGCAAGAAATTATATATAATGACAAAAAATATTTGGATAAAAGGGGGAAAATATGGCATATAATTTTAGAAAAGTTGAGAAAAAATGGCAAGAATATTGGGATAAAGATGAAACATTTAAGACAGATGTTTGGGATTTTTCAAAACCTAAATATTATGTTTTGGATATGTTTCCCTATCCTTCTGGACATGGCTTGCATGTAGGGCATCCAGAAGGTTATACAGCAACTGATATTTTAGCAAGAATGAAAAGAATGCAAGGTTATAATGTTTTACATCCAATGGGCTGGGATGCTTTTGGACTTCCAGCGGAGCAATATGCAATAAAAACAGGGAATCATCCAGATGGTTTTACGAAGAAAAATATTGAAACATTTAAAATGCAATTAAAAATGTTGGGTTTGTCTTTTGATTGGGACAAAGAAATTTCAACTTGTGACCCAAGCTATTATAAATGGACACAATGGATTTTCAAACAACTGTATCAAGATGGTTTGGCGAAACTTGTCGATATGCCTGTGAATTGGTGTGAAGAATTAGGAACGGTTTTGGCAAATGATGAAGTGATTGATGGAAAAAGTGAAAGAGGCGGATTTCCAGTTATTCGAAAAAATATGAAACAATGGGTGTTGGATATTCCAGTTTATGCAGAAGTTTTGCTTGAAAATTTGGAAAAATTAAATTGGCCAGAATCTACCAAAGAAATTCAGAGGAACTGGATTGGAAAATCAGTTGGAGCCCATGTGACATTTGAGGTAGCAGAAAGTGACCAGAAATTTACTGTTTTTACGACAAGATGTGATACTTTATTTGGAGCTACATATTGTGTTTTAGCACCAGAAAATGAAATTGTGAAAAAAATAATGACACCAGAATGTAAGACGGAAGTAGAAAACTATATTGCACAATGTGCTATGAAGTCAGATTTGGAAAGAACAGAATTGAGTAAAGAAAAAACAGGCGTTTTTACAGGAGCATATGCGATTAATCCAGTCAATAATAAGAGAATTCCGATTTGGATTGCAGATTATGTATTGGCAAGTTATGGAACAGGAGCGATTATGGCAGTTCCTGCACATGATCAAAGGGATTTTGAATTTGCTACGAAGTTTGGATTAGAAATCATTCCTGTTTTAGAAGGTGGGGATGTTACAAAAGAAGCATTTTGTGAAGATGGATTGCATATTAATTCAGATTTTTTAAATGGTTTAAATAAACAAGAGGCGATTGATAAAATGCTTGCATTTTTGTGCGAAAAAGGTATTGGAGAAAAGAGAATTAATTATAAAATTCACGAATGGATTTTTGCGCGTCAAAGATATTGGGGAGAGCCAATTCCAATTGTGCATTTAGAAGATGGTATGAAGGTTTTAGAAGATGTAGATTTGCCACTTGTTTTACCAGAGTTGGAGGATTATCGACCATCAAAAAGTGGAGCTTCACCATTAGAAAAAGCAGTTTCTTGGGTTAATACTCAAATTGATGGTAAAAAGGGAAAAAGAGAAACCAGTACAATGCCAGGTTCGGCAGGTTCAAGTTGGTATTTTTTGCGTTATATTGACCCGAAAAATAATGAGGCAATTGCAGATAAAAAATTGTTAGAACATTGGTTGCCAGTTGATTTGTATATGGGTGGACCAGAACATGCAGTTGGACATTTGTTGTATTCCAGATTTTGGAATAATTATTTGTATAATAAGGGAATTGTTCCAGTAAAAGAACCATTTCAAAAGTTATGTCATCAGGGAATGATTTTAGGAGCAAATGGCGAAAAAATGTCAAAATCAAAAGGAAATGTGATTAATCCAGATGATATGGTAAATGAATTTGGAGCAGATAGTTTGAGATTGTATGAAATGTTTATGGGACCAATTGAAGCAGCAAAACCTTGGGATCCAAATGGAATCGATGGTTCTAAAAAGTTTTTGGATCGTGTTTGGAGATTGTATACCGAATCTGGAAAGTTGAAAGATGAGCCAAATGCAAATTTGGAAAAAGTGTATCATTATACGGTCAAAAAAGTAACAAATGATTATGAAACTATGAATTTTAATACAGCGATTAGCCAAATGATGATTTTTATCAATTGTGTTTATAAAGAAGAAGTATTTCCAATGGAATATGCGCAAGGATTTGTAAAATTGCTAAATCCAGTAGCGCCACATATTACAGAGGAATTATGGAATGTAGTTTTGGGGCAAAATGGAACAATTGCTTATGAAAAATGGCCAGAATATGATGAAACGAAAATAATAGATGATGTGATTGAAATTCCAGTTCAAGTAAATGGAAAAGTGAAAGTTGTTGTGCAAGCTAGCAAAGATGCAACAGAGGAGGAAGTAAAGCAAATAGTGCATGCTAATGAAACTGTACAGAAGAATTTGGAAGGTAAAACGATTGTGAAGGAAATTTATGTTGGAGGAAGGATTTATAATATCGTAGTGAGGTAGGAGGAAAGGGCGCTGCCCTTTCCTCCTAAAACCTCTTTTCCTGCTGGAAAACCAACAGCTGGTTTTCCAAACCTTTCCAGCTAACTCTGCTTGCAGAAAATAAGTGGCTCCGTTTGGCTCTTCCCACCCATTCTTGTAACTTACTTTGGTTCGTACAATTCTGGGCGGTCCCCACGGAAGCCAAACTGGTGGGAGTGGGATTTGAAATAAAATAGAAAGAGAGATTTTATAAATGAAAATTGGGATTGATTTAGATGGTGTTGTGATTGATAGTGAACAAACATTTCGAACATATGAGGAAATTTATGATGTAGATTATTTAAAAGGAAACCATTTAGTAAATTCAGAAGAACCTAAGTTTCAAGCTAGGTATTGTTGGACGAAAGAGGAGCAAGCAGAATTTATTAAACGATATTTTTTGCAAATATCAAAGGAAAGTAATTTGATGTCTGGATTTGTAGGGGTTTATGATTTGCTGAAAAAACAGGGGAATGAGTTTGTGGTGATTACAGCAAGAGGTGGATTTGTGAAAGAAATGAAAAAGGATGCCATACGCTTGTTAGAGGAGCAGAATATCAAATTTGATAAATATTATTGGAATATAGATGACAAATTAGAAATTTGCCAAAAAGAAAAGGTGGATTTAATGATAGATGATGATTGGAAGATTGTAGAAAATTTGAGTAATCATCATGTAAAATGTTTATATTTTAGAGATGTGGGCTTGAAGAAATTGCCTGAAAGTGAATACTTGAAAGAGGTTCGTAATTGGGGTGAGGTGTATCGTTATATAAAAAAGATGGGCTAAAATTTTAAATTTTCTACTTGTTTTGCGGTTTTTTCATAATTGAAAAGGTATTTTTCCATGAGCTCATTAAAGCTTTTGGTGTGGTTTTTGTATTTTAAATGACAAAATTCATGAATGACAATAAATTGAATGATTTCTTTAGAGTATTGCATAATTGCTGGATTGATTGTGATAATTTGGTTCGAACATTTAGCTAAAACTTGATTAGGAAGTGACTTGATTTTGAAATCTTCTGGCGCAAATCCAAGTAGATGACGGGCATCTTCTAGCATGGTTTCGATTTCGTTTTTCGCAATTGAAACATACATTTTGGAAATCGTTGCATCAATGATTTTGGTTTTATCGCAATTCAGATATTTTGCAGGTAAAATGATTTCAATGTATTTTTTTAATAAATTTAAAGTTGGATTTTTGGTGTTTTCATATTTGACTACAATATCGTATTGCTTTCCAAAAATGCAAATAGGGTCTTGATTTATTTTTTGTTTTTGAATGGTTTCATTTTCAATGTATTCTTTTAAATGTTTTAAAATCCAATTTTTCTTTTGTTCTACGACGGCTTGAATTTGTTTGGTTGAATAGTAAAAAGGAGCTTTTACAATAACTTCACCATTATGAATGGAAATGTATAAACTACTATTTGAGGTTTTATCTACAGTATATGTGATTACATCGTTTTTATTTCGTAAAAAGCTCATTTTTTTCTCCTATCTACTAAACTTTTGTTTGTAATATCGTATCAGAAATAAAATGGTTTGTCAATAGGTTTTTAGAAAAAATGTTCGGTTATTTTTTGCGTTTTTTTGTGTAAGTTTTTTAGAAAAATATTGAAAACATAAATGAATTTATGCTATAATAAAGTTTAAATAGGATAAGAGAAAAAATATAGGAGGAAACATGGAAGAGGAAATTTTGGAAAAGGTAAAAGTATTATATGAAGAAAAAGAAATTCAAACAAGAATTGCTGCACTTGCCAAACAAATCGATGATGATTATCAAGGAAAAAAAGTTGTTGTTATTTCGATTTTAAAAGGAGCGGTTTTTTTTACAGTAGATTTGGTAAAGAGAATGAAAACACCAATTGAATTAGAATTTATGCAGGTTTCAAGTTATGAAGGGACAACTTCTACGCAAAAGATTAAAATTAAAAAAGGCTTAGAACAAAGTATTACAGGCAAAGATGTTTTGATTGTAGAAGATATTATTGATACTGGTTATACACTAAAATATTTAAAAGAGTATTTGTTAGAACAAAATCCAAATTCTTTGAAATTGGCGGTATTAGCAGATAAAAAAGAAAGACGTGAAGTAGATGTAAAAATTGATTATACTGGATTTGTGATACCCAATAAATTTGTAATTGGTTATGGGTTTGATTATAATCAAATGGGCAGAAATCTACCTTATGTTGGCTATATTGAAATGGCGTAAAAGGCGAGTTTATAGCAGATTTAATCCAAATTTGCCAGAAAGGACTAAAATATGTTTAACATTGAAGAAGAACTAAAAAAGCTTCCTAAAAGTCCAGGAGTTTATCTGATGAAAGACCAAAACGATACCGTAATTTATGTCGGAAAAGCGGTTATTTTGCGTAATCGTGTTAGACAATATTTTCGTAAAAATAATAAAACAGCTAGAATTGAAAAAATGGTTTCTTTGATTGACCATTTTGAATATATTGTTGTTGGTAGTGAAGATGAAGCTTTGATTTTAGAGTGTAATTTAATCAAAAAATATAGACCACGTTTTAATGTGCTTTTAAAAGACGATAAAACATATCCGTATATTCGTATTGATGTAAAATCGGATTATCCAGGAATTTTTATGACACGAAAATTGCAAAAAGATGGAGCCAAATATTTTGGTCCATATGCTAGCAGCCGGAAGTGCTAAAGAAATGATTGCCTTTATCAAAGAGAAGTTTCAAATAAGGCAATGTAGAAATTTCAAAAATCAAGATAGAGCTTGCCTAAATTATCATATCAAAAAATGTTTGGCGCCTTGTATGGGATATGTTTCTAAGGAAGAATATCGAAAACAGATTGACCAAATTATGTTGCTTTTGGATGGAAAAATTGAGACCATTATCAAAGAATTGAATCAAGAAATGATGGAATATGCACAACGTCAAGAATATGAAAAAGCAGCTAAAATTCGTGATCGAATTTTGGGAATTGAGCGTGTTTCAGAAAAGCAAAAAGTGTCTAATATTTCGGAAAATAACATAGATGTAATTGGCTTATATAAAAACGAGATGACAGTTTGTATTGAGGTTTTTTTTGTTCGTGGCAGTAGAATGATTGGAAGAGAGCATTATTTTTTTGATGATTTAAAAGACATGGAAGAAGAGGAATTGGTTTCTGGTTTTATCAAACAGTATTATTTTGAAAAAAAGGATTTGCCCAATAAAATTATGCTTCGTATGGAATTGGCGGAAAAACAGGCAATTGAAAAATTTCTTTCGGATAAAGCAGGAAAAAAAGTAGAATTGAAAAGTCCGCAAAAAGGCGAAAAATTGCGATTTGTGGAAATGGCAGAAATGAATAGTAAAATTACTTTGGAAAATAAATTAAAAGACAAAAGTGAAATTTTAGGAGAGTTAAAAGAAGTATTAAATTTGGAAGATTTACCAACTCAAATTGAATGTTTTGATATTTCTAATATAGCTGGAAATTTTGTAGTAGCAGGTATGTGTGTGGCACAAAATGGCGTAATAAAAAGAAATTTGTCGAGGCGTTTTAAAATTAAAACAGTGATTGGGCAAGATGATCCCAAATGCATGGAAGAAGTTGTTTCTAGACGTTTGAAACATTCGCTTGAAAATCCAAATGGTGGATTTGGGAAATTGCCAAATTTAATTTTAGCAGATGGTGGAATTACTCAAATTCGTGCAATTAAAAATGCATTAAAGGAAAATGATTTAGCTGATAAAATTCCTGTTTTTGGTATGGTAAAAGATGATAAACATTCTACTAAAGCTTTGATAAATGAGAATAGAGAAGAATTTGAAATTTCGGAAAAATTATTTTATTTTATTACTAATTTGCAAGATGAAGTTCACAAAACAGCAATTGAATATCATAGAAAAGTGCGTGATCAGGAAATGACAAAGTCGAAATTGGACGAAATTTCTGGTGTGGGAGAGAAAAAACGAACGGAATTATTAAGAAAATTTGGTAGTTTGAAAAAAATTAAACAGGCAAGTATCGAGGAAATTGCTGCTGTTAAAGGGATTAATTTGGCATTAGCAGAAAAAATAAAAAAAGAATTATAAAATTTATTTTACATTTTTTAATTTTGTGATATAATGTTTAAATTAGAAGAAACAAAAGATTTTTTTAAGGAGAAGAAATTGGAACAGACGAAGAAATTTGAGGTAAATGCTGGAATTTTAGAAAATTTTGATAAAATTATGGCAGTAAAATTGGATCAAATAAAAGAATTAAAAATATCGGGTTTGGATAAAACTTCAAAATTATGCAGTATCATTAGTTTGTGTTCGAATCTCAAAACACTTATTATAGAAGGAGATTCGAGAATTAATTGTGATAAGATATTGAGTTATGTGTTAAAAAAAGAACGTTTAGAAAAATTGATTTTGAATGGTGTAAAGTTGCCAAAAGCAGAAACCTTGGAAAAATACACAAATTTAAAAATGATATCTTTAAATGAAATTCGCAATTGTGCTGTTACAAGTTTTTTAAAAGGTATTGTCTATCCTGAAAAAATCGAAAGTTTGAATCTTTCTAATACTGATTTGGCGAATCGTTCACTTGCAGTTTTAGAACGATTTTGTGATATCAAATATTTGAATTTAGAAAAATTAAAAAATGCAAAATTAGGAAATCTTGATTTTCTAAAAGAAAATGAAAATCTTTTGAAAGTATCGATGATAGATTGTGAAATTCCAATTCATCAAGTAAATCATTTGTTAGAAATTCAATGCGCCAAAGAAATTTTTGTAGATTTATTAGAGGAAAAGGAAAAAGTGTTAAAAGGCTGTAAATTGCAGTTGCAAGAAGATAAAAAAACAATTTTTATACTTCCTGCAAAACAGGTTAAAAATGTTTATCCAAAAGTAGATTTAAACAAAATTGATAAAATAAATTTGGTTCTAGATGTGCCAATAAAAGATAAAGAATGGATTTCGATTTTATCAAATTTAAAAACGAAAATAGGTATTTTTTGCAAAGATTTTTCTTGTATTCCTTTGAGCCAAGCTTTGGAATTAAAGCAAACTTTGAAAATTAGAAAAATAGTAGTAAATGCCAAAAAATATTGGGCAGATGATTTGATTGAATCATTGCAAAAAATGGATTTGTTTCTTACACAAATACCACAAAATTGGACAAAGACGGAAAAGTTTTTGCAATTGTATAAGATTTTGGGAGAAGAATTTGATGAGCTAAATGAGCCGAATTTGGAAATTTCAGAATTTTTACAAAATTGCTTGCAATGTTTGAAAATACAAAATAATCAAATAAAAGGAAAAATTTTAGAAAATGGGAAAAAACATTTTTGGAATCAAGTGAAATTAGGAGGAAAATGGTATCATGTTGATTTGGCGCTTGATTTGGAAAATATTAAACACAAAAAAGTAAAATATTGTTTGCTAAGTGATGACAACTTTTTTAAGACACATAAACCAGTAGCTGGCAAAAATCACTATTGTGCAGAAGATTTTAATACAAAATTGGTATATGTGTTTTTTAAAACAGGTTTATTCAAAGAAAAATTGCTGGTATCGTATTTTCATAAAATATTGGCTAAACTGAAGAAAATATTTTATTTACATAAAACACAGAAACATCTTTTATTACCACGGAAAAGATACAAAAGAATAAAAAAAGGAAGGCAGATAAAAAAACCTTCCTTTTGAAATTTTACAAAGTCAGAGTTTTTTCGCAAAATTTATTGCTAAATAGAAGATAAAATGATATAATCTTTGCCAAGTAAGGAGAAAAATATGGCAACTAGAATTGATAAAGAAAATTATTATTTAGATATCGCAGAAACAGTAGCCAGTAGAGCAACTTGTCTTCGAAAAAAATATGGAAGTGTGATTGTCAATCATGACCAAATTATTGCTACTGGTTATTGTGGTGCGCCACGTGGGAGAGTCAATTGCTCAGATTTAGGTTATTGTGTGAAAAAAAAATTATTGCCAAATGAGCGCCATGGTGGCTATGATGCGTGCCGTTCTGTGCATAGCGAACAAAATGCAATCATTAGTAGTTCACGCCAAGAAATGTTAGGAGGAACATTGTATTTGGTAGGATATCGTACAGAAAATCATGATTACGAAGAAGGAGCTGCACCATGTTTAATGTGTAGAAAATTAATTATCAATAGTCGGAATAGAAAAAGTAATTGTAAGAAAAAACAAAGAGCAATATGTTGTTTATCAAGTACAAGATTGGATTGAACAAGATGAATATTTAGAAGGAAAATTATCGTATTAAGGAGGAAAAGGGCTTGAAAATTAGGGCTGAAAAGAGAAAAATAAATAGACAAGTAATCGATCTAATTTTTATTTTTATCATTGCTATGATTTTGATGATACCTCAATTTAGCCCCAAAGCAGATATTTACTTAGACGATGGAAGTCAGCATTTGATGAGAGCTTATGGAACTTATCAAACAATGTTGCAAAATGGAAACTGTAATGTTCTTGCTAATTTTTCCAATGGTTTTGGGTATTCATGGAATTTGTTTTATGGACCTTTTTCGACTGATTGTGTAATTTTGCGGAAAAATGATAGTTCAATCGTTTGTGCTAAGTTTAAAAATGGTATTTTGTTTGATTTTATTTTTTGCAGGATTTTGTATGTATCAACTTGTGTGTGAAATCACTAAAAACGAAAATACAGCTTGTTTAGCTGGCGTCATTTATATGACATCACCTTATTTTTTTACAGATATTTACATAAGACATGCCCTTGGTGAATGTTTGGCATTTGTGTTTATTCCACTCGTATTTTTGGGATTATTTCGTTTGTTTGAAACAGGAAAAAAACACGATGTTTTAATTTTTGGAGCTGCCAGTTTGCTTCTTTCGCATAATATCACAACTATGATAACAGCTGTATTTGCAGTATTTTATGGAATCCTAAATATCAAAAAATTGAAAAATAGGCGTGTGAAAAAAAGTTTACTTGTGGATATAATATTGATTATCCTAATGACCAGTTTTTATTGGATTCCATTTTTGCAAAATAAAGGTGCAAGTGATTATCAAGTTTTTGAAAAAAATGCCATGGCAACAAAGGAAAGTTTTTTGAGCCATACAATTGAAGCAAAGGATTTATTGCTCACACAAAAGGATACCATTTTTGTTTTTGAAATTGGTTTGCCTGTTGTATTTATGTTAATATTTTCTGTGATGGCTTTCAGAAGAGTGGAAAATGGCAAAAAAGAATATGTATTTTTCTTGGTTTCTGGTATGATAAGCCTTTGGATGGTAACCAAATATTTTCCGTGGAAATGGATTCCAAGCTGTTTTTATATTGTGCAATTTCCGTGGAGAATGCTAGTGTTTTCAACATTTTTCTTTGCGATTGTAGCAAGCATTAATATGGAAGTTTTAATTCGAAAATTCAACTGGAAAGATGTACGGAATTCTTACTTTGATTTGCCTTTTGTATATATCTTCCAAATTAGTTAATATTCCATATTCAGATAAGGTTCAAGAACCAGAAAAAGTTTCTATTCATGCCATAACAGGTCAAAATAATGAATGGATTCCTGGAATGGGAAGGCTAGAATATTTGCCTAAAAAAGCATATAATCATACATTTTATATTGCAACTAGAAAGCCTAAAATTGAGATTTTAAAAGGAACTTGTCATGTACAAGAAGAGGTGAAAGTGGGGAGTCATTTAACGGCTAAAATACAGGCGGGTGCTGAAAATGCTGAAGTAGAATTTCCATTTATTTATTATTTGGGTTATACAGTTAGATTAGATGGAATGATTTTGGAAACATTTGAAACAGAAAATGGCTTTTTGGGTTGCTCGATAGAAGCAAACGAACAAGGTGTTTTAGAAGTGGATTACACAGGCACAAATTGGATGAATTTTTCTAAAATAATTGCTATTTTTGCCTGGATAGGATATATTGTATATGTTTTAAAAAATAGAAAAGATGGATAAAAGAAAGGATGAAAAAATGAAATTTAACTTAGATTTTTACAAAGGCGAAGACAAATATAGTGATGGTGATATCGAAGATATTATTCTAAATTACACAGAAAATTACACAGAAGACAAGATAGATGCGGTTTTTAAAGATGATTTAAGATGGCCAGTTTTTTATCATTTGACCAATATTCGTAAAAATATCATGAACTGGTATCCAATGAAAAAAAATGCTTCTGTTCTTGAAATTGGTGCTGGAATGGGTGCTGTTACAAGTACGCTTTGCGAAAAAGCAGAGCGCGTGGTTTGTGTGGAATTATCCAAAAGGCGAGCAACAGCGATTGCGAATCGTAATAAAACACGAGAAAATTTGGAAATTATGGTTGGGAACTTAAATGATATGCATTTTAGTGAAAAGTTTGATTATATCACACTTGTAGGCGTTTTGGAATATGCGAATTTATATACGTACACAGATAATCCATATTTTGATTTTTTAAATTCGATTAAAAAATATTTGAAAAAAGATGGGAAATTGTTAATTGCGATTGAAAATAAATTTGGTATGAAATATTTTGCAGGAGCGCCAGAAGACCATTCTTGTATTCGTTATGATGGCATAATTGGTTATCCGAAAAAAAATCGAAGTGCCATGACATTTGGAAAAAAAGAGTTACAAGATTTACTTTGCCAAGTTGGCTTAAAATACACAAAATTTTATTATCCGCTTCCAGATTACAAATTGCCAAACATCATTTTTTCAGATGAATATTTGCCAGATGAGAAAAAAATTCAAGATTATGAAGTTTATTATTATGAAGGAAGCAAAATTGAATTTGATGAAAAAGAAGCATATAAACAAGCAATAAAAAATGGCGTGTTTGATATTTTTGCTAATTCATTTTTTGTCGAAGCTTGTGCTAAAAAAATTCATACAAAGGTAGATTTGAAAAATGCAAATCTTGTGAAAATAGCAGAAAATGAAAAAGAGTTTTATGCTAAAAATAAAAAGTAAAATTTTTTAGAAAGGAAGAAGTATGAAGAAAAAAATAGGAATGATTTTATTGATAATTGTGACAATTAGTTGTATTTATTTAGGGGTTCGCACAAGAGAAAAAAATGGAATTATGGTAACACAAATACAAACTACGAGTCCAATAGGTTTAAGTTATATGCTCAAAAGTTGTGAAAATAAAATTGTGATGATTGATGGTGGGAATGCAGAAGATAGCAAACATTTGGAGGAAATTTTACAAGAAAATGGCGGTGTTGTAGAAAGTTGGTTTATTACAAGAGCAAATCCGCAGAATTTTGGTGCTATGAAACAGATTTTAGAAAATGGCAAAATTCAGATTCAACAAATTTTCATTAGTTTTAATGAAGCAAGTTGGTATGCTCGTTTAGAACAGGAAATTTACCCAGAAATAGCAGAATTTTTGGATTTAATTTATAGTGAAAATATCATAAAAAAAGTTTATGATGTGCCACTTCGTCATGAAGTTTTAGTGGATAATTTACACATTCGTGTTTTGAATGTGAAAAATCCAGAATGGAATGATGGATATGCAACTTATAATCAATCCATGGTTTTAAAGGTAAGTAACACCTATAAAAGTATGATTTTTATGGGGAATTTGGCACAAGAAGGAGGGCAAAAGTTTCGAGACAATAATTTAGATGAAATTAATTGTGATGCTGTTCAAGTTTCAAATAATGGGGTACAAAAAGTAGATGATGAGGTTTATCAAAAAATGACCCCACAGTATGTGTTTATACCAAAATCAAATCAAGAAAATCAAACTTATCAAAATCATTTAGAACAATTTTTAAAGCCAGAGGCGACTTATATTTCTTCAAATGGAGATACTACAGTTAAAATATGGTAAAAGGTTAAGGAGATTTTTATGGATAAAAAAGCAGTTTTCAAAGAAAATATTTTTTTGTGGTATCAGTTCAAAGAAAATGCTAATGGAATTGTGTATGCACAAGAAAAAGAATATGTTGATTTTTTAAGTCAAAAAATCAAGATTGTGTCAGAGCAAACACAAGAAAAGATAGATTATATTATCTTTGTGGGAGAAACATCTGTTGTTTCCAAAATTGAAAATTTGGAGTCTAAGCTAACAGAGGACACCAAAATTATTGTGATTGGTGAAAATGAGTTATCCGCTAAAAATATTTCAGCTTATCCAAAAGTAGAAGAAATTTTAAAAAAGGACAAAATAAATACCATTTCGGATTTAGAAAAACAAATGCAAAAATTTGGGTTTTTATATCGAAATTTGTATTATGCGTTCACCAATTATGATTTTGTGGATATTCTTTTTGAAGAAAATTATGAAGTTGTTCCAGAGCAAATGAACAAGTACATTCCAGATGTGAAAAAGGTAGAAGTACAAATATTTCATGAAATCGAATTTTTGAAAAAAATCATTCAAATAGACAAAAACTTGCTGAAAATTTTTGCGAATAGTTTTTTTCTAGAATTTTCGAAAAACCAAGAAAAACAGGATGTACAATTTGTATCTTTTAATAATATGAGAAAAGAAGAATATCGCTTGATGACAGTCATTCGAAGTGGAATTGTCGAAAAAATTCCAGTGAATGCAAAAGCTGCTAAACATCTTGAAAATATGCAAAAAAATATTGAAATATTGAAAAAGCAAAATATTCATCTTTTGGATTACACCGAAAAAAATGGAAAATGTTATAGTAAACTGGTTAAAAATAAAGCTACCTTAGATACGATTTTGGCGCAAAATGCGAATGATTTAGAGTTTGTGGTAGCAGCTTTTAATAAAATAAGAAAAGTTCTTGAAAATCAAGCAATTGCGTATCAAGAGAAAATGGAAGAGAGCTTGAGCGAATATGAAATTGATAGCAATCAACTGAAGAATTTGAAATTTTTAGAGCATGCTTTTGTGGATTTTGTGCCCAAAAACTGTTTTGAAATTGACCAAGAATATTACTTTTTTGACCAGGAATGGAAGCGAAGTTTTTTGCCAGTTGAATTTATTCTTTATCGCTCCATTATCAATTGTTATGATTTGGTGCGAAAAATTAATATTAATGAATTGTATGAAAAACTGAAATTAACTGAATTTATTGAGATATTTGAAAAAATCAATGAAAAGATTATGACCGATATTTTAGATTTGGAATTGTATGAAGAAATTGATGGCAAAGCCAAAACTGTCAAAAAAGTGGACAATATTATCAATGAAAGAAAAATTGCACTTAGCCAGATTTCTGATTTTGAAAAAGAAGATTTGAATAAAACACAAGTGATTGAAAATTTTAATCAAGAACAAATCAAAATAAATCAAATCATGGAAGATTTGAGAAAAGAGGAAATGAAAAAAGCGCAAGTCATTGAAGACTTTATCCAAGAGCAGGCAAAAAAAGAGCGAATAATAGATGAATTAAAACAAGAAGAAAAAAAGAAAGAAAATTATATTCGAGTTTTAGAAAATATAAAAACGGAAAAAGAAAATGAAATCCAAAATTTAAGTAAAATCAATCAAGAAAAAGATGAGATAATTCAGCAATTAAATGAAAAGATGAAGCTCAAAGAAAACCAGATTGAGATTTACGAAAATATGAAAGCCGTTAAATTAGTCAAAAAATTGAGAGGAAGAAAAAAATGAATACAGACCAGAAAATGAAAATTTATCATTTTTTAGATAAACATCCTAAAATCAAAACAACTTTGGTTGCACCATATCGAAAAATCATGAAAAAATATACCACTCATGATGAAAAAGATTACAATCAGTGGATTATTCAAAATGAGCCAACTGCTCGAGAACTTGCCAAACAAAGAAAACACAAATTTGCATATCAGCCAAAAATCAGTATTGTGATTCCTTTGTACAATACCAAAGAATATTTTTTCAAAGAAATTGTGGAATGTTTAAAAAAGCAAACTTATTCGAATTGGGAATTGTGTTTGGCAGATGGTAGTCCAGAACCAATAAAATATGTTGCAAAATATTTGAAAGATAAACGTATTAAATATGAGATAATTGGCGAAAATAAAGGCATTTCTGGAAACACAAATGAAGCCATAAAACTTGCAACTGGTGATTACATCGGGCTTCTTGACCATGATGATTTGCTGCCACGATTTTCTCTTTATGAAGTTGTAAAAGCCATTAATGAAAATCCAGAAACCGAATTTTTGTATTCAGATGAAGATCGTATTGAAGGCGAATTTCACAAACGATATGGCGTATTTTTCAAACCAGATTTTTCAAAATATACGCTCCGAAGTGCTAATTATATTTGTCATTTTTGTGTATTCAAAAAAGAATTAATGGAAAAATTGCGGTGGAGAAAATCCAGAATATGACGGCAGTCAGGATTTTGATATTGCCATTCGAGCGTCTGAGTTAACCAATCAAATTTATCATATTCCAAAAGTATTGTATCATTGGCGCGTTCATCAAGAATCCACAGCAGGAAATACGGATTCCAAACCATATGCTTATGAAATTGCCAAAAAAGTCATTAAAGACCATTTAAAACGTACAGGAATTGATGTTCAAGTAACCGATGGTTTGACGCCAGGAAGTTATGATTTGAAATATTTGGTTAATGGAAATCCAAAAGTTTCTGTGATAATAGATGCAAGAGAAGTTGAACCATCAAAGGAATTTGTGGAAAAAATCAAGGCAAGTTTTACTTATCCAAACACAGAAATCATTGTGATTTCAGAAAAAAGTGAAATACCAAATGTGAAAATTGTTAAACCAGATAAAAATATTTTAAAACAGTACAATCAAATAATTAGCAATTTGGATTCTGATTATTTTGTGATAATCGATGACCAATTTGTCGAAATTCAAAATCAAGATTGGATTCAAGAGTTGGTTGGAATTGCGCAAAATGAGGATGTTGGAATTGTAGGAAGCAAGCTTTACAATGCGCAAAAACAAGTCGAACATTGTGGGATTATTTTAGGTATGAATGGGGCAGGAGATTTGCTTTACAAAGGTGCGCCAAAAGATATTGGAACCTATATGCAACGTTTGAAAATCATTCATAATGTAAGTGCAGTTTATTATCGTTATGCAATGATTGATACAAAAGCTTGCCAAGCTGTTCGGAAGTTTTAAGGATGATTATACAGGAGGACTTCTGGCTAGTCTTGATATTGGCTTAAAAATGCTAAAAAGTGGACAACAAATTGTTATCAATCCATTGGTGGAGTTTGAAGTGAAGGGTTTGCGTGAAAGCGATAAAAATCCAGAACAGGAAATTCAGTTTAAAAATGAATGGAAACAAGAAATGGAAAAAGGGGATCGATTTTTTAGCCCTAATTTAAGCAAAACCAATCCTGGTTTATCAATTAACATAAAATAATTGAGATGCAACGTTTTTGGTTTGTTCATCTCAAAGAAAGGAACATAAAATGCGAAAAGTAGATATCATAGTGCCAATCTATAATGCATATCAGTTTACAGAAGAATGCATAAAAAGTGTGATAAAACACACGGATTTGAGTAAACATAATTTGTTATTAATCAATGACAAAAGTCCAGATGAAAAGATTTTGCCAATGCTGAAAAAATATGAGCAAGAAAATCCAGAAAAAAAAATTATTGTGTTAAAAAATGAAGAAAATATGGGATTTGTCAAAAGTGTGAACAAAGGAATGAGCTATTCGGAAAATGACGTAATTTTGCTAAATAGCGACACAGAAGTAACGAAAAACTGGCTAGAAAAAATGCTAGATTGTGCGTACCAAAATGAATATATAGCAACAGTTACGCCGCTAACGAATAATGGAACGATAGCGTCAGTTCCGAATTTTGGAATGGACAACGAATTGCCCGCCAATATGACATTAGATGAATATGCTCAAATGATTGAAACCTGTTCGTTAAATCGTTTTCCAGAATTGACAACTGCCAACGGATTTTGCATGTTTATAAAAAGAAGTGCGATAAAGGAAATAGGGCTTTTTGATGATGAGACATTTGGGAAAGGATATGGAGAAGAAAATGATTTTTGCTATCGAGCATTAAATCGAGGATACATTCATCTATTGTGTGATAACACGTTTGTATATCATAAAGGAACTCAGTCATTTAAAAAGGAAAATATGACAAAAGACAGGCTGACATTGGTGGAAGAACACATGGAGAAACTACGCAAAAAACATGAAGTTTATGTGAATAAAACAGACCATTATTTACAGGTAAATCCAGCCCAAGATGTGCAAGAAAATATTCGAATAAATGTTGCACTGTATGGCAAAAAACGTATTTTATTTTTAGTGAATGAATGGGAAGAAAACATGGAAATGACAGGTGGCGCGTCACTTCATTTAAAAGACATCATTCAGAAAATGCGTCAAAAAGATGCATGTTTTGTTTTGAGTCCAGAAAGACAAGATTTGTCAACTCTAAATTTGTATTTGTATACAGAAAATTGTGCCAAATTGCTATATCAGTTTAAAACAGATATCAATTTGTATGGACAAGTGGTTTATTATAATCATACCTATCATGAAATAGTGGAGCGATTATTTGAAATTTTTCAATTTGACATTCTTCATGTGCAGCATTTTTTATTTCAGCCATTTGATGTTATCAATATTGCCAAAGAACATGGTACTTATGCGATTGCAACTTTGCATGATTTATACTTATTATGTCCATCGATTAACATGGTTTATGATGGCAAATATTGTGAGGAAATACAGCCAGAAAATTGCCAAAAATGTTTTGTCAAAAAACATAAAATTACAGAAAATATTCTAGAAAATTGGCGAAAAAATGCATATGAAACATTAAGAAAATTTGACCAAATCATTGTGCCATCTGAAAATACTAAAAACTTATTTTTAAGTACATATCCAGATTTGAAAATGGATGTTATTGAACATGGAATTGACATAACAGAAGTAAAGTTGCCTCCAAAAACCCCAAAAGATACATTTGATATTGCTTTTGTTGGGGTTATGGCAAGACACAAAGGAAGCGAAATTTTTAAAGAATTGCTAGAAAAAAATCAAAATTTGCAGCTAAGATTCCATTTTTTTGGAAAAAGGCTAGAAGAAAAACTGCAAGAAACTGCTAAAAAATGTGTAAATCATGGTTCATATGATCGAAAAGAATTGCCACAAAAATTGCTGGAACATCAAATTGATTTAGTTTGTATGTTTTCTGTGTGTCCAGAAACATATTCGTATACATTAAGTGAAACATTTATGGCGAAAATTCCAGTATTAGCTTATGATTTAGGTGCAATTGCTGACCGAATTAAAAAAGATAAATTAGGTTGGTTGCTAAATCCAAAAGCTACGCCAGATGAAATTTTAGCAAAAATCAATCAAATAAAAGAAGATAAGACAGATTATGAAAACATAAAAGCAAATTTTGAGCAGTATTCTTTAAAAACGGTGCATCAAATGCAAGAGGAGTATGAAAAAATTTATGCTCAGATTCCAAGGAAATCTTCGGATTGTATAAAAATAGAAAATCTGAAACATTGTGAAAGTGAGCAAAATAAAATGTATGAAAAACAATTGAAATTAGAAGATAAGAAAAAAGAGAAATACATTCAAGAAATTGAAATGCGCAATCGAGATTTCCAAGCAGAAGAAAAACGAAAAATAGCTTATATCAAGGCATTAGAGCTTGTAAATGCGCAAAAAAAGCAAGAAATTGAATTTTTGAAACAAACATTACAGACCCAAAATGACACAATTCGCTATTATGAAAATATGCGTGTTATGAAATTCATTAAAAATTTTAAAAAGAAAGGAACATAAAATGCGAAAAGTAGATATCATAGTGCCAATCTATAATGCATATCAGTTTACAGAAGAATGCATAAAAAGTGTGATAAAACACACGGATTTGAGTAAACATAATTTGTTATTAATCAATGACAAAAGTCCAGATGAAAAGATTTTGCCAATGCTGAAAAAATATGAGCAAGAAAATCCAGAAAAAAAAATTATTGTGTTAAAAAATGAAGAAAATATGGGATTTGTCAAAAGTGTGAACAAAGGAATGAGCTATTCGGAAAATGACGTAATTTTGCTAAATAGCGACACAGAAGTAACGAAAAACTGGCTAGAAAAAATGCTAGATTGTGCGTACCAAAATGAATATATAGCAACAGTTACGCCGCTAACGAATAATGGAACGATAGCGTCAGTTCCGAATTTTGGAATGGACAACGAATTGCCCGCCAATATGACATTAGATGAATATGCTCAAATGATTGAAACCTGTTCGTTAAATCGTTTTCCAGAATTGACAACTGCCAACGGATTTTGCATGTTTATAAAAAGAAGTGCGATAAAGGAAATAGGGCTTTTTGATGATGAGACATTTGGGAAAGGATATGGAGAAGAAAATGATTTTTGCTATCGAGCATTAAATCGAGGATACATTCATCTATTGTGTGATAACACGTTTGTATATCATAAAGGAACTCAGTCATTTAAAAAGGAAAATATGACAAAAGACAGGCTGACATTGGTGGAAGAACACATGGAGAAACTACGCAAAAAACATGAAGTTTATGTGAATAAAACAGACCATTATTTACAGGTAAATCCAGCCCAAGATGTGCAAGAAAATATTCGAATAAATGTTGCACTGTATGGCAAAAAACGTATTTTATTTTTAGTGAATGAATGGGAAGAAAACATGGAAATGACAGGTGGCGCGTCACTTCATTTAAAAGACATCATTCAGAAAATGCGTCAAAAAGATGCATGTTTTGTTGTCTGCCCAGACAAAAATGATTTATCCAGATTTCAAGTTTATTTATACACAGAAAAAATAGGGCGAATTTTATATAATGTAAAAACCGAACTTGGTATGTATGGACAACTTACTTTTCATGAGCAAAGTTATTACAATGTTTTGGAAAGATTATTCGAAAGTTTTCATTTTGACATCGTACATGTTCACCACTTTTTGTTCCAAACATTTGATGTAGCTCAAATTGCCGAAAAATATCAAGCTTACATGATTGCAACTTTGCATGATTTATATTTATTGTGTCCATCGATTAACATGATTCACGACGGCAAATTTTGCAGTGAAATTTATCCAGAAAAATGCACCAAATGTTTTAATGAAAAGCATAAAATCACAGAAAATGTTTTGGATAATTGGCGAGAAAATGTACACAAAATTTTACAAAAATTTAACCAAATAATTGCTCCTTCTGAAAATACTAAAAACTTATTTTTAAGTACGTATCCAGATTTGAAAATCGATGTTGTAGAACATGGCGTGGAAGTTTTGGAAATACAAGAACCGAAGAAAACGAAAAAAAACACGTTTGATGTTGCTTTTGTTGGGGCTATGGCAAGACACAAAGGAAGCGAAATTTTGAAAAAATTAGTGGAACAAAACACAAATCCAAATTTAAAAATTCACCTTTTTGGTAAAACATTTGATGAAATATTAGAAAACGAAACAGAAAATTATTATTTTCATGGTTCTTATAAAAGGGGACAATTGCCAACATTACTAAAGGAAAATAATATTGATTTAGTTTGCATGTTTACTATTTGGCCAGAAACATATTCGTATACTTTAACGGAAAGTTATATGGCTGAAATCCCAGTATTGGCTTATGATATTGGTGCTATTGCAGATCGCCTAAAACACGATAAACTTCGGTTGGGTGCTTCCAATAGACAGTTCGCCTCAAACAATTTTAGAAAAAATAGAAGACATTAAAAATCAAAAACAAGCTTATCAAGAAGTCAAAAATAATTTCAAACAATATGAATTTAAAACCGTAGAAAAAATGCAAGAAGAATATTTCCGAATTTATGAAAATAGTGGAAAAATAAAAAATGCAAGTGTTCACACAAATCCAATGGACCTTTTGCAACAAAAAACCGATGTTTATGATTTGCGTGTCACACTGATTAACACAAATGCTGAGTTAAATCTTTTAAGAGATTTTAAAAATAGATATAATTTTTTAGTTGAGCGATTCCAGAAAAAGCAAAATACAAAATGGTGGCAAACTGCCAAAAAAATAAAAGGATTTTTGAAAGGAAAGAAATGAAAAAAATATCTGTCATTATTCCGATGTATTGTGAAGAAAAAATAATAGAAGAATGTTACACAAGGTTAACAAATGTGCTTCGAAAAATTGAACAGTATGAATACGAAATGATTTTTATAAATGATGGAAGCAAAGATAAAACCCTAGAGCTATTAATCGAATTTGCAAATCAAGATGTACACGTAAAAATCATTTCATTTTCCAGAAATTTTGGACATCAAGCAGCCGTTACAGCAGGATTAAAATATGCAACAGGTGACGCGATTGTAATTATCGACTCTGATTTACAAGATCCACCAGAAGTCATTCCAGAAATGTTAACTTTATGGGAAAATGGAAATGATGTGATTTATGGAAAACGTAAAAAAAGAAAGGGCGAATCTGGCTTCAAATTACTCACAGCCAAGCTATTTTATAACACGTTAAATGCACTTTCAGAAACAGAAATTCCCAAAGATACAGGCGATTTTCGCTTGGTAGATAGAAGGGTTGTGGATTGTATTAATTTGCTTCCAGAACACAATAAATTCTTGCGAGGTTTATTTAGTTGGGTTGGCTACAAGCAAATTCCGTACGAATATGAAAGACAGGAACGCTTTGCAGGAACCACAAAATATCCATTTGGCAAAATGGTAAAACTTGCCAGTGATGGAATTTTAAGCTTTTCTACCAAACCACTCAAATTAGTGGGAATTCTTGGTATGATTTCACTCATTATTTCATTTGCTATTTTGCTTTGTGCCATATTTTCGTTTATTTTCAAATGGAATTCCTTAATGCCAGGTTGGACATCCATTATGCTAACTGTCACATTTTTTGCTGGTGTGCAATTATTGTCTATCTGGATTATGTCAGAATACATTGCTAGAATTTATGACGAAAGTCGTGCTAGACCACAATACATCATTGATAAAACCTACAATATTTAATAAAAATCTGTAAAGGAAACTCAATTGTCAAATAAAAGGAGAAAAAAATGATTGATACCCACCATATCAAAAATCAAATTAAATTTTATGTAAAAAAATATGGATTTTTCAAAACTGTTTGGAAATGCCTAACAGTTGGAATACGCAAAATATTTCGCATTTTAAAAGGAGAGCGAGATGTAAATTATGGAGATTATGGTGACTGGATTCATGCAAACGAAGTGCGTGATTGGGAAATCAAAGCACAAATTAAAAAGAAATTTAAAAACAGTCCCAAAATTAGTTTGATTGTGCCAATGTATAATACCAAAGAAAAGTTTCTAAAAGAATTGGTTGATTCTGTGATAAAGCAAACTTACTCAAATTGGGAACTTTGTTTAAGTGATGGAAGTCCTAAGCAAAATCAAAAATTGCAAAAAATAATCGAAAAAGATACACGCATTAAATATCAATTTTTAAACCAAGAAAAAGGCATTTCCGAAAATTCAAATGAAGCCATCCAAATGGCAACAGGCGACTACATTGCGCTTCTTGACCATGATGACACTTTAGCTAAATATGCTTTATATGAAGTTGTCAAAACCATTAATAAACATCCCAATAGCGAATTTATCTATTCTGATGAAGACAAAATCGACCAAAATGGTAATCGCTCAGATGCTTATTTCAAGCCAGAATTTGCACCAGATACATTACGTTGCCAAAATTATATTTGCCATTTTAGTGTTTTTAAAAAAGAATTAATGGATAAACTTGGCGGATTTCGTGCCGAATTTGACGGCGCACAAGATTATGACATTTTCTTGCGCATGTCCGAAATCGTAAAACCAGAAAATATCCAGCATATTCCACGCATTTTGTATCATTGGCGTATTCACAAAGGTTCGACTGCTATGGAAAATAGTGATGCCAAAAATTATGCTTTTGAAAATGGCATAAAGGCTTTAGAAGCGCATTTGCAAAGAATGGGGTTGGAAGGAAAAGTTTCCAAAGGTTGCATGAATGGAATTTATCGAATTGATTACAAAATCAAAGCAGAGCCTAAAATTTCAATTATCATTCCAAATAAAGATGGCAAAGAAACGTTGCAAGTTTGCGTAAATTCTGTTTTAGAGAAAACGACATATACGAATTATGAAATCATCATTGTGGAAAACAATAGTGAAACAGACGAAATTTTTGATTATTATCAAGAGCTTGAAAAAAATGAGAAAATCAAAGTGATAAGGTATCCAAAAACTGGTTTTAATTATTCTGGAATCATTAATTTTGGTGTCCAAAATTGTACAGGAGATTATGTCATTCAGTTGAATAATGATACGGAATTGCTAACGCCAAATTGGCTAGAAATCATGTTGGGATTTTGCCAAAGAGACGATGTTGGAGCAGTTCGGTGTAAAACTATATTATCCAGATGAAACCATTCAGCATGCTGGCATTATTGTAGGGTTAGGTGGTGTTGCAGGAAATCGTTTCAAAAGCATTCCTAAAAATGGACATGGCTATTTTGCGCAAGAAAGTATGATTCAGAATTTAAGTGCTGTTACAGCTGCGTGTATTATGACTCCACGAAAAATTTACGATGAAGTTGACTATATGGACGAAACATTAGCTGTTGCCTTTAATGATGTCGATTTTTGCTTAAAAATACGTGAAAAAGGCTATTTAATTGTTTACAATCCATTTGTTGAATTTGTGCACTATGAATCCAAAAGTAGAGGCGAAGAAAATACGCCAGAAAAAATCAAGCGTTTTCAAGGTGAAATCAATACATTCAAAGAAAAATGGCAAGATTTTTTAGACAAAGGAGATCCATATTATAATGTCAATTTGAGCTTAGATACCGAAGTTTATCACATGAAGAAATGTAGAATTAATCATGAAAAATAAAGGGGAAATATAGGATGATACACAAATTATCAAGAATCATTTATCATATCAAACGATATGGAATTTGGAGAACTTTGCAAAAAATTGTCGCAAGAATAATTCGATTAAATAGGAAAAATATCCAGTCTGAAAAAGAAATTTATCAAACTTGGATTTTGAAAAATGAGCCAAATAAACAAGAATTAGAAAAACAAAAACAACACCAATTTGCGTATCAACCCAAAATTAGTATTGTTGTACCAATGTACAATACAGATGAAAATTTCTTTTTAGAATTGCTAAATTCACTTTTGATGCAAACTTATTTCAATTGGGAATTGTGTTTGGCAGATGGAAGCAGTCAGCAAAATGAGACAATTTATGCACTATGTTGTCGTTGTAAACGAGTAAAATATCAATTTTTAGGGAAAAATAAAGGGATTTCGGAAAATACAAATAGGGCAATGGAAATGGCAGATGGCGATTTTATCGCTTTTCTTGACCATGATGATGTCTTACCACCATTTGCATTATATGAAATTGTAAAAACTATTAACGAAAATCCAGAAGTCGAATTTATGTATTCGGATGAAGATAAAATTGACAAAAAAGGAGAACGTTTTGCTCCCTATTTTAAACCAGAATTTTCTCCAGAAACCTTAGAATGTAACAATTATATTACGCATTTTGTCGTAATGAAAAAGAGTTTGGTTCATAAAATTGGCAACTTAGACAGCCGATTTTGCGGGGCGCAAGATTTTGATTTTGTCCTTCGTGGGGCAGAAAATACAAAAAATATCGTCCATATTCCAAAAATTTTATACCATTGGAGAGCACATCAAAAATCCACAGCCAATGTGGCAGATACCAAAAATTATGCGTATGAAGCTGGCGTAAAGGTGGTAGCAGAGCATTTAAAAAGAACAGGCAAAGAAGCAATGGTGGAAAATCCAGGCGAAGTACCTGGGATTTATCAAATCAAATACGCTGTAAAAGGCAATCCTAAGGTTTCTATTTTGATTCCAAACAATAATCATTACCGTGTGCTAAAAAAATGCTTAAAATCGATTCTAACGCTTACTACGTATGAAAATTATGAAATATTGGTATTGGAGAATAATAGTACCGAGAAAGAAACATTTGCGTTTTATGAAAAAATCAAGCAAAATCCTAAGATTCGCGTTTTGGAAATGCAAGAAAAAGAATTCAATTATTCCAAAATCATCAATTTTGGCGTCAAACATGCGCAAGGTGATTTTATTTTGCAACTCAACAATGACACCAAATTGTTAACACCAAATTGGCTAGAGATTTTGATTGGATATGCCCAAAATAAGGAAATTGGAGCAGTTGGAGCAAGACTTTATTATTCAGATAAATCCATTCAACATGCAGGAATTGCGTGTGGAATTGCTGAAAAAGCTGCGAATTTGCTGGTTAATTTGCCTTATGGCACACATGACCCGTTTGGGCGTGATGCGGCAACACGAAATGTAACCGCTGTGACAGGGGCGTGTTTGTTTGCTAGACGCGAAATTTATGAAGAAGTTGGTTTTATGGATGAAGAAAAATTCAAGGTTGCTTTTAATGATGTCGATTTTTGTTTAAAAATACTTGAAAAAGGTTATCGAGTAGTATATAATCCTTATGTAGAATTGATTCATGATGAATCTAAAACCAGAGGATATGAAGACACGCTTGAAAAAAAGGCACGATTTGAGCAAGAAACAAAGAATTTTCAAACCAAATGGAAAGCCTTTTTGGAAAAAGGCGATCCATATTACAATCCAAATTTATCGCGCGAAGATTGTAATTTTACAATAAAAATTGATAAAAAGGAAGCAAAACATGATTGATAAAATAGAAGCTTTTTGTTTAAAGATGTTGCGAAACATAAAATTAGGAAAATTAGCTGACTGGTATGAAAAACACCAAGAAGGTATGCGCTATCTGGTGTTTGGTGTGCTCACAACAGTAGTCAATATTGTAGTGGCAGCTTTTACGTATTATGTGTTATTTTTTAAGTTAGCAGAAGAACTAAAAGTGAGCCTAAGTACTGCAATTGCAATTGTTGCAGCATGGATTTTTGCTTATGTGACCAACAAATTATATGTTTTTGATTCTAAAACAAATACGTTAAAAGAATGGCTCAAAGAAATCGCATCATTTATTGGTTGTAGGCTCATTACCGCTGTGATTGAAATTGGTCTAATGAACTGGCTTGTAACTGGTTTACAATTCAATTATATGGTAATGAAAATTGTCGTAAGTGTAATGATTATTATTTTAAATTTTATATTTAGTAAATTATTGATATTTAAAAAAGGAGAAAAAAATGGATAAAATAGCAGTTTTAATACCATGTTATAATGAGGAAAAAACGATTAAAAAAGTGGTAGAGGATTTTAAAAAAGCGCTTCCAGAAGCCAAAATTTATGTGTATGACAACAACTCAAAAGACAAGACTGTCGAAATTGCCAAAGAAGCGGGCGCCATTGTGAAATTTGAAACAAGGCAAGGAAAAGGAAATGTGATTCGAAGCATGTTTCGCGAAATTGATGCAGAAAGCTATATTATGGTGGATGGCGATGATACGTATCCTGCCGAAAATGCACGAGAAATGGTTGATTGTGTCTTGCAAGAAAAGGTTGATATGGTCATTGGAGACAGGCTTTCTTCGACTTATTTTACGGAAAATAAAAGGCGTTTTCACGGATTTGGAAATGTGCTAACACGTGTGCTGATTAACACTATTTACAAAAGCGATATTCGTGATGTTATGACAGGTTACCGCGCTTTTAGTTACAAATTTGTCAAAACATTTCCTGTGATGTCGAAAGGGTTTGAGCTAGAAAATGAAATGACGATTCACGCACTAGATAAAAACATGAAAATCAAAAATGTGATTATCGAATATCGAGATCGACCAGAACGGAAGTGAATCCAAATTAAACACAATTTCTGACGGTTTTAAAGTAATCAAAACAATATTTGCGCTTTATAAAAATTACAAACCAATGGCGTTTTTCTCAATTGTAGCAGGGATTTTGTTTGTGTTAGGTTTGGCGTTTTTCGTTCCCGTTTTTGTTGGATTTTTGCATTCTGGTTTGGTCAGAATTCCAACGTTATTAGTGAGCGTGCTTTTCTTTATTTGCTCAGTACAATCGCTGTTTGCTGGTTTGATTTTGGACAATATTATCAAAACTTCGAAACAGAATTTTGAAATGCGCTTGATTGATTGTGAACATCGCTTAAAAAAAGAAGGAAATGGAGAGGAAAATGAGTGAAATAAAAGTTTCCATTGTGGTTCCAGTTTATAATGCGGAAAAATTTTTGAAAAGATGTTTAGAACCATTGGTTAATCAAACCTTGCAAGAAATTGAAATTCTTTGCGTAGACGATGGTTCTAAAGATAATTCTGCTAAAATGATAGATGAATATGCTAAAAAATATCCTGAAAAAGTCAAAGCTTTCCACAAAGAAAATGGTGGGGAATGGTCAGCACGTACGTATGGTTTAAAAAAAGCACCAGGTGAATATGTTGGTTTTATGGACAATGACGATGTGCCAGAAGTCACGTGGGCAGAAAAATTGTATGAAGCTGCCAAAAAAAATGATGCAGATATCGCGTTTTGTGGTTATGACCGAGTGGATATGGATACTGGAAAAACGGTTGCAACAGAGATGACACAATATGGTACTATGCAAAAGCAAGTTGATTTTAATGACGATTTTATTGTGTATGCCAATCCGTCTTTGTGGAATAAAATTTACCGCAGAGAACTTGTCAAAAATTCCGAGTTTTTGCCATTTCGTGGCTGCAATGATACATTATTTTTAATACATTCCTACATGAATGGAGTCAAAAAATTAACGTTTATACCAGATGTTTTGTATCATTATTATTTGCGTTCTAGTTC
>CAOKQM010000006.1 GCA_948470875.1 uncultured Clostridium sp.
ATTCATTCCTCCATTTAAAAAATAGGGTCAATGTGGGCATTGACCCTACGAATTTTATTAACCTTTGTAAAATGCTTCATATGCTTTATAAGCTTCATATACATCAAATTTACTTGTAATTTCATATGGTGAATGCATAGACAAAACTGGCACTCCGCAATCAATCACACTCATACCGCGATTTGCCAAAACAACTGCAATGGTTCCTCCACCACCAATATCCACTTTTCCAAGTTCAGAAGATTGATAAGAAACACCATTTTTCTCAAAAATATTTCTTACTTCTGCCACAAATTCAGCTGGTGCTTCAGAGGCACCTGATTTTCCTCTAGATCCTGTATATTTCACAATTGTTGGACCTTTTCCAAGAAAACAACTATTGATTTTGTCAAACGTAGATGGAAAAGTTGGGTCAAATGCGCCATCAACGTCTGCTGAAATAACTTTTGAGTTGTGGAATACTTTTTCTAACGCATTTGACTTGTTTTGTCCTGCTTTGTTTAAAAGTTCTGTTACGAAATATTCAAATGTTTTGGATTCCATTCCTGTTACACCACAAAAACCAATTTCTTCTTTGTCACTTAAAACGCAAACTGCTGTATTTTTTGGTGTTCCAATATCCAAAATTCCACGCAAAGCCGCATAACAACAAACTTTATCATCTTGTCCATATCCTGCAATCATGCTGCTATCTAATCCAAGACTCTTAGCTTTAAACGCTGGAACAAATTCAATTTCTGAGCTCGTAAAATCAATTTCTTTAATTCCATATTTGTCATTTAAAAGTTTCAAAATATTGAGTTTGATTTTTTCGCTCACTTTTTCATCAGCAAATGGCATGCTTCCAACCACAATATTTAATTCTTCACCTTGCACGCCTTCTTTTAATTTCCTATCCATTTGCTGACTTGCTAAATGTGGCAATAAATCAGAAATTGTGAAAATTGGGTCATTTTCTTCTTCTCCAATATTGACTTCAATTTTCTCGCCATTTGACTTAACAAACGTTGCATGCATACTAAGCGGAATATTAGTCCATTGATATTTTTTAATGCCGCCATAATAATGTGTTTTAAACAAACCTAAACCACTATCTTCGTACAATGGATTTGGCTTTAAATCAATTCTTGGTGAATCGCCATGTGCTGCAATCATACGAATTCCATTTTCCAAAACCTCTTCTCCAATAATGGCTGCATAAAGCGTTCTTTCTCGATTACTCAAAAACACTTTATCACCAACATGTAATTCTGTTTTTTGATTCAAATCTACAAAACCGTTTTTCATCAAAATATCTTTTGAATTTTTTACAATCTCCTTTTCTGTTTTGGAGCTATTTAAATAATTCATATATTCATCAGCAAATTTAAAAACAGCATTTTGTTTTTCTTCTGTCATCCCCTCCCAACCTATTTTTTTGCAGTTAAATAATGCCTCCTTTAATTTTTGACCCTCTGTATTTTCCATACTATTTTTCTCCTCTCTTTTTTCTTATTTATTGAAACGATGATTAATTAAATAATAGTTCATCGTCTTCTTTTAATTTAAGCAGACAAATACTATTCGTCTTTACATGATTTCGTCAATGGTTTTTTCTTTGTTAACAGCTTGGTTAACGATTTTATAAGCTGATTTTAGGTTTTGAACTAGTTCATCGATATTTTTTGAATGGCTTGCATGAATATATGCTAAAACTTCACCTTCTTGAACCTTATCACCAATTTTTTTGCATAAAATGATACCAACACGTCTGTCAATTTCGTCTTCTTTTGCTTTTCTTCCAGCACCTAATTCTATACTAATTTTTCCCACTTTTTCTGCATTTAATTCCTGAATCCAACCATTTTTATCTGAAATCACAGGAAAAATGATTGGCGCTTTTTCTAATTTATTTAACTCGAACAAATAAGAAGCGTCTGCGCCTTGTCTCCTAGCCAATTCCACAAATTTATGAAAGGCTTTTCCAGAATGGATAACTTCCCAAATTTCATTTTCTAACTGTTCTTCACTTTCTTGTCTACCTGCCAATTTCAGCATTTGAATACACATGGTAAATACAACTTCTTTTAAATCATCTGCCATTTCACCATGCAATGCTTGCACTGCTTCCATTAATTCTAAAGTATTTCCAACTGCATAACCTAATGGCTGCTCCATTTTTGAAATCACACAAGAAATTTTTTTATTTTCACCTTGCCAAATTTCTTTCATCGTTTTGGCAAGGGTTTTTGCTTGTAATTTATTTTTCATGAAAGCACCAGAACCATAGGTTACATCAATCACAATTTTATTAGCTCCTGCTGCCATTTTTTTGCTCATAATGCTAGAAGCAATTAGTGGCACACTTTCTACTGTTGCTGTGCTATCACGTAAGGCATATAGTTTTTTGTCAGCTGGCGCCAAATCTAATGTTTGAGAAATCAAACTAATCCCAATTTCTTTCACATTATTTTTAAATTCTTCAATGGAAATATCGGTTCTGTAAGCTGGAATGGATTGCAATTTGTCAACTGTTCCACCTGTGATACCAAGCCCTCTTCCACTCATTTTAGCAACAGGAATTCCCATAGAGGCAATGATTGGTGAAATAATCAAAGTTACTTTATCACCAACACCACCTGTACTATGTTTGTCAACTACATTTTCCGCAATATCACTTAAATCTAGCTTTTCACCAGAATTTGCCATAGCTACTGTTAATGCCCCGTGTTTCTAGTTCATTCATGCCATTGATACAAATCGCCATAAGCAAAGCTGACGCTTGATAATCTGGAATTTCATTTTGAGTATACTTTTCTATAAAAAACTCAATTTCTTCTTTGGATAATTCATTTCCCAATCTTTTTTTATCAATCATTTCAATGATATTCATATTTTTCTCCCTTGTATATTACAAAATTTCTACTACTCTTGAAGTAATATTTACTTTTTTGTTGGTTATTTTAAATGCGTCTTCTAAATTTCGGATAGCACCCATTATTTTGGTTTCATCATTGGTATGAATATAAGCAATTATGTCACCAGAACTTACCACATCTCCAATTTTTTTATTGAAAACAATACCTGCTGCTGTCTCAATTTGGCTTTCTTGATTCATTCTGCCTGCTCCTAAATAAACAGCAATACTGCCAACTACATCTGCATCAATTTTTTCAATATAGCCATTATCTGGAGCATAAACTGGCATGATAAATTTTGCTTTTTCAAATTGATTTGTATTTTCTACATAGTTTATGTCACCTCCGCTGTTTTGCAATCATTTCTACAAACTTTTCATACGCTTTTCCATTTCTCAATACTTCTTTTACAATCAACTCGTTTTCTCTAAGATTTTTATTTCCCTTCATAATCGCCAAAATAGCACTTCCAATTGTGACAGTAACTTCTCCTAAATCAAATGCCATATTTCCCTTCAATGCTTCTATAGCTTCTATCATTTCTAAATTATGACCAACAGAATATCCAAGTGGTTCTTCCATATTCGTGATAATACACATCACTTTTTTGCCTAATTTTTTTCCAACGCTTTTTAAAATTTTAGCTAATTTTCTCGCTTGTTCTTTGGTTTTGATATACGTTCCATTTCCATATGTTATTTCAAAAACAATATTTTCGCTTCCTGTTGAAATTTTAATACTCATCAAACTTGCTGCAATAATGGGAAGACAATCTGTACAAGCAATTTCATTTCTAAGTTGATACATTTTTTTCTCTACAGGATTCAAATTCTGTGATTGATTCAAAATTCCAACATTGATTTGTTTGATATTTTGCTTAAATATTTCAATTGGAATTTCTGTATTATAACCTGGTATGGATTCTAATTTATCGATTGTGCCTCCTGCAATTCCCATGCCTCTACTTGAAATTTTCGCAATTGGAATGTCTAAACTAGCAATTATAGGAAGTAACAGCAAAGTAACTTTATCGCCAACTCCGCCTGTACTATGCTTGTCCACTATTTTTTGGGTCATATCTTCTAAATCAATTTTTTCACCTGAATCCGCCATAGCAACAGCAAAAGCAATGATTTCTTCTTCTGTCATGCCATCTTTATAAATATAGCTAAGCAAAGCTCCTGCTTGTGCTTGTGTCACTTCTCCTTTGTTATATTTGCTAATAAACAATTTAATTTCTTCTTCTGAAAGTTCTTTTCGCTCTCTTTTTTTGGTAATAATTGTTTTAATATCCATTGTTTTTCCTTTCTTTTGTATTTTTATTATTTAAACAAAATTTTTAATAAATGATTTTCTATGTAACCTACATGGACCATTTTCCTTCAAAAGTCGAATATGTTCAGCTGTTCCATACCCCTTATGTTTGGCAAAACCATACACAGGATAAATTTCATCCCATTGTCTCATTATTCTATCTCTAGTAACTTTAGCAATAATGGAAGCTGCTGCAATACAATAATGTTTGGCATCTCCTTTTACAACAGAAATATATGGAATTGAGCAAGTTTCAATCTGATTTAAAGCATCCACCAAAATCACGTCTGGTTTTGTTTTCAAGTCTTGGATTGCCATTTTCAGCGCCAGTTTTGTTGCATTTAAAATATTGATTTCATCAATTTTATTTTGTTCAACAATCCCAATTCCATAACTAATTGCCTCTTCAATAATTTGCTCATAGATTTTTTCACGTTTTTTTTCCGAAATTTTTTTGGAATCATTCACCCCTTCAATAAACGAATCTTTTGGCATAATTACTGCTCCAACAACAACTGGTCCTGCCAATGGTCCTCTTCCTGCTTCATCAATTCCACAAATATACTCAATATTTTCATTTTGATATAACTTATTTTCTTCTATTTTTAGTAGATTTAAGCGTTCTATTTCTTTTTCTTTCAACTTTTCCTCCATTTCTATTTTTCTTCTAAAATTGCATTTAACCCTGTCATGGAATAATATTTTGTGCCTTCATAACTCATTCCTTGTGAATACAAAATTTCAGCATGTTCATAATTGACAAAAAAAGCCTCTTGTGAACCTAACATTTTTTTATCTAGTCCTTGCGATTCCAAACAATTGGCATCCCACTTATACCAATTCCAATTTTCTACTTGCATACTATCTACGCCAGCTTTTGCAGCAATTTGCTCAATTTCTTCTGGTGTTATATCCATTGAAATATCCGAAATGGTATAACGTATATCATCTGAACTAATCAAACCATTTCCAGAAAATTGATATTCTTCGTAAATTGTTTGCACTTTGGCATTTACAAGTATCATATGGGTGAGAATACGTCCCATTTTAACTTGCTTTATATTAGAAACTCCCGATTTTAATGTTATGCTTGTTATGATAGCTAGCACAGCTATTGTGATAACTAGACTTAGTAAACTCACACCTTGGTTATTTTTTGACATAAATTCCTCCAAAAAATTTCTTAAATTTAAGATTATTTTAATTAATTAATTGTATTATATCTATAGAATTAATTTTTTTCAAGAGCCACTTAAAAAATTTTTTTAAGACATACTATTGTAAATAATTCATTTTTGCAGTATGATATTTACAATCTAAAATTTATGAAAGCAATTTACTTGCTTTAAGAAAGGAATGATAACAAATGGATAATTTTAAACAATCCGAATTTTCAAGAAAAAAAGATTTCAAACATTTTACAACCCCTTTTATTTCTGGAGTTTTAGGTGCTAGTTTGGTTATTGGAATCTGTTTTGGTATTCCAGAGATAAAAACCAAATTAGTTGGCGAAAAATCGACTCCTAACTTAGGTACTAGCACCTCTTCTTCCAATGTTTCAAGTGACCTAATCGATTTAGTAGAATATTCTAACACTTCTGTAGCTGTTGCTCAAAAAGTATTGCCATCCATTGTTGGCATTAAAATCAAATATTCTGTTAATTCAATTTTTGGCACAAGTGAAGCAAATGCTACTGGTTCAGGAATTATTATTAGTGAAGATGGTTACATTATCACCAATAATCATGTTGTCTCAACAGAAAGTTCTTCTTCCTATTATGCCATTGAAGAAGCCTCAAGTATGACGGTGAACCTTTACAATGATTCCACTGAATATGAAGCCAAAATTATTGGGACAGATTCTTACACCGATTTAGCCGTCATCAAAATCGAAGCTTCTGGTTTAACACCTGCCACTTTAGGAAATTCTGACCAAGTTAAAGTTGGTGAATTTGCCATGGCAATTGGTTGTCCTCTTGGCTTAGAAAGCACGGTTACTTCAGGCATTATTAGTGCTGTTAATCGAACGGTTTCTGATGGTACTAGTTCAGAATATACTTGCCTTCAAACAGATGCTGCTATCAATTCTGGAAATAGTGGAGGGGCTTTGGTCAATAGTAATGGAGAAGTGATTGGAATCAATACTTTAAAGCTTTCTGGAACCGGGGTCGAAGGGATGGGATTTGCCATTCCAATCAGTTCTACAACCGATGTTATTGATCAATTAATCCAATTTCAAACAGTAAAAAGACCATACATTGGAATTGAAGGTGTCTCTGTTGACGAAGCAACAGCAAAACAATATCATCTTCCAGAAGGAATTTATGTTTATACTGTATCTAAAAATTCTCCTGCTGAAAAAGCTGGACTTATAAAAGGTGATGTTATCACAAAAATAGAAGGAACTGAAGTAAAAAAAGTTAGTGAATTAAACAAAGAGAAAAACAAACATGCCATTGGAGATAGCATTACTTTAAGCATTTATCGTGATGGGCAAGATTCAGAAATTCAGATTTCTTTAGAAGAAACACCAACTGAAGAGCAAACTTCAGCAACAACTGAAGAAATTGAAGATTCTTTATTAAATAAAAACAATCCACAAAATAATCCATCTATTTTTGATTTCTTTTCAAGATAAATACGGCAAAAAATTTACCCAGACTTTCTTTCAAAGTCTGGGTGATTTTTTATTGCCCCCAATTAACAACTGCACTTCCTCCGTTCCAATCGGTATTCCAACCAATTGGTTTACTTGAATGTTTACAATTAATGGTTTGAGAAGATTTCCAACCATAAAAAGCTCTTACATTAATAGTTGTCACACTCTTTGGAATTGTTATACTATTTAAAGATGTACATTGTTGAAATGCGCGAGCCCCTATACTTGTTACACTCTCTGGAATACTAATATAACTTAACTTCGTACAAGAATCAAACGCATACGCTCCTATTGTTGTTATGCTACTTGGAATTGTTATGCTACTCAAAGTTGCACATCCTTTAAATGTACTCTTTTGTATGCTTGTTACACTATTTGGAATATGAAGACTTATCAAACTTGTACAACCATAAAACGCCTGTGATCCGATACTGGTTATTCCTTCTTCTAATGTTACATTAGCTAAACCGCTACAATCTTTAAAAGCCTCTTTTCCTATACTCATTACACTATTCGGAATAGAAATCTTTTCTAAACTTGTGCAGCCATAAAACACTTCATTTCCTAAAGTTTTTACACCATTTGGTAGCGTTATGTCACTCAAACTTTCACAATTATAAAATGCATTATTAGCGATACTTGTTAACCCTTCTCGCAGATTTACATTTACTAACTTTTTACAATAAGAAAATACACTTGTTCCAATAGTTGTTACACCTGCTTGAAGTGTTACACTTTGCAATTCTGGACAATTATGAAAAGCGTTTTCTTCTATTGTTTTTACACTTCCTGGTATAACAAAACTGGTGAAATATGCCTTTGCTTCTGTTACAGCTAACGCAGGATTTGAATCCTGTTTACTGCTCATAAACGCATTTTGTTTTATGGTATCAATGGTATACGTGACTCCTTTTTCATCTGTATATGAACTTGGAATGACAACATCTGTAATATAGTTTGTTCCATCTTTTATGGCACCAATGCTACCCTCTCCCAGGTAATAATATTTTGTTGCATATTCATCCTTTACTCCTGTTATAGCAGCTGTTTTAGTCTCTTCATTTAAAGCATATGTGAAATATTTCGCATCTGTTGGATCCACGTTCCATAAAATTTTTGCATTACATAAAGTACTCCAATTTGAATCCCAACCACTTGGAGCTTGTTTAAATGCTTGACAATCAATGGTTTGTTCTGCTGTCCAACGAGAAAACGCATAAGATTCTATTTTAGTAATACTAGCTGGAATAATTAAGCTTTGCAAATTTGTACATCCTTTAAATGCTCCTGCTCCTATACTTGTTACACTATTTGGAATCGTTAAACTTTTTAAATTCTTACAGTCAAAAAATAATATTTCTTCTATCCTTGTTAAGCTTTTTGGAAGATTGATGCTTTCTAAATTGGTACAACCAGAAAATGCACTACGCCCTATATTGTTCACACGATTTGGAATGGTTAAATTTCTTAAACTTGTACAACCAGAAAATGCCACAGCTCCTATGGTTGTTACATTTTGTGGAATATTGATATTGGTTAATTGATTACAATTAAAAAATGCCCTTTCTTCTATGGTCGTTATAGTATTTGGCAATACAAAGCTGTTAAAATACGCATTTAAAGTGTCTTCTTCTATTGAGCATCCAAGAGTAAGATAAAAAGCACTTGCACCTATTTTATCCACTGTATACCTTACCCCGTTTTCAGTAATCGTAGCTGGAATGACAACATCTGTAATATAGGTTTCTCCATCTTTTATGGCTCCTACATAAGCAACATCATTATAATAATATTTTTCACCATATTCTTCTTTTACACCAGTTATGGTTGCAGTTTTAGCCTGTTCATTTAAAGCAAATGTGAAGTATTTTATGTCGGTTTGATTCACATCAGGATTTTCATAATAAGATTCCAAATAAGCTTTTAATTTTCCTTCAATTTGATATTCTCCAACTGTTATAACGCCTGTTTCTCGATTTACTTGACTTTCGTTACTAATAATCTTATTTCGGATTAATTGGTCAATTATAGTATCCAATGTTACAATATCGTTTTTAGCTTCTGCTTGAATAATCGCTAAATCAATTTGTTCTTCTAAATCCTTTATTTCTGCATCTCTTTTCACTTGTTTTGCTTGCTCAAAGACACCATTGTCTAATGTTATGGCTCTTATGCTAACTCCTGCTAAAATAATTAAAATAATAACGGTTATAAGTAAACTCATTAATGTGATTCCAGATTTTGCATTTTTCATATTATATTTTCCTTTCTTGCTTGTGATAGACTTTATTATTTTAATTCTAACTTTTAATTTTTAAATTGTCAATAACTTCCTCAAAATCTCACCAAAACAATTGCAAACTTTTGGATAAAAATTTATTATAAACTCTTTTTAATTCAACATAGAGTCTATTTTCTAAAAGCAAAAGTGAGCATTATGAAAATTTCAAACTAAAAAACGCAATCTTTTTTAGATTACGTTTTTTGATTTTTACATTATTTTAATTTTCATCGCCTCTTATTCGTTCTTGTGCCTTCGGCTTTTCTTGACTTTGTTCTTTTTGAGTTAATGCTTTTTCCTCAGAAACAGTCGCTTCTATCCCTGCTAATTTATATTCTAAATCCTTGATTTCTTGTTGGCTTCCTGGATTTTCTGCTTGTGTTATTTTAATTGCTTCTTCTAAGCTTAATTCTTCTTCTACTTCTCCTGCTAAATTTACCATGCTTTTTAAAGCTTCAAATACTTCACTAAACAGGTGTCCTATTTTACTTTCTTTTATACTTTTTGCAAGTGCTCCCATGTGTTCTCACTTTCCTTTCAATTTTCTTGTTTTTAATTATATCATAAAAAAACAAGAAAATCAAGTATTTTCTTGCATTTATTATCAAAAATTTGTTTTTAATAAATTACCACAATCGTATTTTCTTTTTCAGAGATTGTATTTTCAGAAGTTTTTTCTAGCTCAGAATCTGGCTTTTGGTTCAACTTTTCATTCTCTGTTTGCTTTTTTTCCAAATTTATAATATCTGCTACACTTTTTAATTGTATATCTAATGAAGTTCTGCCAATTAATTTCCCCATTACATTAAATAAGCATGCAATAATACAAATCGCAAGCAATGCTTTTTTCCATATTTTTGATAGCATATTTTTCTCCTTTTTTATCAATCTCTTTTTTTATTATATCTTTTTTTAGAGGAAAAGTCAATATTTTAAAAAACTAAAAAAATTTTTCTAATTTATACTCTTTTTCTAATTTTTCATTCAAATAAATTGTGGCAACTAATTCTAATTCTTTTTGGCATTTTTCGGATAACTGAAAGGAAAAAATTTTTTTGGAATCTGCTATCATAATGTATTTAATCGCATTTTGTGTTGCTTCAGAAACAGCAATCGCTCCTGTATCTTGTTTGGCACAATTTTTGCATTTAAAACCATTGTCTTTCATACTAAAATGTGTTATTTCTTGCTTGGTTTTACAGGTTGTACATTGGTAAATATTAGGGGAAAATCCAATGATTTTGAGCAACCTTAACTTAAACACCATGGTAATAAAATCTAAATTTTTATCTGTTTCAGAAATCGCAAATAACGTATTCAAAAATAATTTAAGAGTTTGATAAGAATTTTGATTTTCTGTTGTTACATCATTGATAATTTTAGTAATGTAACCTGCATAAGTTAATTTGTCTAAATCAGTTCGGATATTGTAGAACATTTCAATCACTTCACAAGAATTGAGTGAATAATGATTTCCACTTTTGTATAACATATATTCTCCAAAGCACAAAAATTGAGTGCCGCTTAGTAGAAGACTTTTCGGTCTTCTGGCTCCTCTTGCACTGCACCCAATTTTCCCCAAGTTTGGTGTTAGTATCGTTAGCATTTTGTCAAAATCGCCCATATTGTTTTCAACTAAAATTACTCCATTTAACTTTATTTGTTTCATTTGAACTTCCTTTTATTTTTTCGTTCGTTTGAATTCAAGATACATCGTAATATCACCAGTTTTCTTGAACGCATTCCATGCAATATCTGTAATCATTTTCATCCACTCCTTTATTCTTCCTTCTTATTTTGTCCAAAATGCCCTATTTGATAATTGATTTTCGCTGACAATATTTTCCATTTTTGGAGTGAATGTTATTTCATTTATCCTTTGAATTTTTTTACAAATGTTTCTTTTTCTTGCCAATCTTCCCTTACTTTTACCCATATTTTTAGGTTTACTTTTTCACCTAACAAGTTTTCAATTTCATATCTACTTGCTGTCGAAATTCTTTTTAACATACTTCCACCTTTTCCAATAATGATTCCTTTATGGGAATCTTTTATGGTGTAAATAACAGAATCAATATGAAAAATTTTCTCATTTTTCATTGTTTTTCTAGTTTTAAATTTTTCTACTTCAACATAAATTCCGTGTGGCACTTCTTCATTTAAAAATCGCAATGCTTTTTCACGAATGATTTCTTCTATCATTTGCCTTGTTGTCTGATCTGTGTATTCTTCTTCACTATAGTATTTCGGTCCGACTGGCAACAATTTTACAATTTCTTCGATAAGCTTTTTGGTTCCTTCACTTGTTGTTGCTGAAATAGGAACTATGGCTTCAAAATCATAAGCCTCACTATAAATTTTCATCAAATTTAATAACTTTTGTTTTTCTATTAAATCAATTTTATTGATTGCTAAAATACACTTTTGGTTTGTCGATTTCAACTTTTCTAGAATTTTCGCATCACCTGGTCCAATTTCATGAGAAGTTGCCTCTATTAGAAAAACAACTACATCGACTTCTTCTAAATTTGTGTACGCCGTCTCCAACATGGTTTTGCTTAATTTGGTTTTAGGTTTATGAATTCCTGGTGTGTCTGTTATGACGATTTGATAATTCGGTGAATTTAGCATTGCTTTAATTGCTGTTCTGGTTGTTTGAGGCTTATTAGCTGTAATAGCTATTTTTTCTTGCATTAAATTGTTTAATAAAGTCGATTTTCCGACATTAGTTCTGCCAACAAATGTGACAAAACCCGATTTAAAATTTTCGTTCATGTTTGTTTCCTTTTTATTTTGTATTTACTTTACCTGGACAGCATTTCCTTTATTCAAATGTTACATTGCTATCTATTGGGCAAATATTAATCCACGTATTTCCATCATTTACTTCTATTGGCTTTCCATTTTCATCTAAATATTCTGTTTGTCCACCAACAAATTGCTTTTTGCATTTGATTTTGATTGCTTTTCCGTTTGTAATATAATATCCATCTGCATTCGTAAAATTATCCAATTCTTGTCTACCTTTTCCTTCTCCATCATCTAAGCTTGTATTTTTGATAAATGTAATAATTAAGTTTTTGGTTGTTACATCTTCACCTGTTGTCTCATCCACTTGCTTTTTGCCTTTTGAAAAACGTGTATATCTTTTAGTTTCTTGGTTATAGACATATTTTACTGTATGATTAGTTCCATATGGTATGTTAACTGTACTAGCTTGTTTGGCACTTTCTTGTGTTAAATTGACTTCATTTGAAACATAATTTAGCAAACTTTTTTTATCAGATGTTGTTTTGTATTGTTTTCTTTTGCAAATTTCCATAATGCTGGCAATACTGGTATAAGCATTATGTGGTGCTTTTTTCGATTTTTCTCTCCAATATAAAGCTGTATTGGTTCTGGCTTTTCCTGTATCATAAATTTGTCCATTAATATCTGCTACATTGAAATTTTTGATATACGATTCTGCTTGTGGACTTTGTCCTAAGTGAGCATAAATGGCATCGTTTTCCAAAGCATAATCAATAAAATAATGTCTTGCACTTCGAATTGGTCCAACAATCACATCTTTTTGAGCTACATCAATTCCTTTAAATAGAGCCATTAATCTCGTTTCTCCGCCTTCTACTATGATTTCATAAACAAGATAAGTTTGATTGATAGAAGCATGTGGCTGTGCATTTACATTATTATCAATCATAAAAGCAATCGGTCTACTATTTCCATTAAAAATTTTTATTTCATTTTTGGGTTTTTGCTCTGATTGTTCACCTTTGGGTTTTTGCTCTTGTTCTTGCTGTTCTACAACAGCCTGCTGCCCATTTTGTTCTTTTTTTAATACTTTGGTTCCTAAAATAATTGCTAAAACAATGATGATAACAATAATAACTCCGATTAATATCTTCATTTTTTTATCCATTTTTATTTCCATTCCTTTCTTCCATTCATAGCATTATAAATTCCCATGAATTTTTTAATTGAAAAATAGCATTCCTAATTTGGGCAAAAACAACACACAACCAAGCATAATAGCAACAATAACCGTTATAAGCACTGCACTGCTACTAATATCTTTTGCAATTTTAATTTTTTCATTATACTCTTGTGAGTATAAATCCAGCATCACTTCAATCGCTGTATTGATTAGTTCTGCAAATAGGACAAGTCCCATGGCAAGCCAAGCTGTCATCCATTCTGTCAAACTTAATTTAAGCAAAATCCCAAATGTTATTGCAAAAATACCAATTACACATTCTATCTGAAAGCTTGTCTCATTTTGAATGACATATTTTATGCCACTTAAACTATTTTGAAATGCCACTAAAAGATTTTTATTTTTCCACTTTTTTCGTTCCATTTATTTTACATCCTTTATTCAATTTTTATTATGCTCCCCACTATCGCGTAATGTTCAATTGATTTAAAACATTTTCTTCTTTTTTTCTCATTTTGCGTTTGTCCTCTTCTTGAATATGATCTTCTCCCATTAAATGGTAAAAACCATGAACCAACATATATGCTAATTCTCTTTCAAAACTATGCCCATATTCCTTAGCTTGTTCTTCTACTTTTTCAACAGAAATAATAATATCTCCCAAAGCCTCTTCTTGAGTTTGCTTTTTTATTTCTTCTTTTTCAAACATAGGAAAAGAAAGCACATCTGTTGGTTTGTCTATATTTCTATATTCTTGATTGATATTTCTAATAATATCTTTGGTTGTCAAAATGATACTAACATATAATTTTGTGTTTTGTAAGTTTTCCACTTCAAAACATTTTGTAATAATTTGATTAATGAATGTATCGTATTGGTTTTTTTCCTCAATTTGACGATATTCAATTTCTACTATTTGTTTCATAAATTTTCCCTTATTTTTATTGGTTTGATTGGCACAAAAAATTCTCGTGCTTCCTTGCTATTTTTTAATATATTTTGCATTTGGAATGGTTTTACCATGATTTTTGTATTGTTTCATAACACCAAATGCAACTAATTTGTTTTTGTAATATTGGCGTATTTGCAATACTTTTGGCATTTTTTCTGTTAAATCATGCAATTCTTTTTTCAAGATGGCAATCTCTTTTTCTTGTTCTGATTTTGCTTCCTCAAATTCTTTAGCAAATTTTTTGTAAGCTTCTCTTTGACCTGCATCTTCCCAATAAACTTTGGTACATAATATTTTTTTGTTGTAATTTTGAATCATGTTTAATAAACTTGTATAAACTGCTTCCTTTTTCTTTTCTTGTTTAGTTACAACAATTAAATTACGTGTATCTTTAAGTAGTTTTTGATAACATTGTTCTGCTGCAACCAATGGCAAACTATGAGTAAACAAAGTTCTACTCATACCAAGCAAAATTGCACTTTTTTCAAGAAAATCCTTTTCATCTAATTTTCCAATTTCAAAACGTTCTAATTCATCATATTCTTCTTTGATTTTTTCAAAATCTTTGAAATCTTCTTCTAATTTTAATGGTAATATTTTTTTGACATATTCTTCTAAAACCAAGAAAATATTTCTGTAAAGACCTAATTGACTCAAATTTTTTTCTTTAATCCCATCTGCTAAATGAACTGAATAATTCTTCAAAATCGCTTTGTAAAGCTCATCACTTTTGGTTATGTACAATTTGCGGTATCTTTTTATCAATTTTTCTTTTCCATTACTTAAAACACTATCATAATCTAAGTCTAATAAAAATTTTTGTTTTCTTGATTTATATTCTGCATATTCCTTCTCTTTTAAATGAACAACATTATAATAATTAGATAATGCACTTTTTTCAAAATTAGAAGCATTTCCACTTTTTACTTTCTTGTAAACAGAATCCATAATGTATTTATCAATTGACTCTAAATACAATGTGTAACTTTCTTCATAACGATTCAAAGCTGCTTCTTTTTTAGGATTGTTATCACTATCTGCTATTTCTTTGTAATTTTCATAAGCTTTTAAAACAGCATTTCTTTTCAAAGTAATTAACATGCCATTCAATCCAATTTTGGTTGGAATTAATAATTTGGTTAATGTATTCGATATTTTATTAAAAAAGGTCGTATCATTAGCAAGTACTTTTAAACTTCTTTCTTCCATACTTTGTATTTCCTTTCTTTATTGTTTTTTTCCTATTTTCTCTTCTACTGAATAACTCAGCCTTACCCTTACTCCATCTGAATCTACGATACAATCTACTTTTTCATCGATTTGACTTGTATCTGAAATGGATAATTCTTGGTTTAAATCATTTCGCAAATCATTTGTTATTTTTTCTGTAAGCTCTTGCTGTGTATAGCTTTTGAAGCTTTTTTCAAGTTCATAATCCATCACATTTACAATTTCAATTGGGATATAATAGTTCGAAAATAGTTTTAATTTTTTGTATGTCTTTATTGTATCACAATTTTCAAATTTTGGAACCCCTTTATTGAAAAATATTTTAAAATTATGAATATAAATTTCAACATTTTTTTGCATATTTCCTGTTCGTTCTTCTATTTTCTGAATAAATGCCTCTTTTTTCTCTTTTTCATACACACTCACCAAATAAATATCTGCATCACTATGTACTTCTCGAATTCCTGTATATTTTCCTTCCATCACACCTTCTACCAAAACATCGCCAACAGATACCCTATCCCCAACATTCACTCTTGCCGTTCCATTTCGCACAATCATTTTAGAAACCGTTCCAGCCTTATCTGCCACAATATTGCATGGCGTATTTTCATCCACAATTTCTGGTTCTTCTACTGCTTCAACAACCGTAACTAACACATTAGTGCCTTGTATGTCAATTCCAATCCAAGCCAAATCATTTCGATTTAATCTCATTTCATTTTTGATTTTGTCAAGGTCAAGTTTAGATTTTAGCTTTCCTTCTTGAATTCCATATGTTACTAAATCAGATAAAATTTCCTCTTTAGAAATATTTTGTACACCAGAAACTTCAATATTCCAAATAAAACGTGTCAAAACGAAACAAAAAATTGCAATCACCAAAAATGCAATTGCAAAAACTTTTCTCTTTTTATATTTTTTCACAACAAAAGGAAGTCCACTTTTTTTGTTGATTTGTACTCTACAAGAAGTTTTTCTTGCAATAGGACGAATTTTTTTAAAATCAGACTTATTAATTGTTGCTTTTAAAATCGTACCTTTTTCAATATGAGAACTCCAAAAAAATATTTCTTCTGCTTTACAAATATTCATAAATCGTTCAACAAAAAATCCTTCTACTATAATTTCTACAACGCCAAAAATATAGCGATACAACCATTTTAATATCATTTTAATCACTCCTTTTGCTTTCAAAATCTAAACTTTCAATTTTGCCACTAACCAAAATGTCATCTTCTGTCATTTGACTCAATTTTAAATTAAATCCATTAATATTGATATTTCCAATATGTGTACTAATTCTGACAAAAAAATCTTCGTATTCTAAAATTCCTTTAAAATTTTCAATCAAAACCTCGTCAAAACTCGTGATGGTTATTTTAGGAACTTTTCCCACAATTTCTCTTGGAATTTCTAATATTTCATTAATTCTGCTAAATCTTCTCATAAAAAAACACCGTCCTTTTTGCTATACTATGTTTATATATATTCAAAAAGACGGGTTTTATGCCAATTTATTTTTCTATTTTTTCATTACATGCGACTTACTAATGTATAAATGAATGTTTGAAAATACTGCAAAACTGCCAAAATTATAATCACTGTGCCAACTCTATTTCTCGCTTTGATTTGTGTTTTATCGGTTTGCTTTAAAAATTCTTGCCAAATCAAAATACTAATGATGATAAGTGCAAATTCAAAAAACACAAACGTTCTATCTGTTGAACCAAAAATAGTTGGTGAAAATCCCATAGCAACTCTTGATAACAGTCCTAAAATATAAAGTACAATTGATATATTATTTTCTTACTTTTTAAAAATCAACAAAATACTTAGAAATAAACTTCCTAAAATAATAAATGCCATCATGAGTGGAATAAAATGAAGTCCATCCATATAATTGGTAGCATTTAACATAGGTTCTTCCAAACTAATGATTTCATAAAAAACATTCAAATATGGATATAAACTGCAAACTGCATTTTTCAAAATACCAAACACAAAAATCGCAATCAGAGGAATCATACAAATAGCTCGATGCAATTTATTTTTATCCACTTTAAATATGTAAACTGCTATCAATAAGCAACACACTAAAAAAGCTAAATTGGGTTTAACTAGCAAATTATTCACAGTTGCAGTCAAGCCTAAAGAAATTTTATCCAAAATGCCCAGCATGCCAAATTCACTATAATAGTTTTGTATTTCTGCATTTTTTCTTACATAATTTCCTGGACAAGTTGCAATAAAAATCAAACTCAAAATTACAATTCCCCATTGCACAACCAAAAAAGGATGTACTTTTTTCCTATTTTTTAAAATTTCCAAAATTGTAAATAAGCCATAAATTCCAAAAGCAATCATACAAGACTGTTCTTGATTGCAAGCAAAAAGCAATGCCACACAATACATTGGATACATCCACTTTTGAATTTTTTGCCCTTGCACTATTTTTTTAATCGGAATACAAGAAAACAATAACATAGCTAAAGGCCAAGTATAAACAATAGTTCCAACGCCCCAACCAGAGCTAGAAACTTTATAAATTGGAGCAATTAAAATAAAGCCGATTGCCATCCAAACTGATTCTCTATCCTCTTTTTTCACGAATATTTTCAAAATCGAATAACCAATTATAGTTGTCATTATGGTGTTTAGCAAAATCCAAACAAAACTTGGTTTACTTAAAATAACACAAGTCACCAGTTCTAATAACAATCTTGAAGTCCAATTTTGATAACGTCCTAATAGAAAATCAAACAATGACATTTGTTCCATTTTTTCAAGAAAAAATTCTCCATCGTATTGGTTTGGTACAATCCAAATATTGATTAAAAACTCTAGCACAAACAGTACCAATACAGCAATTCTTATATTATTTTTGAAAAATTCTTTTATTTTTCCAAGCACATTTTCCAATTTCAATCTTCCTTTCCAAGCTCCTTTTTTAAGACTAAATTTCTACCACAACTTCTGTATTCACTAATACATTTTCTTGGTCATTTTGGTATAAAATAAGCAAATCATAATTTCCGTCTTTTAAGCCCAATACAATACTTTTAGCATAAATTCCACTCTGCAAACAATCGTATTTTCCCTCTACTACTTGCAGCTCAGGCACTTCTTTTATATCTGTTTGCAACTGATACATCCTTCCTGTTTCTTGACTTTTTAAAATCAAACAACTTTTGCAAGTTTGCACAGATTGTCCTTCTCGATAAGCCCAAGCAGATATTTCTAATGTTGCTTTTCCTCTTTTTAATAGGTTTACTCCATTTTTCACACTACCTGTCATATCGATTTTTGTATTTGGATTCATTCGATAAATTCTAGGAACAGAAAAATATAAAAACGTAATAAGCACATAAGCAATCATAACAATCATGCCTATGATTAGCAATTTTTTATAAATTTTCTCATTTATTTCAATATTCCATTTTTCAATCATTATTTTACTCCTTTTACACTTTTATACTGTATCACATACTTGAGATTTTTTCAATCCATTTTCAAGATTTTTTAGACGCAGTTTTCAGTTAAACAGGCTCTTGCGAGCGACTTTATAAAGCAAAGCTCTTTCAAAACTAACATAAATTTTGCTTGTTTTGAAAACTAAAAAACAATTTGCAAAATTCTTCTGCAAATTGTCTTTTCCCTAATTTTTTCTATTTGATTACGCACGTGGGTGTGCTTTGTTATAAATATCTTGTAAGTTTTCGTTTTTAAATTGCATATATACTTGTGTTGAAGAAATATCAGAATGTCCCAACATGGTTTGAATCGATTTTAAATCTGCACCATTTCTTAATAAATGTGTTGCAAATGAATGACGCAAAACATGTGGCGTAATTTCTTTTGAAATATGTGCTTGTTCTTTGTAATATTTTACAATTTTCCAAAAGCCTTGTCTGGTCAATCTTTTTCCATTGATATTGACAAAAAGTGCTTTATCTGTTTCATTTTTTATCAATATTGGTCTTGCTTTTTCGATATATTCCACCAATGCTTGTAAAGACATAGAGCCTAGTGGAATGTTTCTTTTATTACTTCCACTATTGCAAACAACATAAGATTCCTCTACATTCACATCTGTTATATCCAAAGAAATAATCTCTGTAACACGCATTCCTGTAGCATAAGCAAATTCAAGCATTGCTTTATCTCGAATTCCTTTTAAATCTATATTTTTAGGTTGATTTAATAACAATTCTACTTCCTTTGCTGTCAATACACTTGGTATTTTTTTCTCTACTTTTGGAGAATGTACGCCTTCTGTTGGGTCTTTTTTCACTTTTTTAGTGCGAATCAAATATTGATAAAAAGCTCTAATCGTAGCTAAATTTCTTGAAATTGTAGATGGCTTTTTATTCGCTTTTCCTAAATTCTTCAAATATTTTTCTAATTGTTCTTTATCTATTTTTAAATAATTTAATTGATTTTCGTCTATGTAACTTTGATATTGTAAAATATCTCTTTTGTATGATTGCAATGTATTGCTTGACAATTTCTTATCATTTTGTAAAAATTCTAAAAAAAGTTTGATTTGTTTCTCCATGATTAATACCTCATTCCTTTATAATTTACATAAGACATATATGTTATATCAGATTTTCAACAAAATGTAAATAGTTTTTAGAAAAAATCTTTAAAAAAAATCAAAAAGTTTGTAGAACCATAAACTTCTATAAAACTTGCCATCACCGAACCAATCATTGCAATCAACATAATGACAGTATGCCTTAAAAATTCAAATTTCAAATTCATGAATTGATTTTCCCTCAAATTTTTGTATAATTTAATCCCACTTTCCGCTAAAATTAGAATAACAGGAAGAAAAACCAAATTCTGTAATAACAAAGACAAAATAGCAAAAATGCTACCGGTTTTTACTCCCAAAGTTGCAACCATCGCAGAAACTGTGTATCCTATGGAAAATCCTTTATATGCAATCCCAAGATAAATCAAAAAACTTCCTAAAATCGTACAACCCAAAAACCATATCAGCAAAACCAGCAAAATATTCTGTTTCATGCTTTGCATTAAAATCGCTGTTTGATTAATTTCATCCGCAGATTTAATATTTTCTTTCAAAGAATTTACATAAGAGCCAATTTCTTGCATCTGGTTTTCGCTCGCATGATTAATAAACATAATTCCGCCCATAATCCCTACAAAAAATACTAAAATTAAAATGATAAAATTCTTTTTATAATGATTCAAATACTCAAAAAATACACTTTTGTTCATAAAATCTTTTTCCTTTGCTCTACTAAAATTTAAGCCAACTGCTGACTAATTCACGATTCTATTTCAAGTGTATTCATTGGTTTTTAATTTATTCTATTTTTTTCGTAAACTATAAATTATCTTTTTTCTATTCGGCTTTCACTTGACCGTAAAGTCCGCCACCGCCTGCTACAATTTGCAATTTTCCTTCTCTTGCTAACATAATATGCTTGGCAATTTTGCTTCCAACAACAGCTTCAATGTCATCTTCAGAAACTTTATGTAAAATTGTCATTTCTGTCTCAAAATGATTTAATAATTTATCAATAGTTTTATTTCCCAAGCCTGGAATGAATGTCAGTGGAATTTGATACACATAAGGTGGTCTAAAATCTGGGCTTTTCGTCTGTTGCTTATCTTTGATTTCTTCAATTCGGTCAAAAACCCCCATTGTAATATTTCTACTATCACAAGAATCGCACTTTACAACTGGCGCAATTCCCTCAATTCGTTTATCACAAACCTCACAATACGTTCTATGATATTTTCCAAGTTTTGGATCCAATCCATAATTAGCCAAAACTTTGCGTCCATCTTCATTTTTCAGCGCTTTGACAAATTCTTTATAACTGATATTTTCTACTTGCATTTTATTATATTCTCTAGCAATTTTCGGAAGTGAATGTGCATCTGAATTCGTCAAAAATGCTTTATTTTCCAATTCTGTTATTTGGTCAGCCAAAAAAGTATCTGAGCTCAAGCCAAGCTCAATCGCAGGTATTTTGTCGTATTTATCTTGAAAAATTCGTCTTAAAGAACATGTACAATTTCCATAAAAACTTTTATGTGGCGTAAAACAATGCGCTGGAATCAAAATTCCATGATATTTTTCTACAATATCTACCAATTCATATGCCGAAATATTGGCTCTTTGTGAACTAAGTGTCATATTTTTAATATGTGTTTCCATCTCTTTTGAAAAAGCTTTGATGTCTTTTAAGGTTGGAAAATAACATAAATTATGTGCACTTCCTGTTTTTCCTTGATCGTTTATTTCAGAAGTTTCAATTTCACTTCCTAAAAGAATGCAAACTTTATCTTTATAAATAATGCCACCATCTGGAATCTCAAAAGCCTCTCCCGTTTCCAAAAAATGCTCAATATCTTCTATCACATAAGGGGATGCCGAATCAATAATTCCCACCAAATGAATTCCTTTTTTTTCAGCACATTCTCTTGCAATATTAGCAAAATTTAAGTTTCTTGCTGCTGTTATTTTAATCGGTTTTCCATTTTCAGACCTTCCAATATGTACATGTAAATCAGCAAAAATTTCGTACATTTTCTCTTACTTCCTCCTCCAAATAAATCTTAATCATCTTCTCCTAATTTATTGGCTACAACACTGTGATCACTATCATCGCTATCATCTTTTGTAATAATTAATCCTGTCGAAATTGGTCTTGTTTTATGAGCTCCTGTACTATCAATCGGGTCATTCACAATTGTATTATTTACAACTAACACACTTGAAGTTCCACCATCCAAATTGGCTGCATTATAAGCACCATAATCCAAAAGAATATCAATTAAATCGTCCATATCTGCCCCTGGTCTTGAAGCGGTTCTTCCATCAATAACTAAAAATAACACAATTCCATCTTTTCTTTGTGCAATCGCTGTTCTTGGCGCAGTTCCCCAACCACCATTACCAACAACAGAAGAAGGTTTCCCATTCACAATTAAAAATGGTCCAAATGTTACTGCATCACGAATATCTTTCTGTTTGGCTTCATTGGCATTTACTTTAGAAGTTAAAACCAATTTATTATCTCTTGTAAACCCTATCATTCCGCCAGCACCTTTATATTTAGCTTGTGATGCATACGCCCAATTACAAATCGTCACACCAAGTGGTGAACCACCTGTCCCATTATAATTGGGGTCATCAAATCCACCACCATTAATGGCTAAAATCGCATCATGATCTTCTGCCATAGTTGTTAAATATTGTCCAGAAATGCCCAAATTTTTCGTACAAACTGCTTGAATTCTGGATGGATCATACACAGCAACCAAATAGCCAGAATATCCTTTTCCTTCAATTTCAATAATTTTATAATCATTATTTTTGGGGTCTCTTTCTAAAATTTGTCTTTCAAATTCATTTTTATATTCTGTTGTCTTACCTGCTCCAAAGTGAATCAAATCTGTATCTGTATCTTCTGCAATTTCTACAATTTTATTTCTATTTAACACATCCTCAATGACTTCTGGACTATAAAACCAAGTTGCATAATATTGATGAGACATAGTCGTCATCGCAGTTGTAATCAGCCATTCTCTAAAATTTTTCCAAGGTCCATAAAGCAATGTTAATCCACTAATAATCCCTATCGAACCAAGTAAGAATAAAACTGAAAAAAATCTTTTTACACCAATATGTCCACTCTTTTTATTTTCTTTTCGTGCTTTTTTCGCTCTCCTTAATTCTGCTCTTTCTCCCATAATTTCTTTATCGATTGTACTCATTCTCATGAATTTTTCTTCCTTTCTTAAAAACACCCGTATTTTTAACACAAAAAATAGAAATCTAGGGCAGACCAGATTGTCCGCCCTCATCATTTCTATTGTAACGAATTTTTTGTATTTTGTCCATAGTTTTCACAAAAAAATTATCAAAAAATTCTATTTTCGACAACTATTTTTTGATAAAACATTGACTTTTTCTTCATTTTTTAGTATATTAGAAAAAGTAACTAAAAAGAATTAGGAGGAAATTTTTATGAATGATTTAACATCATTATTATTTAAAACAAATGCCTTTAAAATATGCGAAGAAAATAAACCATTTTGGTTAACATCTGGAACCATTAGCCCTTACTTTTCCAATACTCATTTTCTATATGGAAGCCAAAAAGATGCGCAAGAACTTCTTGATTTTATTGATATACAACTAGAAACTGTACCAAAAGATTTAATTCCAGCCAACCTTTTTGAAAAAGTTTTGGCACAATATGAAAATAACGAAATCTATAAAACAGTTGTTGACAACTTAAAAAAATTCATTGAATCAAAAACTGATTTATCAACCATTGATTATATTTCTGGTGGAGAAAGACGTGATTGGTATTTTTCTATTATTCTTGCTTATCTTCTTGGAAAACCACATATCACAATTTACAAAGATTTATCTACTGTTGTAAGCACTTGTGATTTTGAAGAATCAACACCTGTCACCAAATTAACCAATGCACGTGTTTTACACATCGCAGATTTAATCACACTTGCTTCTAGCTATCTTCGAGCTTGGGTTCCTGCCATCAAAAATTTAGGTGCCAATATTACAACAAGCGTGGCTGTTGTTAATCGAATGCAAGGTGGCGACCAAGTTTTAATTAACCTTGGTATTCGTCCTCTATCTTTATTACAAATTAATGATGTGTTATTTCAAAAAGCAAAAAAATTAGGCATTATCAACGATGCTCAACTAGAAATGTTGCAACAATTTGCTGAAAATCCAGATAAATCCATGAAAGAATTTTTGACCACACATCCTGAATTTTTAGAAAATTCGCTTCATTCAACCGATCCAAAAACAGCTAAAAGAGCAAAACTTTGCAAAGACCAAAATTTATATCATCTAGAACAAATTTAATTTTTTAACTATCAAATTCTGATGATTTTTGTGTATAAATAAAAAATCTGTAAAACTAAAAAAAGAGCGAAATTTGAGGTGCCTCCTAAAATTTCGCTCATTATATATTCATTTTTAAATTTGCTGAATCTGCAATTCTCCAATTTCTTGGGCATTTCCATTTTCATCATACCACACAACCATATATCGCTCTTCTATTTTCTCAAGCTGAAACTTCCCAACTTCATGAATTTGCTGATTTTCTGTTTTCAATTTTTCAACATGAATTTCATAAATTCCTTCTTGCCAATTTCCATTTTCATCTTTTACTTGTTCTATAATCAAGTTTTGCTTTAAAAACTCGATTACCACATCACAATTATACAGTTCTGAAATATTACGATTATTGGCTTTTGCCTCATTGTTAATTTCAATAAATTTTTGAGTTACTTTATGATTAATTTTTTCTAATACATCTTCTTTACTATACTGTGTTTCCACTTCTACCACTCGATTTAATACACCATTTTTCCCCACAATTTTATTCATCATCACACCAGCTATAGCAATTACTAAAATAATGATTAACACTAAAACTCGATAGGCAAATCCATTTTGTTTACTCATTTTTTCATTCCTTTCGCTTTTGGGATACCATTTTTCGTATTGTATTACGATTCTTGGTAAAAATCAAGTCATTTTTCACTTTTTCGCAATATTTTCTTTTCCCACAATTTCTTCAAATTTCTCCAAAATCTCAGCTGTCATATAAACTCCGCCACATGGCTTAGTTTGTCCATTTTGCACAATTTCCAATTTTACATTTGCTCGGTCTCCTGCAAAAAACTTAATTGCGCCACGAAGCCTGTCTTTTACCTCTTCTGGCAAATTGGTTATATCAATTAACACTTCGTTAATTTTTCGATTTTCACCTTCTTGACTTATACTATTGGCATTCAAATCTTGAATTTTACTTGCCACAATCTTTACTGGTTCTTCCTCACGAATAGAAAGTCGACCTTCCACCAAAACAACATTTTCCTCCAATAACGCACTTTGTGAATTATGATACACACGATCAAATACAATCAGTTCCACACTTCCATACAAATCTTCAATCGTCACAAATGCCATAATGGTATTATTTTTCGTAAACTTCTTTTTAAGCTTTGTAATAATTCCTGCATATTTTACATTTTGGTTGTCATGATATTCTAGTGTTTTTCCATATGCTTCCATGTCTTCGTTAATTTTTAGCATATTTAACGTATTAATATTGGTCGTTTTTTCAATCAATTCACCATATTTTTCCAATGGATGTCCCGAAATGTAAATCCCAATCATTTCTTTTTCCAAACTTAGTAATTCTTTTTCGTCAAACTCCTCTTTTTCCACAAATGTATATTTTTTCGTTTCGATTGGTTCTTCATTTTCTTCCATTAAATCAAACATAGAAACCTGATTTTCCATAACTTTTCTATCTGCATTATTAATTACATCAATAATTCCTTCAAAAGAGGCTAAAAGTGTTGCTCGTGTTTTTCCAAAATCGTCAAAACTCCCCGCTTTTATCAAACTTTCAATACACTTTTTATTCACACCTTTGTCTTTAATTCTTTCACAAAAAGACGCAAAATTCTCAAATTCTCCATTTTTATTTCGCTCTTCTACAATACTATTAATTGCTGCAATTCCGACATTTTTTATGCTTCCGAAGTCCAAAACGAATTTGCTTGTTATCTACTGTAAATTTGGTCTCACTTTTGTTAATATTCGGTGGCAAAATGCCAATATTCATTTTTTTACAATCATTGATATAAATCGGAATTTTGTCTAAATTTCCCAAAAAACTATTTAAGGTTGCTGCCATCAATTCTTCTTTGTAATACGCCTTCAAATAGGCTGTTCTGTAGGAAACAACTGCATAGGCAGCCGCATGAGATTTGTTAAAAGCATACTTAGCAAATTCAATCATTTCGTCAAATATTTTATTCGCAGAATCGCTATCTATTCCATTACGAACACAGCCCGGAACAATGATTTCTCCTTTTTCATCCGTTTGCCCATGAATGAAAACTTCTCGCTCTTTTGCCATAACATCTAGCTTTTTCTTTCCCATCGCACGACGTACCAAATCCGCACGACTTAGCGAATACCCTGCCAAATCACGCACAATTTGCATAACTTGTTCTTGATACACCATACACCCATAGGTAACATTCAAAATCGGCTCTAAAGCTGGATGAGTATATTCATTATGCCCAGGATTTAGTTTTCCTTTGATGTAACGCGGAATTTGATCCATAGGACCAGGACGATACAATGAAACACCTGCAATAATATCTTCTAAACAATCTGGTTTTAATTCTTTCATAAAAGAAGTCATTCCTGCGCTTTCAAATTGGAAAATACCAAATGTATTGCCTTCTTGCCAAAGCTTGTAAACTTTTGGGTCATTCATCGCTTCGTCAAATACAACATCAATTCCACGATTTTTTTTCACAAGTTGTTTACAATCTTCAATAACAGTCAAAGTTCTAAGCCCTAAAAAATCCATTTTTAGCAACCCTAATTCTTCTAATAAAGTCATAGTGTATTGCGCAACTGGTGTACCATCATTAACGTATAATGGCACATACGTGTCCACTGGATTTTTTGTGATAACAACACCACAAGCATGTGTGGATGCATTTCTTGGCATCCCTTCTAAGCCTTGTGCAATATCAATAATTTTCTTGACAGTTTCATCACTTTCATATAAATTTTTGAGTTCAACATTTTCCTTTAATGCTTTTTCAATGGTAATATGTAACTCAAATGGAATCATTTTGGCTAGTTTGTCCACTTCATTATAAGGTACATCCAGAACTCTTCCTACATCACGAATCACACTTCTAGCAGACATCGTACCAAATGTGATAATTTGGGAAACATGATCTGCACCATATTTTCTAGCAACATAATCAATCACTTCTCCGACGTCTTTCGTAGCAAAAATCGACATCAAAATCAGGCATACTAATTCGGTCTGGATTTAAAAATCTTTCAAAAAGCAAATTATATTTAATTGGATCAATATCCGTAATTCCAATAGCATATGCAACTATAGAACCTGCTCCAGAACCACGACCTGGACCTACTGCAATCCCTGTGCTTTTGGCATAATGGATAAAATCCCAAACAATTAAGTAATAATCCACATAACCCATTTTTGAAATAACGCTCATTTCATATTCAGCTCTGTCCAAAATTTCTTTAGGCGGATTTTCACCATAGCGTTCTTTTAAACCATCTGCGCACAATTTTCGGAAATACGCTTCATGTGTTTCAAATTCTTCTGGCACATCATAATTAGGCAATTTCGTAACACCAAATTCGAACTCAAACTTGCATTTTTCTGCAATTTTTACAGTATTTTCAATCGCTTCTGGAACACTAGAAAAATAGTCAATCATTTCTTCTGGAGATTTGATGTAAAATTCGTCAGTTTCAAAACGCATTCTTTCTTCATCAGTCATTTTTTTGCCAGTTTGAATACAAAGTAAAATTTCATGATTATAACTATCTTCTTTTTTCAAATAATGCGCGTCGTTTGTGGCAACTAATGGAATGTTTAGCTCACGTGATAATTCAATTAATTTTTGATTAACCATAACTTGCTTCGCAATTCCATTATTTTGAATTTCCAAATAATAATCTTCCCCAAAAACGCGTTTGTGCCATAAAGCAATTTCTTTGGCTTTTTCCATATTCTCTTGCAAAATCGCCTGACTAAGACTTCCTGCCAAACACGCACTTAAACAAATTAATCCTTCGCTGTATTGTTCTAAAATTTCAGTATCAATGCGGGGCTTATAGTAATAACCTTCTGTAAAAGACTGGGAGACTAATTTGATTAAATTTTCGTATCCTGTTTGATTTTTTGCAAGAAGAATCAGATGAGAATATCTATCATCAATGCCAGATTGCTTGTCAGTTCGACTGCGTGGCGCAACATAAACTTCACACCCAATAATTGGCTTTATGCCTTGTGATTTACATTCTTTGTAAAAATTGACGCTACCGAAACATGACGCCATGGTCAGTAATAGCAATAGCGTCCATACCAAGTTCTTTGGCGCGTTTTGGTAAATCTTTAATACGGCACATGCCATCTAGCAAGCTGTATTCACTATGGACGTGTAAGTGGACAAATTTTGACATACCATACTCCTTTTATCGTTCAAATTTTAGTCAGCTATTAGTTCATCTCTTCCGTGCGCCTGTTCCAATGAATTTGACTGGCACACCAACTAATTCTTCAATTCTGTTCAAATATTTTTTTGCATTTTCTGGTAAATCTTCACGTTTTTTGATAGAAGAAATGTCACCAAAATTGCCTTCAAATTCTTCATAAACTGGCTGACATTTTTTCATATATTCCAAATTGGTTGAAAATTTCATATCTTGAATTCCACCATCGTGTTGGTAGGCAACACATAATTTTATTTTGTCTAATTTGCCAATTGTATCAACATGATTAATGGCAAGCCCTGTTATTCCATTTAACATAACTGCATATTTTAGTGCAACTGCATCTAACCAACCACAACGACGTGGTCTTTTTGTCGTAGTTCCATATTCATGTCCCAATTCTCTAATTTGGTCACCAATTTCATTATCTTCTTCTGTAATAAAAGGACCACTTCCAACTTTTGAAGAATAGGCTTTTAACACACCATATACTTCATTAATATATGTACTACCAATTCCGCTACCTGTTGAAATTCCACCAATAGTCGGATTAGAAGACGTAACAAAAGGATAACTTCCAAAATCAATATCCAGCAAGGTCGCTTGTGCACCTTCACATAAAATTACGGCATCTTGTTCTAATGCTTCATGTAAAAGGCTAACTGTGTCTGTTACATATGGTTTTAAAATTTTTGCATAAACTTGGTATTCTTTAAAAATTTGATCACTATCAAATTGCTCACAACCATATAATTCCAAAATTTTATTTCTTTGACCAACATTTCTTTTTAGTAATTCTTCAAATTTATCTCCTATAAAATCCTCAAATCGAATGCCACTTCTTTCGTATTTATCGCAATAAGCAGGACCAATTCCTCTTTTGGTTGTTCCTATTTTATCGTTCTTATCTCTTAGCTCTTCTAACAGTTGGTCAAATTGAATATGATATGGAAAAATTACATGTGCTTTATCACTAATGTACAAATTGTTTACTTCATAACCACTTTCTTTTAAGCTTTCAATTTCCTCAATTAAAACTTTTGGGTCAACAACCACACCATTTCCAATCACTGCTTTTGTACTTTGATTTAAAATTCCAGAAGGAATTAAATGAAAGGCATGTTTTTTTCCATTTACATGAATAGTATGTCCTGCATTATTTCCTCCTGTACATCTTACTGCAAAATCACTGTTGGTTGACAAATAATCAATAATTTTTCCTTTTCCTTCATCTCCATAAAATGTGCCTAGCACTACATTTACTTTTGCCATATTTTTATTTCCTTTCTTATTTTTATAATTTGTCTGCAACCGATTTAGGCACGGTGTCCCGTGCCGCTATATTTATACGTTTACACTTCCAATCTCTGTATTTAATAAATTTTGGTATTTTTCTAAAACGGGATTGACTTGTTCTTGGATAAAATCTGTTACTTGATTTTTAGCTCTACCACATAAATTGTCTGGATTTAGCGCCGCAAAAATCTCGTCTTTTGTCATTCCAAATGTTTCATCTTTAGCAATTCTATCCACTAAATCATTTGGTCTTCCAAATTCTTTGACTTCCCTTCCAGCTTCCATAGAATAAATACGGATTTTCTCATGTAATTCTTGTCTATCTCCCCCTTTTAAAACAGCATTCATCAAGATTTCCTCTGTTCCCATAAAAGGCAATTCTTGCATCATGTTAGTTTTGATGACATTTTCATACACAACAATTCCACTTGCAATATTGGCATATAAAATTAGAATCGAATCCACTGCTAAAAAGGCTTCTGGCACACAAATTCTTTTATTCGCAGAATCATCTAAAGTACGTTCCAACCATTGCGTACTTGCTGTCATAGCTGGATCCATTGCTAAAGCAAGAACATGTCTTGCAAGAGAATTAATGCGTTCGCTTCTCATCGGATTTCTCTTATATGCCATAGCTGAAGAACCAATCTGGTTTTTCTCAAATGGTTCTTCTAATTCTTTTTCATGTTGCAACAAACGCATGTCGTTTGCAAATTTTGAAGCACTTTGTGCAATTCCAGATAAAAGATTTAACACTCTGCTGTCTAATTTTCGTGTATAAGTTTGTCCGAGAAACGGCAAAAACCTTGTCAAACCCCATTTTTTCTGCAATTTTGCCATCAATTTGTTTGACTTTTTCTTCGTCTTTGAATAGCTTCATAAAACTTTCACTCGTTCCTGTTGTTCCTTTACAACCTAATAATTTCATATGACTTTCGACAAATTCTAATTCTTCCAAATCTTCTATCAAATCCTGTAGCCATAAAGTTGCCCTTTTGCCAACTGTTGTTAATTGAGCTGGTTGAAAATGTGTATATCCTAAACAAGTTGTGCCTTTATGTTTTTGCGCAAAATTTTTCAAATGGTTGATAATAACAACCAATTTTTGCTTGATTAATTTCAAAGCCTCAAACATTAAAATCACATCTGTGTTATCAGTTACATAACATGAAGTCGCTCCCAAATGAATCATTGGCTTAGCCTCTGGACATTTCATGCCAAATTCATATACATGTGACATAACATCATGCCTACATTCTGCTTCTCTTTTGGCAACTACTTCATAATCAATATCGTAAACATGTTCTTTCATTTGTTTAATTTGTTCATCTGTAATCTCAATTCCAAGCTCTTTTTCTGTTTCGCTAAGTGCTATCCATAATTTTCTCCAAGTTGAATATTTGCTATTATCAGACCAAATATAGTTCATTTCTTTGCTTGGATATCTACCACTCAAAGGTGTATTATATTTATTTTTTTCCATAAGCTTCTCCTTTTATATAAATTCTTTATCATCATATAATTTTTCTGACCAATAGTCAAGTGTGTCAGCATGATTTATTCTTTAATTTTTTAGGTAATCACGGAACCAATCATTCCTGCATCATTTTTCAATTTAGCTGGAACCATAACAGGTAATTCTTTTTCATTAAAAATAGCAGCACTTTCTTGCATTTTTTCCATGAACTGATTCCAAATTTCACTTCCTTCATAATAAGCAAAACTGCCTCCAAAACATACAACTTCTGGCTCAAAAATATCAATTAAATTTCCAATTCCTGTTTTCAAATATTCCAAAAAAACAGCTATTTCTTGCTTGACTTTAGAATCATCTTTTATTAGCAATTCTTCTCTTAACTGTTTTCCTGAAATATCACTATTTATCTGAAGTGCTTCTGTCACATGCAATTTTAGTGCCTTAATGGAACTATACGTTTCAAAACATCCTTTTTTTCCACAACTGCAAAGTCTCCCCTCTTGATTTAAAACCATATGCCCAAACTCAAAACCAGAATTTTTTTTCGGCTCTAGCAATTTGCCACCTAAAAACGCTGCTCCACCAATTCCTGTGCCAATATTGATAAAAACGCAATCATCATACATTTTCATAGCACCATACTTTTTTTCTGCAAGAGCTGCACATTTTCCATCGTTTCTAAGTTGCATTGAAATTGGATACTGTTTTTGCAATTCTTGAATCAAATTAAAATTTTTCAAATTCAAATTTCCTGCTTTGACAATTACTCCATTTGAAATGGTTCCAGGCGCTGCAATCCCCATTAATTCAATTTCTTGTATAGAAAAATTGTACTCTTTTTGTAACTGACTCACCAACTCTTGGATTGTTTTTAAAATAGCCACTTGCATGTTTTTTTGTTCTTCTTGGCTAAAATTTTTTTCCTTTTTGACAATCATTTCTTCATCCTTTATCAAAGCCATTCCTATATGACTTCCTCCAATATCAATTCCAATTTTCATAATGTTTCTCCCTTTTCAAACATTTTATCCATCACTTTTCCATAAATCTGTTTTGCAATTTCATAGCCATTTGGCATACTCTCACAAAATTTGCTAATAACCACTTCTGAATTAACCTCCATAACAGAAACTTCTTTCTTTTCTGTAACCATAATATCAATGGTAGAAAAACTAAGTTGCATTATTTTGCCGACTTGTAACGCAATTTTTTTCACTTTTTCGTAATACAAATCTGTATCATCCACCAAAAGTGGAATGGCACCATTACTCAAATTATGTTTCCAACCAACAATCACTTTTTCGCCTTCAGCAGGAATTTTTTCTAACTCTAAATCTTTAATTGGTTCTAGCAAATATTTTAAATCACGTGCCATTAATTCTTTTACATTTAGTTTCCCATCGCCAACCACAAACGGTTTTTGCTTTTTGTAAATATAAATGATTTCTCCATATAAAAATATCGCTCGATATTCATATTCGATTTCCTGATAAGGACACACAACAATTGCTGGTATTTGTTTTTCAAACAATGAATTTACAATTTGTAGTTTTTCTTCTTGTGTATTTGCCACAAAAACATCTTTCCCTTCTGAAGAATCATTGGCTTTTATGATTTGTTTTTCAGCGTTTTTTACACATTCATAATTCTGATTAATATTTTCTGATCCAGGAATTAATTTTTCATGAAACAACACTTCGTGTTTTATCATTGGAATATCATAATAACTCAATACAGCATAGGTAGAATATTTATCTTTGGCTAATCCAGAACTAAGTTTAGAATTTAAGTAAAAATTATGGTTCACTAATTTTCGTTCTATGCCATTTTTTCTCAAAAGCGAAATCCAATCATACGAAATATCGATTTTTTCAATTCCTTTTTCCTGGCAAATTTCTTCAATTACTTTTTTCCTAAATAATGGCGCGTCCATTTTTCCTCCTAAATAATTTTATTTCGCCTTTATTTTATCGAATAAATGCCTTGTAGTCAATAAAAAATAAGACAAATCTATCTTCTATAATAAAAAGCCGGCAGTTAGTCTAACTGCTGGCTTTTATTTTATTTATCTCCACACAACACTTCTGCAAGTATGATAGCAAGAATCAAAATTATAAAAAAAATAATTTTGGCAACTACCTTACACCCTTCAAATTGAAAATTCTTTGCTAAGAATTCGCCTAATAGCGAACTTAAAAAAATAATGGCAAACATCACAATCGCAAACATAGCTAAAACTATGAAAGCCCGCTTAAACATGTCTTTCATCCTCGAAAAAAATTTATCCATTTTTTCCCCTCCTAAAATTTGATGATGAAATTATATCACAAAAGTCATAAAAAGTCAATTCTACGCATACACTAAAACAAAAAGCTTAGAAAGGAACTGATTATGGATTATAACAAAGGTCTTGATTTCAAGCATAAAGAAGTTATTAATATCAAAAACGGAAAACGCCTAGGACATGTCCAAGACGTTACTGCTGATTTAAAAACAGGCACCATTACCTCTATTATTGTACCTGGAAATGTCAAACTTTTTAACTTTTTTTCCACCGGAAATGATATTGTTATTCCTTGGGAAAATATCACTTGTATTGGTGATGATATCATTTTAGTAGAATATGAATAAAACAAAATTGCAAATGGCAAACATTTTTATTTATACAACCTGCGAATATGGTCAATTGCTGTTTTTTCCAAACGAGAAACTTGCGCTTGCGAAATCCCAATTTCTTCTGCTACTTCCATTTGTGTTCTTCCTGCAAAAAATCTTTTATTGATAATCATTTGTTCTTTTTCATTTAGTTTTTTCAAAGCTTCTGCAATCGTAATATTCTCAGCCCACATTTCATCTGTATTTTTCTTATCTTTGACTTGATCCATAATATAAATGCTATCACTTCCATCGTTATAAACTGGCTCTTGTAGCGAAACTGGGTCTTGAATAGCATCCAAACTCATAACAATATCTTCTCTATCCACTTCTAATGCTTTAGCAATTTCATCAATATTTGGCTCTTTGCCTGTTTCTTTTGTAATTCTTTCCTTGGCTTGCAAAACTTTATATGCCAAATCTCGAATCGAACGACTCACACGCACCATATTATTATCACGCAAATATCTACGAATTTCGCCAATTATCATTGGCACAGCATAGGTACTTAATTGAATATCTAACGTGATATCAAAATTATCAATCGCTTTTATCAAACCAACACAACCTACTTGAAATAAATCATCAGAATTCTCTCCGACGTCCTCCAAATCTTTGAATGACACTTAATACTAATCTTAAATTTCCGTGAAATTATTTTTTCTCTTGCTCCTTCTACTCCATCTTTCATTGCTTGAAACAATTCTTTATTTTCTGCATTTGTTAATACTTTTAATTTAGAGGTGTTTACGTTACTGATTTCAACTTTGTTAATCAAAATGAAAACCCCCTTTTATTTTTGTAATTACATTATTTCCAAATTTAGGTTGTTTTATACCTATCCTCAAAATAAAGCAAAACTTTTTTCAATCCGCCAAAAACAAGAAAAAACTGACCATTAAGTCAGTTTTCTCTTCTGCGCTATTTTTCCAACACAGCATTCAAGATTTTATCCTCAAATGCATCATGCTGGCGACGCTCTTTGATGCCTTCTTTCAGTTGCTCCATCTGTATTTCCTTTTTTCGGTTCAACTTGATACCATTTTTTAAAGAACAGTATAACCAAGAAAAACAAAATACAAATGCAAACTGCAAAATAAAAGAGAACACCATTGCCCAAACTTGGAAAAAGTCATTCGTAGTGGCAAGCCACTGAACAACAACATCTTCTGAATGAATGAATTGTTGTCTTTCTTTTTCCAAATCTTGGATTAGACGAGTATGCTTATCTGTTTTTACAGATGTAGCGTTATACTCATCCATTAGCTTGGAAATATTCCAAAGCTGAAAACCGGCTCCCAGAACTTTGATTGCCAGTTTCTCTGTCAGGAAAGTTCCAAACAGAATCATTATAATGGTCAGCAAGCCGACCAAGCTCCGGGTTACTTTCGCACTGAAATTTTTCATAACAATGCCTCCCTTCTAAGTTTTTTATTAATTTAATTATACCACAAAAAACACAACCACGTCTAGTAGAATTTATCAAAAAATAGAAGCTATAAAAACTTTATCTATTTTGCAAGAAGATATCGTTTTTTTGTAGCCTCTATCTTTTTTCTACATATTTTTTATTCTCTCAATTGCTTCTTTGGTATTTTCCTTTGTTCCAAAAGCAGTTAAGCGAAAATAGCCTTCTCCGCTTGGTCCAAACCCAACGCCTGGTGTTCCAACAACATTTGCTTCCTTTAGCAATTGATCAAAAAATTCCCAAGAAGTCATTCCAGTTGGCACTTTTAACCAAACATAAGGACTATTTACTCCACCAAATACTGTGTAACCTGCTTCGGCTAAACCTTGTTTAATTATTTTGGCATTCTCCTTATAATAAGCAATGTTTTCTCGAATTTGCTTTTGCCCTTCTTCTGAATAAACCGCCTCTGCTGCACGTTGTACTGGATAAGAAACACCATTAAATTTTGTTCCATGACGCCTATTCCATAAATGATGAATCGAAATTTCTTCACCTAATTTAGTATAACCTTTTAAACTCTTTGGAACAACTGTATAAGCACACCTAATTCCTGTAAATCCTGCTGTTTTTGAAAAGCTTCGGAACTCAATAGCAACTTCTTTGGCTCCTTCAATTTCATAAATAGAATGTGGCACATCTTCTTCTGAAATAAAGGCTTCATATGCACTATCAAATAAAATCAAAGCTTTATTTTGTTTGGCATAATCTACCCATTTTTTTAACATTGTTTTTGTCAAAGTTGTACCAGTTGGGTTATTGGGAAAACACAAATAAATGATATCTGGCACTTTTTCTGGAAATGTAGGAATAAACTCATTTTTTTCAGTTACTGGCATATACACAATATTTTCATACATGCCTTTTTCTTGGTTATATTTACCAGCCCTTCCAGCCATGACATTGGTATCTAAGTAAACTGGATAAACAGGGTCTGTAATAGCAACTACATTATCTGTACCAAAAATATCGACAATATTGCCGCGAATCGCATTTGGCACCATCTGAAACAAATATTTCATCTGGTGAAATCTCTACTCCACGTTTTTTATAATCAAATTCTACAATTTTTTCTCTCAAAAAATCATATCCTTGTTCTGGTCCATAACCTCTGAAAGTTTCCTTTTTTCCTTGTTCCTCTACTGCTTTTTTCATTGCCTCAATAACAGCTGGAACAATTGGTCTTGTGACATCTCCAATACCTAATTTAATCACTTTTTTTTCTGGATTTTGTGTTTGAAAATCTGCCACTTTTTTGGCGATTGTTGAAAACAAATAACTATCTTGTAGCTCTAAAAAATTCTCATTAATTTTAATCATATTTTACCTTCTTTCTAATATGCATTCTATGGGGTAAAAAATAAATTATTATTTTTTGTGTAAAATTATTGTATCATTTCCTATTTTTTTTGGCAAGAGAATTTTTTGCATAAACAAAAAGCGACTTTAAACCGTCGCCTATTTTTCCAGCCTTTAAATATTCTACTAACATGCGAGAAGAAAATCCATATAGCTCCTCATATTGCCTATACACATAGTCACATTCAGCTGGAATTTCATCTACTATTATAATACTTTCATCGTCATCTTTTCTTTTTTGGCGTGTCGTAAATTTAGGCAATATTTTACACTTTGGATTTACTTTTGCAATAATTTTCATAATTTCACTTTTTCCGTGAACCCGAAGGTCCTGTTAATGTGATTAAATTTGGCATTTTTTTCTCCTAACGATTAAATTATATCATATTTTACGTAAAAAAGCAAATTTTCTTGTTTTTTATCTTTTATATTTTACATAATTCTATTGAAGTTGTGTTTGTAGTCAAATATTTATAAAAAAATAGAACCTGTAAAGCAGGTTCTATCTCGTTTCTGAAAATTCAGTGGCCAGTGCTACTAATCAAGCGCAAGCTGGCCAAGACCGTAACAGTTACCACTACCTACAAAGATGCAGCGAATTAGTTCAGCAAGTGGATTGATGAGACTATCGTCATCGAAGTAACCACCAGCAACCCAAAAGCCACCAGTTTCCTCCCACGGATCTTTGGCAAGTATTTTAGCCACATTGGCCAAGTCATAAAATCCGCAAACTTCTCTGCAACCTGTTGGTTCAAAGTCTCTTTTAGGATTATCTGAATTATAATAATGTCCAAGCCTTCCCGAACTATCACATACTGCATCCCACGCATCTTCAACCGTAACCTTTCTCCATTCCACAAGGCGCCTAATCAGTTCCAGATTTTTGCATGCTCCTTCTGTTTTTGCCAACACCCTGCTATTTCGCTCTGGTGCGTAGTCATTAAATGTACCTTCCCACCAATTATAGGATTTTCCTACCGCAGGCAGTAATCCCGGCTGATACACCACTTCTCCTGTAACTGGATCAAAGGATGGATCAATCGCCATGCAAGTAAAAGCATGCAACCTGCCTTTTACTCTGGCATCCAAAAACAGCTCCTTTGTTTCTGTCTGTCCGTTCTTGGCTCATATTTTAGCCAATCCGCATCCAGCTGAAACAAAAGCGGATCAATATGCCGTTCGAACTCGCTTCGTGGAAGCATGATTTTCTTCTCTGGCACTATTAGTGGCTCCACCGCGCTTTCCACTAGGATTTTAGCCTCACCATTAGGCATAATTCCTACTTCAATCCGTCTTCCAGAAACATTGATTTCCATCTGTGTTGTATTCATATATTCGTCCTCCTTTTAAATGAAATTTTTTTGGAAATCTATTCAAATTTTAGAATATATTTTTAATTATAACATAATTCACATAAAGTGTCAAATGAGTGTTTTGCTGATTTTTCATTTTATTTGTTATGTTTTGCTTTACAAATTATCATGATTTGTTATATAATCAATTTACTTTAAAAGGAAAGGACGTGTTGTTTATGAAATTAAGTAAACTTATTCGTTCAGTTACCGTAAAAAACTCAATCGGTAATTTGGATTTAGAAATAACCAACATTCACTCTGATTCAAGGAAAATAAAAGAAGGCGGGCTTTTCATAGCTATTAATGGATTTTCGAAAAATGGAATTGAATTTATTCCAGCTGCTATTGAAAATGGTGCAAAAGCTATTATTGTTGAACCAGATGTGGATCTTTATTCTCTTTCGATAAGCCAAGAGATTCCAGTCATTTCAGTAGAAAACACAAGAAAAGCATTGGCACAAATTGCATGCGAGTTTTATGACTATCCATCTCGTAAACTAAAATTAATTGGTGTTACTGGAACGAAAGGAAAAACCACTACCACTTTTATGATAAAATCCATTTTAGAAACACATGGTTTAAATGTAGGATTAATTGGAAGTATCGCCGTTTATATTAATGGCAAAAAAATCGAAGATACTGATAGAACGACACCAGAAAGCATTGAAATTCAAAAATACTTAAGTCAGATGGCCCAGCAAAAAACCGATGTCGCAATTATTGAAGTTTCTTCTCAAGCTACCAAAATGGAACGTGTAACTGGCTGTGACTTTGATATTGGCGTTTTTACCAATTTAAGTGAAGACCATATCAGCCCAAAAGAGCATCCTAATATGGAAGATTATTTTGATTGCAAATTGGAGCTTCTAAAAAATGCAAAATGTGGTGTTATCAATAACGATGATGAAAAAGTCAAGACGATTAAAGAATTGTTGCCAAACAAAACCATCAAAACTTTCGGTATTGAACATACATCTGACATTCAAGCTGATTCCAAAAATGTTGTTATAACAGATTCTTCCATTGATTTTACGATTCATTATCAAAATAAGCCAGAAAAAATCGAAGCTGCAATTCCTGGAAAATTTAGCGTATATAACGCATTAGGTGCCATTACTGCTTGCTCTTATTTTGATGTAACAGCAGAAGAAATTCGAGCTAGTTTAAAAAATTTACGTGTTCTTGGCAGAAGTGAGCTTGTTCCAAATAAATTAGGGCTTACCATTATGATTGATTATGCGCATACTCCATCTAGTTTGGAAAGCATTTTAACGGCTGTAAACTCGTATGCAAAAGGAAACGTTATCTGCGCTTGGGGCGTAGGCGGAGATCGTGATAGCAAAAAAAGACCAATTATGGGCGAAATTTCTGGGCGTTTGGCTGATTTTACGGTTTTAATGTCTGACCAAGTTCGTACAGAAGATCCTTTAAAAATCTTAAAAGAAATTGAAGTTCGGCATTATTCCAACAGGAAAACCTTACAAAATTGTAGTTGATAGAACAGAAGGCATTCGTTATGCCATTTCCATTGCAAAACCTGGTGATATGATTGTTATTCCTGGACTTGGACATGATTTGTATTTAGAAAAAAACGGTGTAAAATATCCTTATGATGAACGTAAAGTAATCGCTAAACTAATCGATGAAATGATTGAATCTGGTGAAAAAACAGCAATCTAGCAAAACTGAAATAAACCATTCTTAGCATTAAATAAGAATGGTTTATTTTATGTAAAAATATCACTAAATAACAAAACCCCAAAATATCAATTTTAGGGTTTTTGCTCATTTTTTATTTTATATCTTTGTTTAATTTTTCAATTTTAACATAAAATGCAATTGCAATTCCAATTACCACAAAAGTTAAGGCCAAAATTGTATCATTCACACCTGTGTAAGGCATATCTTGTTCTACCGTTGTATTGGTGTAATTTGTAACATTGTTAACTGCATTATTAGAAGATTTGTTTACAACCGCATTATTGCTTACATTGGTATTATTAACAGAATTATTTTTCACAGTATTATTTCTTACAGTATTGTTTGATACAATACTAATTATATTATTAGTATTTGATACATTTCCTGTATTGTCTGTATTTCCTGAACTACCTGCACTTCCAACTGTAATAGAAGTTGAAATATCGGTTGCTTTGATTTCGCTTTCACTATTAGAAGCACTAATATTAGCATATGAAATTGTTCCACTTTCTCCTGAAACATCTGATTTTGTCTTAAATGTGATTTGGAATACTTCTTCTGCTGATTTTACAAAATCGGTTTTCGTAAGTTCAATTTTTCCTGTTGTTTCATCAAATTTAACTGCCCAATTATTTAAACCTTCAATACTTGATTTACTAATAGTTTCAAAAATATCAGAATCGTATTTTAAATAACCACTCAAAGAATTGATTCCATTTGTTCCAACATCTAAATTTGACACATTTACAGTAATGGTGAATTCTGTTGATTCAGCAACAGTTGTATTACTTGCTTTCATAGTAGCCGTAAAACTCAAAGCACTAACTGTAACTGTCAACAACCATATTACCAATGCGATGACTAATCCTATATTTAAAACTTTACTTTTCATTTGCTTCTCTCCTTTTTCAACATAAATCGATATCATATATAGTATAACTTTTTCTAACCAAAAAATCAAGCATTTCTATATTAAATTTGTATTACATTCTTGTTACAAAAATGTAATACAAATTTAACCTATTTTTAATTTATTTTTCGCCTTTTTGGTGTATAATGTATATATATTGTACAAAGGAGTAATTTATGAATATCCCCGCAATTTTGAAAAAAGAAGGAATTGAAATTAAGTCAAAACTAAAAACAGAACAAGTCAAACAAATCGCAAGTATCATTTCTGAAAAAATGTGTGAAACTTTTCCTGAACATAATTTGCAAAAACAAAATCTGTTTTCTAGTTTGACCAATCTTGATATGTATGTTGCAAAAATGCCACTTGATTCAGGTGCTAAATATTTTTCGCAAAATCATGCAATTTATTTTAATAGCACTATTAATTTTAAACAATTAGATACCTTAGTTTTTCATGAATGCCTTCACGCAATTCAAGAAATCAAAAATGAAAATGGGAAACTATTACGCCTTGGTTTATATCACATTCCTTCCAATAAAGGACAAGGCATCAATGAAGCTTCTGTACAATTTATGGCTTCTAAAGCCACACACACCAAAAATGATAGTGTGAAATATTACAACATGGATTTCCATACAGAAAGTCCACTTTATTACCCAATAGAAACAGCCTTGATTAAACAATTGATTTATTTTACAGGTTCCTATCCTCTATTTCACAGTACTTTATATAGTAATGATATTTTTAAGAATACACTTATTGCTAAATGTGGCAAAAAATTTTATCACACACTTGAATACAATTTTGATTTACTGATTTATTATGAACAACTTTTAGCAGATTTTTCTTCTTCTTTGTCAAATTGCTGCGAAAATTCAAACAAGCAAAAAAAGTTGAATCATAAAATTGAAACTGTAAAATCTTTATTATTAGAAATTACTTTATCAACTCAAAATTTAATTATTGAAAATTGCTTTCAAGCAGAATTTAACTTAGTAAAAGACCAACTTTCTTTGAATCAGTTTCAAAAAAAATTATACGATTTTCATGAACTTTTGATTACAACTCCTTGTTATCAATTTTATAATTCTTTTTATTGTGAAATGATGAATCAGTTAGAAGAAAAACGTGAATTTATTAAAACATATGGAGATTTGAATTATTTTAATAATATGCAAAAGGATTTATTGGATTTGCAAAAAGTACAATTTGGATTTCAATTTTTCCGCAAGTTATTCGACAAGTTAAAACTACTACTAGAAGAAGCGATTCGCCAAAAAGATTAAGCAGGCATTTTAAAATTGCCTGCTTTTTTTCACTCTAAAGTTCCTTTTAATAAATTTTGTGTCAAAATAGACATCGAAATTCCCAATTCTTGATTCATATATTGAATCTTATTTTCTAAATCTTTTCGCAAGCCTTCTTCCATTTGCTCAAAATCCAGTTTATTTCCCGTTTCTAGCTCATACCAATCTTCTGCATCGTAATAATATTGCTCAGTTACCATTTTTCCATTATTAATACAAACATATGGCTTTTCCACAAAAATGCTTGTCCCCAACGAAAATTCATCTTGAATGCCTGAAATTTGCAAAAGTGTTGGTTTGATATCCACTTTACTGACTGGATAATCGATTGTTTGACTTGCTACACCTGGAATTTTCATTCCACAAACAACATTTGAAAATTCAAATTGCATCCTAACTGCATTATAATTTTGGGCATCTTCTTCTAAAAATTCAATCAAATTTTCATCATACATGTTCATGCCATAATGGTCTCCATAAACCAAAATAACACTATCATCATAAAGATTTCTTTGTTTTAATTCCTCCAAAAATATACTAAAAGCATAATCTGCATAATTCATAGATTCTAAATAATTTCCCAATTCTGTTCCAGCATATTTTCCAACATCAATTGAAACTTTTGCTTCCTTATTTTGAATTCCTTGTAAGTCAAACGGTTTATGAGAAGAAGCAGCAACTAAATCCACAAAAATTGGTGAATCAGTGTTCGGAATTTTATCAAAAATTTGTCGATATAACAATTCATCTGACAAATACGTGCGGATTCGTTCCGAAGTATCTTCAAAATTATCGATAAAATAAATTTGGTCAACATCGTATTTTGAAAAAACATTTCTTCGATTCCAAAATGTATCAAAATTACCATGTGCATAAATGCTGGTATAACCTGCTTTTTTATAATTCCTAAAAATATCATCATAAGTATTTGAATAATATTTGCTAAAAGCTTCCCCATTTTCACTTGGATAAATGGAACTTATAAAACTATGCTCTGAATCTGCTGTTGTCGTATAACTTGAAGCATGCATATTTGAAATATGTATATTTTCTTGCAAAAATTGATTTAAGTTCGGAGTAATTGGCTTTCCATTAATTTGTCGATTAATGACAAATTCTTGCACAGATTCTAACTGAAGCACAATCACATTTTTCCCTTTTGCAATTCCTTGATACTCTTCTGTTTTACTCTTCTTTTGTGCATATTCTTGTTTTTCCTCTTTCAAATCCAAATAAGCTTCCATCATTTTATCATAATTTTCATAAGGTGCATTTTTATGATTAGTCACTGCATTTTTTATATCAATTATATGATAACCATAAATTGTTCCATATCTGACTGAATTATATTTGCTATAAATGAATCCAGTTACCAATTCTAGCGATTCTGGAATCAAATGATATGACGTACAAAAAAATACAATACTTGTCAAAACAACTAAAACTGGAGCTAACTTAAAACCATCTCTCCTTTTTAATTTGACAAATTTCCCCATAAACACAATTGCCATTATGATAAAATCGACAAAATATAAAATTTGATTTTTATTTAATAAGCTTGGAATGGCTGCTAAAATTTCATCTTTGTACTGCATATTTCCGAACTTGCATAACTGATAAAATATTCGAAGCATATGTATAATATAATTCATCTGCAAACAGCAAAACACTTATTAAAAAATTGAGTATTACTCCAAATTCAAAACGTCTTACTGATTTTTTTAATAGCAATAATGGAAATATTAAAATTACAATAAAAAAGCAAGTTTGTCGAATTGTCCATCCCCATATTTCATCATTTTTGAATACTGTATTGGCATAAAAAAATATAGTTTTTAACAAAAGAATACAACCCACAAAAAGTACATACCATCTTGAGCTTAAAATATATTCTATGACTTGTTTTACTTTGTTTTCTTTTTCTACTTTTTGCAATCCGTGTATTTTCAGTCTCTCCCACAATGACTCCTCCATTTCATAATTATGTCAATATATTTTAACATAATCCTACTGAATTTGCAAGACCATTTTTTTACACACTTACAAAAAAATAGAGCTATATGCTCTATCTTTTTTGATTAATCTTTTTTATCTTCAACTACTTTTACTTCTTCTGAAGCTTCTGTTTTAGGTTCTTCTTGTGCAGGAGTTTCTACAACTGTATCAACAATTTCTGCTGTTTCCTCAGCTGGCACTTCTTCTACTGGCACAACATCTTCTTTGACTATAATTTCTTTTGTCTCAATTCTTGCCCCAACTTGCTCTTTAGTTTTAGCAGCTTTACCAACTCTATCTCTTAAATAATACAATTTGGCACGTCTTGCTTTACCAACTCTTGTTACTTCAATTTTTTCAATACGTGGTGAGTGCACTAAAAATGTTTTTTCCACACCTACACCATAAGAAATTTTTCTTACTGTAAATGTAGCATTTACGCCTCCACCTTGTTTTTTAATGATAATTCCTTCAAAAACCTGAATTCTTTCTCGGTTTCCTTCTTTTACTCTCACATGAACTCTAACGGTATTACCTATTTTAAGTTCTGGTATTTTATTTTTCATTTGCTCATGTTCAATCGATTTTAAAATATCCATTTTTTCCTCCTTTTCTTAACATACAAAATCGGTTAAAATCTGTTTGTCACTTTCTGACAATTTTATTTTTTCTAATAAATCTGGTCGTTTTTTTAAAGTTCTCTTTAAGGCCTCTTGTTTTCGCCATTTTTCAATGTTTTTATGATGACCGAGATAACAAAATTTCTGGAACTTTCATTCCTTCAAAAATTTCTGGTCTAGTATATTGTGGATACTCCAAAAGTCCATTTGAAAACGATTCTTCTAATTTTGAATCAGCTGTCAAGACTCCATCCACATATCTTGAAATACTGTCAATCAGCACCATTGCAGGTAATTCTCCTCCAGTTAAAACATAATCGCCAATCGAAATTTCCTCATCTACAATTTTTTCGATAACACGCTCATCAATCCCTTCATAATGACCACATAATAAAATTAAATGTTGTTCTTTGGAAAGTTCTAAAACCTTATCTTGATTTAATGTTTTTCCTTGTGGTGACAAAAAAATTACTTTTGAATTTTCACTTTTTACTGACTTGTAGCTATCCCACACAATATCTGGACGAATCAGCATTCCTGCACCACCACCATATACTGTATCATCTACTTTTTTATGTTTATCTTTGGAAAAATCTCTCATATTGACTGTATTTATTTCAATCAGATTTCGATTCATTGCTCTTCCAATAATGCTTTTCTTAATTCCATCAAACATTTCAGGAAAAAGTGTTAACACATCAAATTTCATTTTATAATCCTTCTATCAAATGAACTATTATTTTGCCATCCTCTAAATTGGTTTCTTTTATTACATCATCAATTCCTGGCAATAATTTTTGTTTTCCCATTTCATTTTTGACAACATAGATATCATTGGCTCCTGTGGAATAAATATCCTCTACATTGCCTAAAAATTCACCTTCATCAGTATATACTTCTAAACCAATCAAATCGACTATATAATATACCCCTTGAGGTAATTCTCCCAAATCTGCTCTTCGGGCTAACAAATACGTATTTCTTAAAGCTTCTGCCTCCTCAATTGAGTTACAATCTTTAAATTTCAAAATAACTTGATTTTTATGATATCCAACTTTTTCAATCTGCTTTTCTAACATTCCAGACTTCATTTTCAGAAAAACTTTTGGTAATCTTTCAAAAACAGTATTATCTTCAGCAAAAGAATTTAGCTTAACCTCACCTTTTAATCCTTTCACATTTACGATTTGCCCTAATTCTAAATATTCTTTCATAAAACTCAACCTAAAAATTCAATATTAATTTTTTTATGTTCTTTACTAGCTACAGATTTCATCACAGTACGAATGGATTTTGCCATTTTTCCTTGCTTTCCTATGATTTGTCCCATATCATTTTTGTCAACTTTTACTTGATAAACAATCTTATCATCCGTGTTTTTTTCATAAATAGACACAGCTTGCTTGTTATCTACCAATCCTTTGATTATTACTTCTAATAAATCTTTCATCCTGAATCCTACTTCCTAAAATTATTTTGTAGCTTTTGCAATCAATGCTTTTACAGTCTGAGTTGGTTGTGCACCATTTTTTATCCAAGTTAAAACTTTTTCGTTATCTAAAACGATTGTAGATGGTTTTGTCATAGGGTCATAAGTTCCAATTTGTTCAATAATTTTTCCATCTCTTGGAGATTTTGAATCAGCTACTACGATATGATAGAAAGGAGCCTTCTTCTTTCCAACTCTTTGTAATCTTATTTTTACCATTATTTCACCCCCTAAAATTGGTTATTTATATAAAGTTATAATTTAAAAAATTATAATTTTATTTCAGATTATCTAAGTCACCTAAATCATTCGGATTGATATTCATTTTTCGCATCATGTTTTTCATTTTTTTTGGTGATTTCATTTCTTTCATCATTTTGGCAGTCATTTCAAATGTCTTCATAAATTTATTTAGTTGTTGCACTGTTGTTCCACTTCCAGTAGCAATACGAATTCGTCTACTTGCATTTAAAATCTTGGGATTCTTCCTTTCTTCCAATGTCATTGAACAAATCATGGCTTCAATTCTGCCAATTTCTTTGTCATCAATTTCGACATTTGCCAATTGATTTCCAATTCCTGGAATCATTTTTAAAATTGAAGAAAAAGAGCCCATTTTTTTCATCTGGCGTAATTGTGCTAAATAATCATCTAAGTCAAATTTATTTTTCTTTAAGCTTTTTTCTAATTTTTCCGCTTCTTCTAAATCAAAATTTTCCTCTGCTTTTTCAATAATGGAAAGTACATCCCCCATGCCAAGAATTCTAGATGCCATTCTTTCTGGATGAAACTCTTCAATATCGCTTAGTTTTTCACCAGTTGCAATATATTTAATTGGCTTTCCAGTAACTTTTTTAACAGATAAAGCCGCTCCGCCTCTGGTATCTCCATCTAGTTTTGTTAAAACAATTCCATCTATGCCAATTTCCTGATTAAACGTTTCTGCAATATTGACCGCATCTTGCCCTGTCATCGAATCTACAACAAGCAAAATTTCATGTGGTTTGACACTCTTTTTCACATCTTTTAGTTCTTGCATTAATCGCTCATCTATTTGTAAACGTCCTGCTGTATCTAAAATCACAACATCATTTAATTTTGAAATCGCAACTGACAAAGCTTGTTTTGCAATTAAATTAACATCTTTTGTGGTTTCGTTAGCATAAACTGGTATATCAAGTTGTTTTCCCACAACTTGTAATTGCTTGATAGCAGCTGGTCTGTAAACATCACAAGCAACCAACAATGGCTTTTTCCCTTGTTTTCGTATGATATTAGCCAATTTTCCAGCTGTTGTAGTCTTTCCTGAACCTTGTAGACCAACCAACATAATTAGTGTTGGTGGATTTGGTGTGAAATTTAATTTTGCATCTTCTCCTCCAAGTAAACTAACAAGCTCATCTTTTACAATTTTAACAACTTGTTGTCCTGGTGTTAGCGATTTTAAAACATCTTGCCCTAAGGATTTTTCTTCGATTACTTTAACGAAATCTTTTACAATTTTATAATTCACATCAGCTTCTAATAAAGCACGTTTTACTTCACGCGTTACTTCTTTTAAATCATTTTCTGTCATCCTCGTTTTACCTTTTAGCTTTCTTGTTCTTTCT
>CAOKQM010000007.1 GCA_948470875.1 uncultured Clostridium sp.
AGAGAAAAGAAGTAATTGTTACTTCAAAAGATAATAGCAAAACATATGCGATTAGCTTTGGTTCTAAATTAAAAGTAAAAGATGGAGACCATGTAGAAGCAGGTGATCCATTGACAGAAGGTTCAATTAATCCAAATGACTTGCTTGTGATTAAAGGGGCAGAAGGCGTTTATAAATATATCATTTCAGAAGTGCAAAAAGTATATCGTAATCAAGGTGTTGATATTAATGATAAACACATTGAAGTTATTGCAAGACAAATGCTGAAAAAAGTAAGAGTTGAAGATCCAGGTGATACTGGTTTATATGGTGCTTCTTTGATTGATGTATTAGAATTCGAAGAAGTCAATGAAAAAATGAGAGAAGAAGGAAAAAGACCAGCAACTGGAAAAAGAACGTTATTGGGTATTACAAAAGCTTCTCTTGCAACAGAAAGTTTCTTGTCAGCAGCATCTTTCCAAGAGACGACAAAAGTATTGACAGAAGCTGCGATTAAAGGAAAAGTGGATTCACTTATGGGCTTGAAAGAAAATGTTATTATTGGTAAATTAATTCCAACAGGAACAGGTTTAAAAACGTATCAAGATATTGAAATTAATACAAAATTGACACCGCCTGTTCAAGAAAAAGAAGAAGTTTTTGAAGAAGTAGAAGATGAGGAAGAAGCAGAAGAATTTGATGAAGTAGAAGAGATGGAAAATGTAGCTGAAATCGAACAAGTAGAAGAGATGGAAACAGAAGAATAAAGACAAGAAAAAAGGAGAAAATATGGCTAAAAGAAGGAACAAAAGTAAAAAGAATGTTGGCGTAAAATTATTGCCTATTTCAATCACTATTTTCATAGTTTTGGGAATTATAGCATTATTGCTGATATGGAATAAAGGCAAAATTGGCGGATATTCATTGGTGAAAATAGAAACTGCTTCAGATGAAGCAGTGCCACAAGAGCCAGAAGATAAATTGGAGATTGTGCTAGAGAAAAAATATCTTTCTTCGAAAACGAAAGAAAAATCAGAAATAGGTGTGTTATTAAATGGTGAAGAATTGGAATTAAGTGAACTTGAGCTAAGTTCTTCTAATGAAGATGTAGTTAAAATTCAAGCTGGAATGGTAAAGGCTGTAGCGAATGGAAAATCAACGATTACAGCAAAGAAGGATGATTTAGAAACAAGCGTTGATTTGCATGTTATAACACCAATTAAATCAATTGAATTTTCGACTCCGAGCTCAAAAATAGAAGTAGGAGAGCAGGTTCAGATGAAGCTAGTGACAAAGCCATCGGATGCAAATATTGAGACATTAGAATATGAATCTAGTGATGAAGAGATTGCAACAGTTAATTCAAATGGAATTGTAACAGGTGTTTCTCCGGGAAAAGTTACAATTACTGTGATAGATACGTATACTGAAACTGAAAAAAGTGTGACTGTTACAATTAAAAAATAATGAAAAAATAAACCCAAATTGTTAGACAAAAGTTTAACAAGGAGGGTTTGTTTTTTGGCTAAAAATTTTTGTAATAAAATGAAAAAAGCAAAAAGTACAAATGGATTATTAAAAAAGATTCGTTTAAAAAATAGAATGAAATCGGTTTTAATGGTATTTATTTTGTTTGTGATTTTTGTTAGTTGTTATTTAAAATTTTCTTCTTCATATTTATCCTCAAATGCTTGCTCATATTGCCATAAAAAATCGTAGATTAAGTCATCGATTGTTTGTGAGTTATTAGGCAAATCGTAGTTGTAATAAGTATTTTGTGGAGGACTTGATGGTTTTATCTTGTCAGAAGGATTGGCAGAGTCCTTGTTTTCAAAATAAAATTTTGCTTGAATTAAGTTTATTAAAAATAAGGCAAAAATAATAACTAAAATAAGAATGAAAGCTTGCAATTGTTGTTTGCTATCTAATTGATTTATTTTTTTGGTTAAAAATTCACTAAGTGACCAAAATGGTTTTTTCGCAGAAGAATGGTTTGTTTGCGTGTAAGAGCTTTGAGTTTGATGAGGCGAGTTTGACACAGAATATGGTGACGATTTTGGATGCAACCAATTGTCATATTCTGCCTTTTTTTGTGGAACAGATAAGATATCATAAGCTTCATTAATTTGTTTTATTTTTTCTTCTGCAAAATTTTTATCACCTTCAAATAAATCGGGATGATATTTTTTGACTAATTTTTTATAAGCATTTTTGATTTCTTCCCCAGTCGCATTTTCAGATATTTTTAATATTTCATAATAATTCATTATTTTCTCCTTTTTATATTATAAATAAAACTTGCAAAAAATACAACAATATTTAGATTTATTACGAAAAAACTTGAAAAAGCACGAAAAATATTGTACAATAGAAACGGATTTAGGAGGCAGAAATGGTACTAGAAAAAGATTATTTAGAAATGCTAAAAGGCAAAATTGAACATAAAAACCTAAAGTATCATATTATGACATTTGGTTGTAAATTAAATGAAAATGATTCAGAAAAAATAGCAGGCATGTTGGAAATGTTAGGTTATACAAAAACAGAGATTTTTAAAGAAGCGGATATTTTGGTTTTTAATACTTGTTGTGTACGCGAAAATGCAGAAGAAAGGCTATTTGGGAAAATTGGCGAAATCAAAAATTTAAAAGCAGCCAAAGATTTGATAATTGCGATTCGGTGGTTGTATGATGCAAGAAAAACAGATGGTAGAAAAAATCAAGAAAAGTTATCCATATGTGGATATTATTTTTGGAACCCATACACTTCAAAATTTGCCACAAGCGATTTATAAAACTATAATTGAAAATGAAAAAGTACGTGATGTTGTGGATATAGAAGGGCAAATTCAAGAAGGTTTGCCGATTAAAAGAAACAGCCAATTTAGTGCTTCTGTTACTATTATGTATGGGTGTAATAATTTTTGTACGTATTGCATTGTGCCTTATGTGCGCGGAAGAGAAAGAAGTAGAGAACCTGAAAAAATTTTGGAAGAAGTGTCTGATTTAGCCAAAAATGGTTATAAAGAAATCACACTTTTGGGACAAAATGTGAATTCTTATATGGTAGTAGAACGTGAAAAAAACAGTTGTAAAAGCGAAATTGATTCATTTGCCAAATTATTATATGCGGTAGCTAAAATAGATGGAATTGAAAAAATTAATTTTATTTCGCCACATCCCAAAGATTTTACAGATGATGTGATTGACGCAATTGCCGATATTGATAAAATTTCAAGAATTGTACATTTGCCTTTGCAAGCAGGAAATAGCAAAGTGTTAAAACAGATGAATCGAAAATACAGCAAAGAACAATATTTAGAATTGGTTGAAAAAATGAAACAAAAAATACCAAATTTGTCACTTTCAACGGATATAATTGTAGGTTTTCCAGGAGAAACGGAAGAAGAGTTTGAAGATACTTTAGACGTTGTAAGAAAAGTGAATTTTGAGCAAATTTTTATGTTTATTTATTCACCGAGAGAAGGGACTGTTGCCGCTGCTAGAGAAGACCAGATTTCAGAAGAAATCAAACACAAACGATTTGAAAAATTACAAAAATTGTATGAGTCAAAAGTGGATGAAAATAACGAAAAATATATTGGTACAGTCCATAAAATCTTGATAGAAGGAACCAGTAAAACGGATGATACAATGTTGACAGGCAGAACTGCCACTAATAAAGTGGTTGTATTTGAGCCACAGAAAAATTCGCAAATAGGCGATTTTGTAGAGGTCAAAATAAAGGAAAATCATAAATGGTATTTTAGAGGAGAAATCACTTGAGTAGTAAAGATATTTTAAATAGGCATGCAAAAGAAATATTAACGAAAATTGTTGCTGGTGAAGAATTGCAAAAATTACAAGAAGAATATGGAGTTGACCAAGGAGATATCACAGATTATTATCGAAAACTGTTTGAAAATGACCGAAATAATTTGCGCCGTTTTAATTTTGTTGTTCAATATGGGCAACAAAAAACGGCTACAAAAGAAATTGATCAAAGTGAATTTGAATATTGTGTGGAAGAATATTTGGCTAAAAATATGACGTTAAGAGAAGCAGGTCAAAGATTAGGGATTAGTTATCAGTTTTTTCGTGAAAAAATGAAAGAATATTTTGAAGAACATGAAGATTTAAGAGAAATTTATGAATATGCAATATTAAACCGAACCGATTATCGAAAGATTGATTTTAGAAAATATATGGTAGAAATGTTGAAAAACCGTTTTTCACAAGAACAAATAGAAACCAAATATGGTTTTAGACCCAAAACCATGGACAGAAAAATTGTTGCTTTATTGTATAGAGGAAATCGCAGATTATATAAAGCTTATAAAATTTGGGTGGAAGCACTTGCGCAAAAAAGAGAGCTAAATGAAGAAGAAACCGATTGTATTGATAAAACGGTTCATTTGTATGAAATACGATTTAAAATTGAAGAAGAGGAAGCAGAAGATTGTTAAATAAAAGAGGGAGAAAGGAATATAAAAAATGGCAGAAATTTCACCAATGATGCAAAATTATTTGGAAAAAAAAGCAGAATATCAAGATAGTATTTTGTTTTATCGATTAGGAGATTTTTATGAAATGTTTTACGAGGATGCCATTTTAGCATCTCGCGAGTTAGAAATTACGTTAACAGGTAGAGCTTGTGGAACAGAAGAAAAAGCGCCCATGTGTGGAGTTCCTTTTCATGCAGCAGAAAACTATATAGCAAGGCTAATTGCAAAAGGTCATAAAGTGGCTATTTGTGAGCAATTAGAAGATCCGAAGCAAACCAAAGGAATTGTGAAAAGAGATGTTGTAAGAGTTGTTACGCCAGGAACAGTAATTGAAAATAATATGTTAGAAGAAAAGAAAAATAACTATATTATGTCTATTCGCAAAAAAGGAATTCATTATGGAATTGCTATTTGTGATGTAAGCACAGGGGATTTTTATGCAACAGAAATCAAATTTACAGAAAACAATTTTGAAAAATTGCTAGATGAATATGCTCGTTTTACACCTTCTGAAATTGTAGTAAATCCAGCCATGGCAGCAACTGAAAAAGAAATTGCTATTTTAAAAGATAGGTCAGGCACATTTGTGACAGTCAGAAAAGAAGAAATCTTTGAAGAAAATACAGAATTGATTCAGCTTCAATATAAAATTGTAGATGGTTTTGAAAAGGAGAAAAAAATTACTTCTGAAATTTTGGCAATATCTAGTGTAAATGGACTTTTGAATTATTTACAAGAAACCCAAAAAATGAAATTAGAACATATCAATCAGCTAAAATTATATGAAGTAAAAAAATATATGTCACTTGATATTAGTGCTAGAAGAAACCTAGAATTGACAGAAAGAATGCGTGATAAATCCAAAATGGGAACTTTAATGTGGGTTTTAGACAAAACCTCAACTTCCATGGGAGGCAGGCTTTTAAGACGTTGGATTAACGATCCTTTGTTAGATATAAACGAAATCAAAGCACGAAATTCGGCAGTTAAAGAATTAAAAGAAAATTTGATTTTTCGTGGTGACATATCAGATATCTTAAATAAAGTATATGATATTGAAAGATTAGCTGGCAAGATTTCTTATGGAAATGCAAATGGAAGAGATTTGATTTCACTAAAAAATTCCTTACTTCATATGCCAGATTTAAAGAAAGTTTTAAACCAAGCCAATTCTGAATTACTCAAAAAATTGAACCACCACTTAGATGAATTAACCGATTTGGTTAAACTAATTGATGAAGCAATTGTAGATGAGCCACCAATTAGCATTAAAGAAGGTGGAATCATCAAATTAGGTTACAAAGAAGAAATTGATGCCTACAAAAAAGCCTCTGTAGAAGGAAAACAGTGGATTTTAGACTTAGAAGCCAAAGAAAGAAAAAATAGTGGAATTAAAAACCTAAAAATTGGTTATACCAAAGTTTTTGGGTATTACATAGAAATTACAAAATCATTTTTAAATCAAGTTCCAGAAAATTATATTCGAAAACAAACTTTAACAAATGCAGAAAGATTTGTTACACAAGAATTAAAAGATATGGAAAATAAAATATTAGGAGCAGAAGAAAAAGCCATTCAATATGAATATCAAGAGTTTGTAAAAATTCGTGAAGAAATTGCTAAAAACATTGAACGCTTGCAAAAAACAGCAAATGCTATTGCCAATATTGATGTTTTGACAAGTTTTGCTATTGTTGCAGAAGATAATAATTATGTTTGTCCTCAAATGGATGATAGTAAAATCATAGAAATTGAAAATGGGCGTCATCCAGTTGTTGAGAAAATGATTGACTGTGGAAGTTTTGTGCCAAATGATACCAAATTAGATATTCAAAATAACAAAGTAGCCATTATTACAGGCCCTAATATGGCAGGAAAATCAACCTATATGCGTCAAGTTGCTTTAATTTGTTTGATGGCTCAAATTGGCAGTTTTATTCCTGCAAGCAAGGCACAAATAGGCGTTGTCGACAAAATTTTTACAAGAGTAGGAGCATCCGATGATTTAAGTATGGGACAAAGTACATTTATGGTGGAAATGTCTGAAGTTGCCAATATTTTAAAAGATGCAACACCAAACAGTTTAGTTGTTTTGGATGAAATTGGGCGTGGAACCTCAACCTATGATGGCGTTTCAATCGCATGGGCGGTAGCAGAATATATCGCCACCAAAATTGGATGTAAAACTTTATTTGCCACACATTATCATGAATTGGTTCAATTAGAAGAAAAAATAGCAGGCATAAAAAATTATTCAGTTGCTGTTAAAGAAAAAGGAGAAGATATCATTTTCCTAAGAAAAATTATGGAAGGTGGCACAGATGAAAGTTATGGAATTCATGTTGCTAAACTAGCAGGCGTTCCAAATGATGTTGTAAAAAGGGCAAATAAAATTTTAAACTCATTAGAAAAAGCAGGCGTCAAAATCAAAGAAACTAAAGAAGAAAAACAAGTAGAAGGTCAAATGGACTTGTATAATCTGCAATTTGCAGACCTGGCACATGAACTTGACAAAATCGACTTAAATGAACTAACCCCAATTGAAGCATTGAATATTTTAGTTAAGTTAAAACGGAAAAATAGCAGGATAGAAAGGAATTTTGCAAAAACACTTGATTTTTGTAAAATTTGTGATATAATAGCTAAGCTATAGGAAATAAAAAAGTTTTGGAGGAAATAAAATGAGTGTTAAAGTTGAAAAGACAGATAACAAAAATGAATTAAAATTAGAATTTACAATTGAAGCAAAAATATTTGAAGAAGGTATGAAAACAGTTTATAAGAAAAATGCAAAATATTTCACAATACCAGGCTTCAGAAAAGGAAAAGTTCCAATGAATATGGTAGAAAAATTCTATGGAGCACAAATTTTTTATGAAGATACCTTTAATGAAATTGTACCAGATATATATGAAAACGCAATCAAAGAAGAAAAATTAGAAGTGGTAAGTCGTCCTGAAATTGATATTGTTCAAATGGAAAAAGGAAAAGACTTGATTTTCACAGCTATGGTACAAACAAAACCAGAAGTAAAACTTGGAAAATATAAAGGAATTGCTTTAGAAAAAAATAAATATGAAGTCACAGAATGTGATATTGAACATGAATTAGAGCATATGGCAGATCGAAATGCAAGAATGATAACAATAACCGATCGAGCAGCAGCTTTGGATGATACAGTTGTAATTGATTTTTGTGGTTCTGTTGATGGAGAAGAATTTGAAGGTGGAAAAGCTCAAAATCATGAATTAAAATTAGGAAGCAACACATTTATTCCAGGATTTGAAACTCAAGTAGTTGGTATGAAAACAGAAGAAGAAAAAGATATTAATGTAACATTTCCAGAAGAATATTTCTCAAAAGAATTGGCTGGAAAAGACGCTGTTTTCAAAGTAAAAGTTCATGAAATTAAAGCTAAAGAATTGCCAAAAATCGATGATGAATTTGCAAAAGATGTCAGTGAATTTGACACATTAGAAGAATTAAAAGCAGATATTAAAAAGAAAAAAGAAGAACAAAATGAATTGCGTTCTAAAAATGAATTGCAAGAATCAGCAGTAAAAGCAGTTGCAGAAAGCTCAGAAATGGAAATTCCATCAGGAATGATAGAAGCAGAAATTGATGGTATTATACAAGATATGAATAATCGACTAGCTTATCAAGGAATTAGTTTAGAACAGTATTTACCAATGCTTGGAAAAACAATGGAAGATTACAGAAAAGAAAATGAAGAACCAGCCAAAGAATCGATAAAAATGAGATTAGTTTTAGAAGCGGTTTCAAAAGAGGCTAAAATTGAAGTAGACGAAAAAGAAATGGCAGAAAAAATCAAAGAATTAGCAACAGCATATGGTAGAAAAGAAGAAGAATTAACAGCAAATGAGGAATTAAAGAAAAATATTGAAGCAAGTATCAGATCAGAAAAATCAATTGATTACATCATTGAAAATGCCAAAGTAAAAGAAGTTGTTCCAAAAACGGAAACATGTGATTGTGGACATGATCACGAGAAAAAAGAAGAAAAGAAAACAGCTAAAAAAACAACAACTAAAAAATCATCTACCAAAAAAGCAGATGAAGCAAAAGATGAAAAAGAAGAAAAAAAGACAACTAAAAAAACAGAAAAAAAATAATCAAAACATAAAAAGATGATATCGGAATTTGTGCAAAAAGTATTTTATTTCACAAATTTCGATATTTTTCTTTCCATTAATTAAAACACAAAAATGCAATCTATAAAAAAATTGACATAATCTTATAAAAGTGATATAATACCAGCACGAGGAAAAAGCAATGAAATATTATAATTGGAAAAAAACAATTCCTAAAAAAGAATTAATAGAAGTATGTGAATATATAAAAAAAGGTGAAATCGTAATTTTTCCTACAGAAACAGTTTATGGAATTGGCGCTAATGCATTTGACGAAAAAGCAGTTCAAAAAATCTTCACAGCAAAAGGTAGACCAGCAGACAATCCGCTAATTGTGCATGTAGCAGACCATCTAGAAATTACGAAAATCACACAAAATATCACAAAAATAGAACAAAAACTAATCCATGAATTTATGCCAGGACCATTTACATTGATTCTAAAAAAGAATGCCAAAATACCAGATATCGTGTCTGGTGGATTAGACACAGTAGCAGTTAGAATGCCAAAACACGCAATTGCTAAGCAAATAATAGCAAATTCGAAAGTTCCTATTGCAGCACCAAGCGCCAATATTTCAGGTAAACCAAGTGGAACAACCATAGAAGACATACAAAAAGAATTAGCTCCAAAAGTACATGCAATTATAGATGGAGGAGAAACACAAATCGGTTTAGAATCAACAGTTGTAAAAGTAATTAATGAAACCCCCTATATTTTGCGCCCTGGGAAAATCACACCAGAACAAATTAAAAAAGTCACAGGAAAAGTAGAATTTGCAAACGGAATTTTTACGCCAGTAAAAGAAAACGAAAAAGTAGAAAGTCCAGGACTAAAACATAAACATTATGCGCCCAAAACACCAGCGATTTTGCTTTACAGCCAAGATGAAAAACGTTTATTAATGGAAGTTAATAAAAAAATAGAAGCTTATCAAGGAAAAGTAGTAGTACTAGGATTTGAAGAACACAAAGAAAAAATTAAAGTGCCACAAAACCAATTTATCAGTTTAGGAAGCAAAAACAACTTAGAACAAATTGCTAAAAACCTTTATACATTATTGCGCAAAGCAGACCAGTTAGAAGCATACAAAATAATCATCGAAGGAGTACCAAAACAAGGAATTGGAATAGCAATCATGAATCGATTATTGCGCACTTGTGGTTATAATTATATAGAATTTTAATAAAACGGAGGAAAAAATGTATTTGATTGTAGGGTTAGGAAATCCAGAATCCGATTATGACAACACAAGACATAATATGGGATTTCATGTCATAAATCAATTAGCTAAAAAATACGAAACGCAAATTGGTAGAAAAAAATTTAATAGTCAATATGAAAATTGTATCATAGAAGGAAAAAAAGTCCTTTTAGTAAAACCGCAAACCTTTATGAACGCTAGTGGTGAAGCCGTTTTACAATTTGCTAAGTTTTACAAAATAGAACTTGACAAAATCATCGTTATTTATGATGATATCGACATAGAACCAGGAAAAATTAGAATTCGAAAAAATGGGTCTCCTGGTGGACACAACGGGATGAAATCAGTAGTTCATTTTTTAAACACAGAAAATTTTCCAAGAATTAGAGTCGGAATTGGGAAACCAAAAGAACATGAAAATATGATAGAATACGTTATTGGAGCAATTCCAGAAGAAGCAAAAGAGCCTTTGGAAAAAGGAGTAGAATTAGCTCAAAAAGCAGTCATAGAAATCATAAAAAATGATATCAATTATGCGATGAATCAGTACAATTAGAAATAGGAGAAAAAATGAAAGTAGGATTTGTATCGTTAGGATGTAGTAAAAATTTAGTGGATACCGAAATGTTTGTAGGGATGTTTCAAAAAGAAAAGTTTGAAATTGTAAATCAGCCACAAGAAGCCCAAATAATTGTAGTCAATACATGTGGATTTATTCAAAGTGCTAAAGAAGAGGCAATTAATACAATATTGGAAATGGCAGAATTTAAAAAACATGGAAAATGTAAGTATTTGGTTGTAACAGGTTGTTTAGTTAAGAGATATAAAAAAGAATTAGAGAAGGCATTACCAGAAGTGGATTTGTTTTTATCAGTAGATGAGTATGACCAAATGTGGAGCAAGATTCAGGATTTGTTGGGGCATAAAGAAAAATCGAAAAATGTGTTGGATTATATGGAACGAGTGGTGGCAACAGGAAATAAGACAGCTTATTTGAAGATTGCAGAAGGTTGTAGTAATCATTGTACATATTGTGCGATACCAAGCATTCGTGGAGAATATGTGAGTAGGCCGATGGGGGCCGTCTTGCGCGAAGCGCAGAGGCTCGCCGACTTAGGCTACCAAGAGCTCATTGTGATTGCGCAAGACACCACAAAATACGGAATCGATTTGTACGGCGAGCCAAAACTGGCAGAGCTTCTTGAGAAGCTCTGCCAGTTAGACGGCCCCCGCTGGATTCGATTCTTATACGCCTATCCAGAAAGCATCACAGACGAATTAATCCAAGTCGTAAAAGAAAACGACAAAATTTGCCATTATTTTGACATCCCACTTCAACATTTTTCAGACAAAATCCTAAAAAGAATGAACCGAAACAGTAACTCCAAATCCATTCAAAATACAATTCATAAAATCAAAGCTCAAATACCAGATGTCATTATCAGAACTACTATGATTGTTGGTTTTCCAGGGGAAAGTGAAGAAGATTTCGCACAATTATATGAATTTATAAAAACAACTCAATTCGACAAATTAGGTGTTTTCCAATATTCCAAAGAAGAAGGAACACCTGCTAGTAAACTAAATGACCAAATTCATCATAAAACTAAACAAAAACGTTGGAATCAAATCATGCAAGAACAAGAAAAAATTTCCAAAGCAAAATTGCAACAAAAAATTGGGAATACATACACTGCTTTAATCGATGGCATAACGGAAGATGGAAAATATTTTATGGCAAGAAGTTATATGGATATCCCAGATGAAGATGGCATAATTTATGTTCCCAATACAGGAACATATCAAATTGGAGATTTTATAGAATGCAAAATTATTGATAGCAAAGGTTATGATTTAATAGGAAAATAGAGAAGGTAGAATTGTGAATTTTAAATAGGATAAACGAAATTAAGAAAAAGGAGAGTACAATGTTTAAAAAACTTCTTACCTTTATTATGTTAATATTTATCCTAGTGGGGCTAGCAATTGGTTTATATTTCGCCCTTACACCAACTAGGAAAGAACAAACATATCACGACAAAGATAAAGAAATTTTTGGTTTGATACAAGTAAAACAAGTGAAAGTTACTGAATTTTTTACGTTTGGCAAATGTTTTAACCTTTCTGGGTCACTTGCAGGTATTTCCAAAGATAATTTTGAAAGTGCTAAATTACTGTTGACAAATGGAAATGGGTTTGAGAAAACATATCCATTAAAAGGAGAAATACAAGACGAAAATCTGATTTTGTCAACCACAGAACAAATCAATTCTGGTTTAGAATTAGATGATTTGCCACAGGGAGAATATGTGCTTTTAGTTAGAGTTAAAACCAATAATAGCGTTAATCCGAAATATTATTCTTTAGAAAATCAGTCAGAATATGCAGGAATTGAGTATTATACTATGACAAAAGAAAATGAAAATAATCAAGTAAAAATTGATTTTAAGGATAAAAAGTTGGACGGAAAAGAACATGCGTATTTGTCGATTGATGTTGAGAAAGCTCAAAAACCAGTAGAGGTATATGACATCGTAATTGATGCGGGTCATGGAGGTAAAGATTCTGGTGAAAAAGTGGGCAAAGATACAGAAGCAGATATTGCTTTGGATTATGCTAAATTATTAAAGGAAAAGCTAGAAGCGCAAGGCTTGTCAATTAAATTGACAAGAGATGATAAAAATACAGATTCTTTTACATTAACCAATATGTATGATGAAAATGGAAGAATTACACTTGCCTGTCAAGCAAAAGCAAAATATATGTTTTCTTTGCATATCAATAATGGAAATTCTGGTTTAAAAGGATTAGAAATTTATGCTCCATGTAAATCTGATTTAGAGTTAGCACAAAATATGGCAAATAAGATTGTAGCTTGTACCAATCTGCCTTATTCTAATAATACTTCTTTTAAAAAAGGAGAAGGCGTGTATGTGAGGAATTTTACACAAAGTGTGATAAACGAGTATACGAATACAGCCAATAAAAAAGGCTATGAACCTTATAAAATTACGCTTGATACGCCGTATTTGTATACAATTCGCGAGGTTGGCGGAATCGCGACAAATGCGTATGTAGATGGAAGAAATACGAGTTATTCGGCAAATCCATTTTACCAGTCTAATCAAGGAATCGAGTGTTATCAAATTGAAATGGGGTATATCAAAAATGATTTGGAAATCCTAAAAAATGAAATGGAGCAATATGTGACAGCGATTTCAGAAGCTATTTTGGAGAATTTTTAAAGGCGGGATTTTTTCATAGAATTCATTAAAAGGGAGAAATAAAATATGAAAGTTTTCGATAATTTTTTATATAAAGTAACACAAATGATTGAAAAATGCAAGGCAAAACGCAAACAAAAAAAGTTAATTAAAACACAAGATGAGAAATTAATTGTGGAAACGTTAAGTCCACAGGAAGATAATTCTAAAATTGATATCAAAGAAGTTGTTGAAATAATGGAAAATCCTGAACATAAAGTAGAGGTTGTTGAAAATAATTTTGAAGAAATTATGAAACAAAATAATGTTCGAGATACTTTAAAACATTTGCCAGATAATGAGATTTTGAGATTACTAGATGAGCATATGGACAAACTGAAAAAACAAGAGAAAATTGAACCTGCTATAAAAGCGATTGCAAATAATGACAAAAAGTTAAAAGCAACTTTAGAAAATGTAGTAAATTTAACTGATTTGGAGTTAGCTCGTATTTTTGAGACATTAAAACCAGAAGCATCGGAAGAAAAAAATCAAGAAATCGAACAACGAAAAGTAAGAATTGTATCAACCAAAATTTTGCGACATATGATACAACATGGCGGTGCGTGGCATTTGAGTGAATTGACACAAACTATGCAAGAAAAATCAAAATTAGATGTATTGAATTTATGTTTAAATACCCTATATAATTTTGAGAAAAACAAAGGCAGATCACTAGAGGAAAAAGCAAAGGAAAAATTTGTAATTGATTTATTGTGCTTAACTCAAATTGATAGCAAAACAAAATTAGATTTGGTAGAGGCGTATGCAGAAGATGGATTGTTGACAAAAGGAAACAAAGATGAAATTAAAATACAAATGGAAAAAGAAAGATTGCGAAAAGAAGAATATGAAAGAAGTAAACAAACTGGAAGATAAAAGGAGGAAAAGTATGAGTGATAAAATAAAACCAAGAACATTGGCAGGCACAGTGGAACTACTGCCAAATGACCAAATTATTTTCAATAAAATGGTGGATACCATAAGAAGTTCGTATGAAAGTTTTGGCTTTTTGCCACTAGATACGCCAATTCTAGAATTGGCCGAAATTCTGCTTGCCAAAGCAGGTGGAGAAACAGAAAAACAAATTTATCGTTTTGAAAAGGGGGAAAATGATTTATCTTTACGATTTGATTTAACTGTTCCTTTTGCCAAATATGTATCCATTCATCAAAACGAGCTAGCTTTTCCGTTTAAAAGGTATCAAATTGGGAAAGTGTATCGTGGTGAGAAACCACAAAAATGTAGATTTAGAGAGTTTTATCAATGCGATGTAGATGTCATTTCAGATAAATTGGATATGATGAATGATGCAGAAATGGTCAATATTATTTATCATACTTTTCAAGCATTAGATTTAGCTAAATTTACAATTTGTATGAATAATCGAAAAATTTTAAATGGATTTTTTACAGATATAGGAATTTCTACTCAAAAAGTAGAAGTTTTGAGAATCTTGGATAAAATCGATAAAATTGGTGAAAATGCGATGAAACAAGAACTTGACAATATGAAAATTGCACCAGAAAAAATTGAACAAATTTGTCAATTTATTTTGATTTCTGGAACAACAGATGAAAAACTTGCACAATTAAAAAACATGAATATTGAAAATGAAACTTTTTTAGAAGGCGTAACAGAGCTTGAAAAAGTTGTTCAATATGTTAAAGAATTTGAGATTCCAGAAGCTAATTTTAAAATTGATTTGAAAATTGCCAGAGGCTTAGATTATTATACAGGGACTGTTTATGAAACATTTTTTGATGATTATCGAAATTTAGGAAGTGTTTGCTCTGGCGGAAGGTATGACAATTTAACACAGCATTATACAAATCGAAATTTCGAAGGAGTTGGAGTTTCCATTGGGCTTACAAGGCTATTTGCGCAATTAAAAGAAATGAATTTATTGCCTAAAAAACAGGAAGCAATTGCTAAAATTTTAGTCATTCCAATGGATGAAAAGTGTAGTCAATTTGCTTTAAAACTTGCCAATCAATTGCGCAAAAATCAAGTTAATACAGAAGTGTATGCTAATTTTTATAAAGACATGAAAACAAAGTTAAAATATGCAGATAAATTAAACATTCCCTATGTTGCCATTATTGGGGAAGAAGAAATTGAAAAAAAATGTGTAATGCTTAAAAATATGCGTGAAAAAACGCAAGAAAGTTTAAGCATGGATGTTGTAATAAAGAAAATGATGAGGTAAAAAAATGCAAGAAATTACAGTAATTGGAGCAGGACTTGCAGGTTGTGAGGCTGCATTTCAAATTGCTAAAAAAGGCAATCAAGTAAAATTATATGAAATGAAACCACAAAAGTTTTCTCCTGCTCATTCGAATCAAGATTTAGCAGAAATTGTTTGTAGCAATTCTTTTAAATCCAATCGTTTGACAAATGCATGTGGTTTGTTAAAAGAAGAATTACGAAGGCTTGGCAGTGAGTTAATTCAGATTGCAGATGAAGTTTGTGTGCCCGCAGGGCAAGCATTGGCAGTTGACAGGAACAAATTTTCCAAAGCGGTTACACAAAAAATTGAAAAAAATCCAAACATTGAATTAATTAGAAAAGAAATAACCGAAATTCCCAAACAAGGAAAAGTGATTATTGCAACAGGTCCACTTACTTCTGAGAAATTTTCGGAAAACATTAGCCAAATCATTGGAGAAAATGATTTGCATTTTTACGATGCTGCTGCTCCGATTATTGACAAATCTTCAATTAATATGGAAATTGCTTTTTGGGGCGACCGTTATGGAAAAGGTGAGAGTTCCTATATCAATCTTCCAATGAATCAAGAAGAATATTTGGATTTTTACCAAGAGCTCATAAATGCGCAAACCGTTGTATTACACGATTTCGAAAAAAGGGAAATTTTTGAAGGTTGTATGCCAATTGAAATTATGGCAAAAAGAGGAGAAGATACACTTAGATTTGGTCCATTGAAACCAGTTGGTTTTACAGATCCACGAACTGGGAAAAGACCATATGCAATTGTTCAATTAAGGCAAGATAATGAAGAAGGGACATTGTTTAATATGGTTGGTTTTCAAACCAATTTAAAATTTGGAGAACAAAAACGTGTTTTTTCTAAGGTTCCTGGATTAGAAAATGCAGATTTTGTCAAATATGGTGTTATGCATAGAAACACTTATATTGATTCTAGCAAATTACTAGATGCTACTTATCAATTTAAGCAAGATGAAAGAATTTATTTTGCAGGTCAAATAACAGGTGTAGAAGGTTATGTTGAATCAATTTGTTCAGGTTTGGTTGCTGGAATCAATTGCTGTTTAGATAAAAAAAGAATTTTTTCATGCAATACAATGATTGGTGCTTTAGCAAATTATATTTCGACACCAAATGAGAATTTTCAGCCAATGAATGCTAATTTTGGAATTTTGCCTGCTTTAGAAAAAAAGGTGAAAGATAAAATAGAACGCTACGAAAAACTAGCCAGCAGAGCTTTAGAAAATTTAAGTGGATGATAACCTTGTCATCCATTCTTTTTTTTATTTTTTGGAATTACCAATTTTTTTGTATTTTCACGTTTTTTGGGCCTTAAATCGCCCATATAATTTTCTACATCTGAAATAGTTAAATTAGAATCATCACCAATAATAATTTCAAAATCATCTGTTTGATTGGTTTGTTCTTTCTTTTTACTTTTTTTTAGTTTCATAGAATTCACCTCTATATTTAATCGTATTTTCCTTTTTCATTATAACACAAATTATTTATTTATGTAAATAGAATAATTTAAGATTTCACCATTTTTTTTAAAATGATTTAAAATATATTCACGAATTTGCTTAGATTCTTGATAAAAACAATCTTCATCTTTTGTGAAAATTAAAAATTCAGTTTGTTTCATATCAGCAATTTTGTCAATTGTTTTTTGGATACCATGATAGCCAAAATTTCCTTGAAGTGGCAAGTCCAATGTACCGTTATTAAGGTTAAGCGGTACCATAAAATTGGCTGCTTCATAGGATAAAACAACAACTTTTGTACCGATAGTTGCTTTTTTTGAGATGTAATTTGTCAAAACATTCATTCTCTGTTTTGTTTCACTACTAATTGGTGCATTATAAAATGGATGATTTTTATCAAAATTTTCGTAAGTAATCATGTTTGAAAAATACAAATAACCCAATTTAAAAAAGGAAATGTAAATGATTAAAAAACTAATTAGAAAAATGGTATAAAATTGTGATTTAGTGGTAAATAATTCACGAATTAGCAATAAATCAATTAAATAAAGAAAAAGCAATAAATAAAAAAGCAAAGACATATTCATATGATATAAGTTGGCAAGTGGAAACATATTAAAGGATAAGGTAATGGCTAAAATTAACAAAAATTTAATGGTTTTGCGTGAACTTTTAGGCAAAATATTTTGTTTTCTTAAAATGAAAATAGAAAAAATAATCGTAAAAGTCATAAAAGCAAAAGTAAAAATATTTTTGTAAGAAAAAGTATGATTTGAAGTACCAAATTCTAAAATACTACCAAAGCACAAATCCCAAAAAGCAAGTAAATTTCCTGCTTGGTAAAAAATGGCAAGAGAGATGAAAAGGCAAGGTAAAAAAGTGCAGAGTTTTAAGCCTTGATTTTGAAAGAATTTTTTGCACCAACCCATTTCCAATAATTCAAATAAAACAACCCCAAAAGCATAGTAAATACCAGTAGTTTGCTTACTAAAAAAAACAAGAAAAATAACCAAACCTTGCACAAAATGATAAGATTTTTTTTCATGATGTGTCAAAAACCAAAGAATTCCAAGCAAACAAAAAGTAATAGCTAAAGTGTTGTAATTAGCTCCACTTTTCACAAAACTAAAATCTAATAAGAAAAAAAGTAAAGTATACAAACTGCAAAATATTTTTTTGTCTTTTAACTTTCTAAAAATTAAGAAAATCAAAACATATTTAGAAAAATAAATGCAAGTATTGTAAACACGAAATATCAATACATTAGCTCCAAAAATGGAAAATAACAAATGCCCAAATAAGAAAAAAATAGGTGTAACAATTACATTGTTATTCTGATAAATAAGGCCGCCACTCCACATTTTATAAATGTTCTGGAAATTCCAGATTTCATCACTTGCTGAAAACTCAGTTAAAAGAGTATTAAAAAAAAGTAACATAAAAAGTGCAATAAATAGTAAAACAACCCAAAAATTCGCACTATTTTTTTTCATAAATAAAACCTCCAGGTAACATTTTTTATTAAAGTATATACAATAAAATCTGTAATTGCAAGGAATGTAGAACGAAAAATTGAAAAAAATTGTAAAAAAATGTTTACAAATCCAAATTTATGTGGTATCATTAAACTATAGGAATATGTTTATAAAAATTTTAATAAATATAAAAGGAGGAAGAAATGATGAATAAAAAGGTAATGAAAACAATATCAATTTTGTTGATGATGTTAATGGTAGCAATGATGTTATCAACATCTGTATTTGCGATTGGTGAAGTTAAATCTCCAAGTGGATTTGATGCAGAGAATGGTTTTTTCTCAACTGATACACAAACAACAACCGTATTTCAAGGATTTATTGGTACTTTAATCAATATCATTCAAGTTGTTGGTATGGGTGTTGCTGTTATTATGCTAGTTGTTATGGCAATTAAATACGTATCTGCTGCGCCAAGCGAAAAAGCAGAACTTAAAAAATCAATTATGATTTACGTAGTTGGTGCGGTTGTGTTATTTGCAGCTTCAGGAATTCTACAAGTTATCAAAAACTTCGCAAAAGCAAACATCAATCCAGCTTCAGTAAGTATGGTAATTGATATGGCAAAAATTTATTTAGGATAATTTAAAAATTCAATATAGAATTAGGAAAAGCTCTATGTTATAAAAATATAGAGCTTTTTAAAAAAGAACTAAATAGAGAAAATATTACATTTTCATTACAATTAAAAAAACTATTGAAATCATTCAAAATATAGTGTAATATAAATAAAGAGAGCTTTTTAATCCGTACAATCAAAAGAAAGGAGCTATGTTAGTTTTGGCTAATGTAGACAACCAAAATGAGAAATAAAAAAAGAAAAATATTAATAACCTGTATATTATTTACGGTTTTAGCAATTTTATGGATAACAAAACCTGCTTTTGCAACCTATGATGTGTCTTTGTTTGATGGTTCTGGAAATTCACGAGCAGATAAATTGGCTGAAACAATTATGGGAACAGGAATTGGAACGCTTAGAATGGTAGGAACTGGTATCTCAATTCTTATGTTAAGTTATATAGGAATTAAATATATGTTGGCCTCACCAAATGAAAAAGCAGATTTCAAAAAAAGTGCAATGATTTTTGGGCTTGGAGCAATACTCGTTTTTGTAGGAACCAATATCATTGGATTTATAATTCAGTTTGGACAAGGTGCAGGTTTAATTAGTAAATAGAGAAAAGGAAAGAGAATATGAAAAAAAGTTTGAAAATAATTTCTATCATAATGCTTTTAATTAATTTAATGGGATTTCTTCCAATAATTGCAAATGCTACTTGGTCACCTTCATCAACTATATCAACATTGGATGAACTTCATGGTAACCAAACAATAACAAAGCCTGTTCAAGATGTTATGGGAACAGCTATCAATGTAATACGAATTGTGGGAACAGGAATATCAATTATTATGATAACTTATATAGCAATTAAATATATGTCAGCAGCACCAAATGAAAAAGCAGAATTTAAAAAATCAGCAACAGCTTTTGTTGTAGGAGCAGTGATTTTTTTTGCAGCAACCCAATTGTTAATGCTACTTGCAGATTTTGCTTCAGCAACTATTTCAACAACCATTTCAACTACAGTAACTTAAAAGGAGGATAAAATATGAAAATAAAGAAAAAAATGATTATTAGTATTGCTTTTTTAGTTTTATTTTTTGCGCTTCATACCATTGTGTATGCAGATGCCTGGGATGTTTCAGATTTTGATACTTTGATAAGCGCAGGAAAAAATGATACAGCAGTAATAAATAGTACAAAAAGTATTATGGGAACAATTATCAATGTAATACGAATTGTGGGAACAGGAGTTTCTGCTATTATGTTAACGTATGTGGCAATCAAATATATGTCAGCAGCGCCAAGTGAAAAAGCAGAATTTAAAAAATCAGCAACAGCTTTTATTGTGGGAGCAGTCGTATTGTTTGCAGCAACGAATTTATTAAAAATATTAGCAGATTTTGCGGTAGAAAATATTTCAGCAAAATAAAAAAGATGTCTCAAAAACGGGAATAGATTTGAACTTTTTTTGAGAATTTGTTTTATAAAATCAATGTGAGTTAAAAAGTCATTTCAAAATTTATACTGTCTAACTTTTTGGAGTCAGTACAATTTTAAAGGTGGCTTTTTTCTGATATATTTTAAAAAACTAGATAAATTTTTTAGAAAATTGTTGAAAAAAGCAAATATTTTCTGTATAATAAAAGATAAGAGAAAAGAAAAATGGGGGAAAAAATGAATCAAAAAACAATAAAGATTTTATCCATAATTTTAATTGTGGTAGCGATTTTTTGTATGACCCAACCTGTATTGGCTGCAAATGGAAGTAGTTTGATAAATAATTTTAATGGAAATTCAGCAGGTACAGGTGCGAATGCTGGAACAGCATTAATACAAAAAGTGGTTAATCCAATTTTGTCTGTGGTAAGAATTGTAGCAGCAGGGATTGCCATTATTATGATAACGTATTTAGGAATTAAATATATGTCAGCAGCGCCAAGTGAAAAAGCAGGAATAAAAACACAATTACTTGCTTTTGTAATTGGTGTTATTGTAGCTTTTGGAGCAACAAAATTGGTCGAAATACTGATTGGATTTAGTGCTACTCTTTAAATGTTTAAACGAAAGGAGAAAAATAATGAAAATGAAAAAATATATGATTGGGATTTTTTGCATGGCTTTTGTGATTTTATGTATACTTCCACTACAATCTTATGCTGACACAAACTTAGATGAAATCATGACTAGCATGGGTGGTGTGAGGTCTCCTAAGCCTGGTTCAGCTTCAGGGATTGGAAAAGCGATTAATATAGGAATAAAATTAATTCAAGTAGCAGGCACTGGTATTTCGGTTGTGAGTATAACGATACTTGGTATAAAATATATGTTGGCAACTGCTTCAGAAAGGGCAGATTTAAAAAAGCAGGCAGTTCCTATTATTATTGGTTGTGTGATTTTATTTGCTTCTGTTAATATTGCAGGAATTATAGCGGATGTGGGAGATAGTTTTAATCAATGAGAATTCCAAAAGGACGATAAAAAACTTAAATATATGGCGAGGGAAATTTGGGGCGACACCCTAAATTTCTCTCGCTCTTTTTTGAAAATTTAGAATTTTTTATAGCTCCTTTTTTGTTACATTTATGTTACAAATGAAGAAAATGTCTGAAAAATGTTGAAAAAAGTTCGGTTTTAGATTATAATAAATATGATATATTGTAAATTGATAAGGTAGGTAAAAGATGAGGAGAATAAAGAAGTTTTTAGTGGTGTTTGTGATTATGAATGCAGTAGTATTTTTGGTTCATTTCAACCAATCAGAAGCAACAGATTATATAGGAGACATAAATAAAGGAGCAAGTGGATTTATAGAAAAAGGTGAATCAGAAGCAACGGATTTTAAAACAGGAACAATTATAAGGGAATTTACAGGCTTAGGACAATTTTTGACGATGATTGGTGCAGGTGTTTATGTTGGTGTGGTAGCTTTTATGGGAATTAGATATATGACTTCTTCGCCAGATAAACAAGCTACATTAAAACAGCAATTAATTGGTGTTGTTGTTTCGGGAATTGTTATTTTTGGAGCATATGGAATTTGGAAAGCAGTTATTGGTGTTGTGTCTAATTTTTAAACAAAACAAAGGAGGAATTGGTATGGGAACGTATTATATACCACGTAATTATAAAGGAGAAACTAGAATTTTATATATTTTTTCGATAAAATCATTGATTACAACAGCAATCGGAGCAGCAATTGGAGGTTTGTTTTTATTTTTATTTTCTGCATTGGCTTTGAAAAATGTAGGAATTATTGTTATGGCTGTTTTTGCAGTAATTGGCTATATCATTGGGGCAGTAAAAATTCCTACCATTGTAAGCATTCCAGTTACGAAAAAAATTGGCGGAGAACCAATTAGTGAAATTATGATTCGCTATTTTAAATTCAGAAAAAACCGTAAAATGTATACTTATTATCAAAGTACAAAGGAGGAAAAATAATGGATATTATTTTAGTATTACAAATTTTAATTGGTGTGATTGTTTTCATTATGTTTTTGTTGGTTTTATTGTATTTGTATTTAATAAAACCTAAAAAACAGAAGGCAGAAGAATCAACAACCATTTTGTATTCAGAAGAAGAGATAAAAACAGAAGAAAAGAAAATTGAGAAATATGGTAGGTTTCAAGGAAATTTGACACAAGAATCGATTTTTGATTTTATGGAATTTGATGAAATTGTGGATAATATGATTATTCGAAAAAATAAAACACAATATGTCATGATTTTACAATGTAATGGTGTCAATTATGATTTGATGTCAGAGCAAGAAAAAATTGCGGTTGAGGAGGGATTTGTACAATTTCTAAATACATTAAGATTTCCCATTCAGTTATATGTGCAAAGTAGAACTTTGAATTTGAAGGATATTATTACAGGCTATAAAGAAAGAGTCAATACTTTAGTGAGCGATATTGATAAAATTAATGTTAAATTAGCACAAGCCAAAAAAGCTAATAATAAAGCTTTACAAGAAAAATTGGAATTTGAGAAAAGAAGAAAATCAAATGTTTTAGGATATGGCATGGAAATAACAGATTATGTTGAGCGCTTAAATTCAAATCAAAATATTTTACAACAAAGGACGTATGTAGTTGTTTCGTTTTTCATAAATGAGCTTGGTGGAAATTTAGAAAATTATACAAAAGAAGAAATTTCAAATATGTGTTTTTCGGAATTATATACAAGATGTCAAAATGTGTCGAGTGCATTGGCGACTTCTCAAGTAACGAGTCGAATTTTGGATTCTGAAGAATTGGCAGAATTATTATACATAGCTTATAATCGAGACGAATCTGAGATTTATCAATTATCAAAGGCTTTAGATGCACAGTACGATGCTTTGTATAGTACAGGAAAAGATGTATTACAAAAGAAACAAGAAAAATTGGATAAAGAAATCAATATTGCTGCAATTGATTTGGCAACAGATAGTATTTTAAGAGCAGATAAACAAAAACAGATGGAAGATTTGGAAAGAGAAAAAAATAAAACTGGAAAAATTAAAGAAATGGCTTCTCAATTGCTAGATAAATATGAAGAACAATTAAATCCAAGAGTTTTTGAAATAGCTAAAGAAAATGTAGAAAAAAGTTTTACACAAAAGAAAAATGAAACCAAAGTAGAAACAAAAGGACAAAGAAAAACCACAACTCAAACTACAAAAAGAAATAGAATAGAAGGTCAAACAGAAGCTCCAAAGAGGAAAGTAGTAAAACAAGAAAAAAGGAAAGACTAAAGAAAAAAGGAGGACAAAGAAATGTTTGGAAGTAAGAAAAATCAAAAACATATAAATGAACTAGAACAGTTAGAAGTGTCAAGAGAAAAAGAGCAGAAAAGCATTTTTAATAAAGAGGAAAAAACATTAAAGCATTTGATTGCACCAGGAGGAATTGATGCAAGTCATACGAATCATATAGAAATTGCTTCAAATAAAACAAGATATGCTAGAAGTATGGTTGTAGCAGGACTTCCAAGAATGTGTACATTTCCAGAATTTTTGAGAGGAATGTATACTTTTGGTGATATCAATGTATCTGTTTTTATTAATCCAATTAGTGAATCAACCTCACAAACAGACTTGAACCGAACCATTAATGAACTAGAGTCTGAAAGGGTTGTTGCAGCAGATAGGGGAGATATCAATAGAGAAAGAATTATCGCACAAAAGAGAATGGAAGCAGAAGAACTAAGAGATGCAATTGCAGCAGGATTTAACAAATTATTTGGTGCTACCATTATTTCTACAATATTTGCGTATAGCATGGAGGAATTGGATCGTTATACAGAATTGTTGTCAAATGAAATGTCTAAAAATTTGATTGATTTAAAACCAGCGTGGGCTATGCAAGATGAAGCATTTAGGTCAAATGTTCCATTTTGTGACAATAAATTGAATAAATCGCATACATTTGATAGAAGAGCAATGTCAACAGTGTTTCCATTCTTTAATTCTGAAGTAGGACATGAAAATGGAATTCCATTGGGCTTTAATAAACAAACTGGTTTGCCAATTTTGTATGATAATTTTAGTTCTAAATTGTCAAATTATAATATGATTATTTTTGGAAAATCTGGTGCTGGTAAATCTGTTACCATAAAAACATTAACAGCGCGTTCTTCGATTTTGATGGGAATTGAAAGTTTAGCATTGGATGCAGAAGGCGAATATGGGGTTGTGGCAGAATCTCTTGGACGGTGTAAATGTGGTTATTAGCCCAACTTCAAAAACAATTATTAATCTTTTTGATATTGAGCCAGAAACCATAAAAGATGAAATAACAGGAAAAGAAAGAACAGTTGTAAGTGTTGAAAATAAAGTAGAAGACGTAACTCAAGGATTGCTTACAATGGCAAGACGGAAGTACAGGAAGCAAAGAAGTAAATGAGCTTACCAAACAAATTATTTCAGAAGCTGTTTTAGAAGAATATGTGGGACGTGGCATTAATGATACTGTTGAAAGTTTGTATGAAAATACTGGTGGCAGAAAAATTGATATGTCTCAAAATTATTTAGGAAAAGTAAAAAAACAAATGCCTACTATTGGTTCTTGGTATCGAAGAATTTGCAGAAAAGCAGAAGAAAACACAAATCCAGATTATCGTTTTCATTATAGTTATCTGGTAAAAGTTATGAAACAATATGTCAGAGAACAACATGGTCAAATGGCTTATTTTGATGGACAATCAACATTTGAGTTGTTAGAAGGTGTGCCTTTTATTAATCTGGATATTTCTCAATTGGAAGAAAGATTTGCAAGACCACTTGCTCAACAAATTTTGCTTTCTTGGGTTTGGGAAAAATATGTAAAGAAAAATAGTGAAGATAAAACAAAAGCAACTAAAAAAAGAGTGCTTGTCGATGAAGCGTGGATGATGTTGCCACTTCCAGAGGCTGTTGATTTCTTAAACACGATGGCAAGACGTGCCAGAAAGAGAAATGTTTCTTTGGCAGTTATTTCGCAAAAATTCCAAGATTTTTATGAAAAGCCAGAAGCGCAAGCTATTTTGACATCTTCTGAAACAAAATTATTTTTGGCACAAGATAAATCAGAAATTGAGTATTTGAAAGAAGTTTTTAAGTTAAGTGAAGGAGAAGCAGGATTTTTGATTACTTGTAACAGAGGAGAAGGATTGCTTCGAGTTGGAGGAGATTCAGCAATTTTGGCAATTCAGCCAACTAGCAAAGAATTAGAATTTGTGGAAACGAATTTGAGCAAACAAATTGCAATGGAAAAAGCAAGGCAAGGGCAGCAATAACAAATATAAAATGAGGAAAACATGGGAAAAAAAATAATAGAAAAGATATTCATTTTGTTTTTGATATCTTTAACATGGATTAATTTAATATTTGGAAATGTGCCAATTTTTGCAGCAGACGATTTAGGTCCATTTGAAGGAACTGATTCCATTACGGAAGATTCCATTAAACCAGAGGAATCAGAGTCTATTGTAAATAATGGAACAACTTCAACAGGCCCAAATGATAATCCAATAACTTTTGTTTGGAACCTTTTGGGGAGTATATTTGGAGCAATTGCTGGTGTATTAGCAGTAGTGATTAATGTTTTTCCAATGTTATTGCAAGGAGTAATGGCAATTATTGCAGGAGAAGTTTTTTCAATTGAAAAAGCTGCATTTAATTTAATTCCTTCTTTCAATATCGATTATTTTAATTTTACTGGTACTTATACAGTTGGAACAAAGCATAAAAAAACATTTACTACAAATCAAAAACAATTACAACAACAAAGAGATGATGAAAAAGAAGCTGCACAAGAGGTAACGACAGAAGCAGGAAAATCAGTAAAAGGAGCTGGAGAAATTGCCAAACAAAAATTAGCAGAAGCAGAAGCCAAAAAAGTGGCGGCAGAAAGCGCTACTGCGGCAGAGGCAGCAAAAGCAAGAGAAGAAACCAAGATGATTGCTGAAGAAGCCAAAAAAGCGGTAGAAGAAGCAAAAGAAGTTGTAGAACAGGCAGAAGCCAAAGCAAATGCAACAAATGATAAAAATTTAAAAAAAGCAGTTCAAGATGCGAAGACAAAACTAGCAGAAGCAGAGGGAAATGCCCAAAAAGCACAAGCAATATTTGAAGAAGTAGCCAAAATAGCGCAAGATAAAGCTAACCAAATAGGTGGTCAAGGTTCTTATTTAGGTGGTGGTAGCCAAATTGGAACTACAGGAGGAAACCCACCAATTTCGTCAGCTGCTGGACAAGCTCCTGGTTCACTAGATGAAGAAGAAGAGATTGTGGAAACAGACCAAAGTTTTGATATATCTTCTATCAAAACTTATGTAGCAAAATGGTTTATTATATTAAGATTGTTGGCAGTTGCTTTAAGTTTAGTGATTTTAATTTATGTTGGAATTCGAATGGCTCTGTCAACCTTAGCAGAAGATAAAGCAAAATATAAAAAAATGCTGATGGCTTGGGTCGAAGGAATTGTTATATTATTTTTAATGCAATACATAATTGCGATTATGCTAAACATAGGTAAGACATTTGGAAATATCATATATGACATAAGATGTGAGTTGGATAGCAATCAGCAAATGAGTTTTGAAACAGATATTATTGATAAGATTTTTTCGCTAATGTGTGTGACTTCAGGCTGGAATTATGTGGTGTATTCTATTATATATTGGGCACTCATTTTTATACAAACCAAATTTTTGCTATTTTATTTGAAAAGATTAATTACAGTTGGATTTTTGATTTTGATTGCACCAGCCGTAACAATCACATATCCAATTGATAAAATAGGAGATGGAAAAGCGCAGGCTTTTACTGTATGGTTTTCGGAATTGGCAGTTAATATTTTGATACAACCGATTCATGCTTTGATTTATCTTGTGTTTATGTATACAGCAGGGGAAATTGCAAAACAATCCATTTTAGTAGCAGCTGTATTTTTATTTTCTTTAACCAAAGTGGAGAAATATATACTACATTTGTTTAATTTAAAGAATGTTGTAAGTTTAAGACCAGTTGATGAACAAAGAAAAGGAGGAAAAAATGGCAAATGATAAATGGCAAAATCAAAAAAAATTAAAAAAAACAGTCATGCTAATGATTGCGGTTTTAATGCTGATTTTGCTTTTTTTTCTAATTGCCTTACATGCACTAAATACCAAACAAACGCAAAAGCAAGAAGCCATCTTATCTGGCGAATTTCAATCCATAAAAGATATTTTGGAGTATTATGGTTGTGAATTCAAAAGCGTGAAGAATAGTGACTTAGAAGGATTTTTGTATGATATTTACACAAGTTTTAAATATGATTTATATACACAAGAAAAAAGCAATGAGAAGTTTTATAATGAGGTGATTGAAAAAATTGCTAGTTTTCTGCATTATAAAAATTTTTGCCTATTAGATGAAACCAAAGAAGAAAAAATTGAAATTAAAGTATTTTGCGGTGATGGAAAAATTCAGAAAATTGTGATAAATGGAAAGGAAGATTATTTCATTTATAAAGATTCTCAAATGAGTTTAAGCAAGTATAAAGATTTGAGAATAACAGAGGCTTCGTATCAAGCGCCAGAATTGATTCAGTGTATACAAAATGATTGGAGCAGTAGTACAGAATTTGGAACAAGAGAAGCGATTTTTCAAAATTATTATATTTATTTTGAGGAAGGAGTTCAAACAAGAACTATTGATGGAAAAATTTATCATATGATTTTTACGCCCAAATACCAAAATACGGTTATCAATGATTTGGCTGTTGGCGCTAATCAACAAGAAATTGTAGATAAATTAGGTGAACCGACTTTTCAAAATCAAGAAAAAACGATTTTGGGTTATAAAACAAAAGAGGCATATGTGTTTTTTGAAAAAGATGAAATTTCAATTTATCAAAATAACCAAGAGACGAAAATGGATTCATTTTTTGAGTTAGTGGATGCATTTTTAGAGGAAAAATATTCTTTCAAAGAATTTATGAATCAGCTAACAGATTTATGGCCAGATTATGAAGAATATACTTATGATGAGCAAACGGTTTTTCTTTCTTATCCGAATAAAGGAATGGATATCAAAATAAATTATGATGACATAGACGGAATTGTGCTATACAACAATGTTGGCATTGGTCAACAAAAACTAAATCAATATTTGGAACATACAGAATTTGTTGCACAATTGCAAGTCGATAATGTATATCAAGCAGAACAAAGGCGTTATCAAAAGCAAATTCAGTGGAAAGAAAAATGTACGCAATATCGAGAAAAATATGAAAAAGAAGATACAAAAAACAGAGGAGAAATTTACGATTATTATATGAAAATGAGTCAAAATCAATCCATTATCAGCGTGTATTTTATTGCTCAAAATCCAGATTTTGTAAATTGTGAACTAAATGAAAATGTAGATACTTATGTTTGGTTAAATGAGTATTGTTTTGCCTATAGTGTAAAAGGAAAAGGAATTTATTATTATGATTTGAAAAATCAAGCAAAAGGTGTGATTACAGCAGGAGACGAAAATCATAATTATAAAATAAAATCTTATGAAAATGGAATTTTGTATTACGATGCGAGTAGCATAGGTGTTCAGTATTAAAGGAGGAATGTGATAAATGAGGATAAACTTAAAAAAAATTTTTTACAAATTATTCGTTGTATTTATGCTTATCATCAGTTTTATCTTTTTTTCAGGTTCATGTGTATCACATGCCAAATTAAAATTAAAGGATGGAGAATTTTATTATACAGGAACACAAGAAGGCGAATATGTTGTAGAAAAAGGATTCTGGGAAAAATTGCTGCAAGCCTTATCAGAATTAGCCAATTATATTTTAGGAATTATGACATTAGGCATAAGGGGGGTTATTGTTGGTTGGATTGAAATTATGGAAATTTTGCTAACAGCGATACTAGGCGTGGAAATGGATTTTGTGAATTATTTTAGTCAAGCCATTAATGGCTTGGACCAATATGCGCAAGATGTTGTGAATGTAGAAAAAATTATATTCAATAGAGTCAAAATTTTAGATGCCAATATTTTTAAATAATGAGGAAAGTATGAAAAAAAGGGAAAGAAAAAAAAGATTAAAAATCGGATGGGTATTTTTTATATTGTTCAATTTAATAAGCATGAATTTCGTAAAAGTGTATGCATTTTGTGAGATTCCAAAAATAGAAACCAGTTTTCGTTTAGCAGCAGGAGCTTATGATTCAGCACCAGATTCAGAAAAACCAGTTGTAACGCAAAAAGGAGAAACTGTTTCAGAAGAACAAAAGCCAGCTTCTGGAAAAAATGAGAATTCCTCAAATGCCAATCAAAGTGCTACATCTAGTAATACATCGCAAAAAAAACAGAACCAAAGTAGCACAAATAAAGTTGTAGAATCAATCAGAGAAGCTGTTGCGAAATGGTATTATATTATGAGATTGATTGTCATTGCGTTTATGTTAGTATTGCTGATTTTTGTAGGTATCAAAATGGCAATTTCCACGATTGCTTCGGATAAAGCAGTTTATAAACAAATGCTAGTGGACTGGGTTGCTGGAATGATTATCGTTTTTTCTATTCATTATATTATGATTGCAATTTTGAATGTAAATGATGCCATTGTAGCATCGCTACAAGACTTAGTTAAACAAAAAGTGACTGCACAAGAAGAATTTGAATATGGAGATGATAATCAGCAAAAAACGGCTTCTGAAATGGAAACCACTTTATATGAATCAGCCAGAACAAGAGCGTATAGTTTAAAGCTAACCGATGGTTTTACAGGTTTGATTATTTATGGAGTTTTAGTTTATTATGCTTGGCGATTTGCGATTATGTATTTCAAAAGAATTGTCAATATTGTTATTTTGACTTTGCTAGCGCCTGTGGTTTCTGGATCTTATGCGTTTAATAAAGTCATGAGTGGAAAATCAAAAATATTTTCTACTTGGCTTTCAGAATATATTATGAATGTATCTGTTCAAACAATTCATGCTGTTATTTATGTTTCATTTATGTCTACAGCACTTCTTTTATCACTTGAATCGATATCAGGAGTGGTACTTGCAATTATATTATTGAACTTTATGGTAAAAGCAGATAAAATTTTGAGACAAATTTTTCGATTGGCTGGCGGAAAAGGAAGTTTGGCAGGTGACATGACAGAACGTTCTACTATTCAAGATGTAAAAAAAGATGTGAAAAGTTTTGGAAAAGCTATGCTTGGAGGAACAATTGCTAGAACAGCAATGAAAGGAACGTATGCAGCGGTTACTTTACCAGTTAGAAAAACAGCAGAATATGCTTTTGGAAAAGTGATGGAAGCACGTGCCAATGACCCAAAATATCAAGAGAATTTGAGAAAAAAACAAGAGCAGCAAGAAAAAGAAGCGCGGAGAAGCTTATGAAGCATATCGTGCCCAGCAACAATCAGATGAAATCTGGGAAAATATTAAAAATGAGGCAGTTGATTTAGCAGGACAGGAAGCACGATTATTGTACCAACAAGAAGAATTAAAAAAAGAGCTACAAAGGTTATTACAAGAACAAGGGGAAGAGAATGAGGAATTGCTTGAGGAAATAAAACAAAATGGAGAAGCAATCGAGCAAATGCAAAAAAAGATACATAAAAATAATGAAGAACAAGAACAATATTGGAAAAATCAGCAAGAAATGCAAGAAGAATTTTTGAAACAATATATGGCAAGTGGAACGGTAAAAGATGCAATTAAGGACAATATAGCAGATATTTTTAACCCAATGCATTATATGGAATTAAAAAAAGGAGAAGATGGCAAATATCATAGACTTAAAACCAAAAGAGCTGGTGGAGTAGATGGTGCATTTTGGCGTAAAAAAACAGATGGTGTTAGTGCTCGTTTTATGAATCGTATAAAATGGGATAAAATGTTTGGAATTTCTGAACAAGAAAAGAAGTTATTGCAAAAAGAATATAAGGATTTAAAATCTTCTATTGTAGGTGTATTATCTGCAATTTATGGTTTGCCAATGCTAGGTGTAAATGCGCCATTGGGAATAGGATTGTTGGCAAAAGGCTTATCTGAAAAGGCAAAAATGAAAAAGAAAATTAGAAATTTGAGAATTAGGCCTGCTTATAAATTAGACAAATCCTATAAATTTAAAGCATTTAGTGATGGTACACAAAAATCCATTCAAGCAGAGGCAATCAAGCAAATGCAATATGCGCAAAGTCAATTGACCAGAAGAAATATGAAAAAACATCAGATTTTGGCAAAAAAAATTATGAGTGGTACAACCATTATTACCAAACCTATTGTGATTGCTGGTGTGACCGTTTCTGGAGTTGGTTTAGGGCTTCCACTTACCACAAAAGGCATGTATGGCAAAAAAGGAAAAAGAACGAGATTTAGAGTGAGTCCAACCAATCTTGATTTTATGGAACAAGAAAAATTTGATGGTTTGTATCAAAAAGAATTAAGAGACAAATTTAAAGCAGCAAAAAAAGAATGGGTTCATATAGGCACAAAAGATTTGCTGAAAGATTATGGTGAGGAATTTGGAAAATACAAACGAGATGTAGAACAAGAAGTCCAAGGAAAAACCAAAGAAGAGTTGATATTGCGAAATGCTTTGGCAAAAGAAAACACAGTTTTAATTGGGCAAAATGTAGTTGAGATAAAACAAGACAATGAACAAGTCAACAAATTTATGCACAAAGCAGATGAGATTGACCAAAAAAGTGATTTGTCAAGAGCGCAAAAAGTTAGTAGGATTAAACGAGAAATTGCTAGAAATGAAACAGCTCTTATTCAAAATTCTATGATAAAATTGTGTGCTTCAAAAGGAATTACAGATATAAACGGGTTAAATTTGGATGCCATAAGTGAGCTTCAAATCCAAAAATATATTATTGGAATGCTTGAAAATACAGGAATTATCCAAAAAGGCGAAATTAAGCTAGAGGATAAAATTATCTCAAAGGAAAAAATTTCTACTGTATATGAAGATTTAACGAAAGAAGATTCTAAAACGGCTGAAGCCAATAACCAGATTGAAGATAAATTGGTACAAGAATCCGTTTTGGAATATATGCTTGAAAAAAATGTAACAGATACAAAAATGTTGAAAAATGACGAGACAAAACAAGAAATATATGATATAATAAAAGAGAAGATTATGTCAAACACTTCAAAAAGTTCTGCAAATGTGATTAGTCAACTAACAGGACAAGACAGACTAAAAGAAGAAATGGAATTATCAGAAGGAATCAAGCAAAAGGTAGATAACACACCAAAAAAAGTAAAGAAAAAATCAATTGTAAAATTAACTGCGGAAAAAGGCATGACAAAAGAAAAATTAATCCAAAGAGAAACCAATCGAAGAATCAATGAAACAAAAAATAAATTAGAATCAGCAGTTTATGAAGAGGAAGATACTGTTGATATGGAAGATGAGGCACAATTAAAATTATTACTTTTGTTATCTGAAATTGGAGAGCAAAATTTGCGAGCAGAAAAAGTAGGAGAAAAAGCTTCCCAAAAAAGAAAAGAAAAAACGTTTGATGAAATGATGTATCATCAAGAAATCAAGCAAAGAAAACAAGAAAAAACTTCTGAGTATGGAAATTTTCAAACTAGTAGACAATATAAGCCAAATCAGGATGAAGAAATAAGCAAAAAAATGAAAAATCTTGAAACAGCAGTTCATGGACCAGCAATAGATGTTATAGATTTAATTAATAAAGTAGGAAATAATTAAAAGATAGGATGGTGAATCATGAAAACAAAGACAAAAAGAAAATTAATCAAATTACTAAAAATAACAATGATTTTGTTTGCTGTGCTAAATATAGTAGAAATTATTTTTGGTACTACTACAAAAGCATTTGCTGTGGGATTTGATATTTCAAGTGTTTTGGGAAATGGATTATTAGCTGGTTTAACATTTGCTTTTGGAGGTTTACCATTAATTATTATAACAGTTGTTAAATTAGGAATTCTAGTTTTTGGTTTGCTTCTTTATGGCATTATGTCATCTTTTTATAGTACTCTGGCAACTAAACCTGCTGTTCCAACGTTAAAAGGAATTATATTTTCAGGTACTGGCTCAGGAGCTGCTAGTGATGTTTTAAGTGTTAATTTTTTTAATATTGGAAATACAGCTTCTGATTTAGCACAAACTTTTAGAGGAGCTGTTGCTAAATGGTATTATATTTTAAGATTAATCTCAGCTGCTATATTATTAGTTATTTTAATTTATGTAGGAATTAGAATGGCATTATCAAGTGCTGGACAAGAACAAGCAAAATACAAACAAATGCTTACGAATTGGGTTATGAGTGTTGCTTTATTATTTTTATTGCATTATATTATTTTATTTATCATTAATGTAAATATGGCTTTGGTTAAATCCATGGCTGGTATCATGAAAGATGACCCAATGAAAGGAATGCTAAATTTAGTTAGTGGTTTTGTATGGGCGGTAGGAATTGAAGGAATTTTTGCTGCAGTTTTATATGTAGTTATGGTAGGACAAATTTTTTCATTCTTTTTAATGTATTTAAAACGTATGATAACTGTTGGTTTTTTGATTATGATTTCACCACTAATTTGCATTACTTATTCCATTGACAAAATGGGAGATGGAAAAGCTCAAGCTTTAAATAATTGGCTAAAAGAATTATCTTACAATATACTAATTCAGCCATTTCATGCGATTATCTATTTGGCTTTTATGGGAGCAGTTGGAGATATGATAAACGCAAATCCATTGGGTATAGGAGCTTATATTTTAGCCATTATTATTATGAAATTTATGAAACAAGCAGAGGAGATTTTGAGAAAAATATTCCACTTTGATGCAAGTTCTATGGGCTCATTGGCAGAATCTGGTCAAGCAATTGCCAATGCAAGAGGAAGATTTGTTGAGTTTGGTAAAGGTGCTGCAACAGCTGTGATTGGATTTAATGCGGCAGGAGGATTTAAAGGACTTAAAGAAGCTAGAGCTGATAGAAGAGTAGAAAAACAAGCAAGAAGAGATTTGAAAACAGAATTTAAAGAAAATGGTCCAGAAGATATGTCATTTAGGCAATATCTAGATTCAGCAGAAGGACAACAAAGATTTGAAGAATTGAAGCAAACAAATGCAAGACAAATGAAAGAACAAGCAGAAGCAGAAAAACAGGCAAAAGCAAAACGAAAATATGATGCAAAATATGGAGAAGGTGCTTACGATCAAAAAATCGAAGATGAAGCAAGAAAGGCATATGATGCAGAACATGGAGAAGGTAATTATGACAGAATGAAACGTATGGCTTCTAAAAAGAATAAATATGGGCAACCAACTAATACAGCACAACGAGCACAAAGTATAATTAATAATGCCCAAGATGGAGTCAAAGAAGATGTTGCAAAACAGGCTTTGAAAGAAACTTCATTTGGAAATACAAAAGCAGGAAAAACGATTCATGGATTCAAAACAGCGTATGGCAATTTCAGCAATTCGAGAATCGGAAAAATGTATCTAGCAGGTGCCAAAGATAGTACAAAAGTAGCAGCAGCTATTGCATTAGGTGGTTTTGCGTATGGTGCAACAGGAGGAGATATGCAAGATGCGATTTCAGCAGGGCAATTGGGTTATGGTTTAGCAGATGGTACTTTATCTGGAACCAGTAAAACCGTTGCAAATGATGCAACAGACAAGATGAAAAAATACATGGAAGTAACCGGAAAAAGTTCTTCTGATATTAGCAAAGAAATGAATTCAATAGAAGCAAAAGGAGATGCTGGTCTTTACAAAGAACTAAATAAACAACAAAGAGAATTGATTAATGAAATTGCCAAATTGATAGGTAGTAGAGATAAAGCAATGGAATTTGTAACCAATATTAATTACAATGCTAACCAAGAAGATGCCAAAATGGATTTGGATGCATTAATCGATGGTTTAGAAATTGATGATCCAGCAGAAAAACGTAAAATACAACAAAAAACAAAAGATTACACAGGAGATTTATTAGAAGCAAAATTGTACAGCAATATTCAGCAAATGAAAAATGCTGGAGGAACGGTTGATATATTAAGTACAAAAGTTGAGAAAAAGGTAGAAAAATATGAAAAGGTAATTGAACAAACCCAAAATGCAAATGTAAATATGAATACAAGAGTAAATGTAAATCAAAGACCAGATGGAACTTTTGACACACAGACCGATACACGAGCAGATGTAGATGGCGCTGGAACAACCAGTCGTTCAAGTCGCTCAAGTGGTGGAAGCAGACAATCAAATTCATAAACAAAAGGAGAAAAATTATGGTGAAGAAAAATAAGAAAAAAAATGAAAAAAAGATAATGTACATAACAATTGGCACAATTCTCATTCTTATTTTATTCGCCATAATTTTTATGCCAAAAAATAACAAAAATCAGTCTGAAGAAATAGAAGAAGAACTAACAGAAGAACAAATGGAAGTTATGGAACAAGAGGCAGACACAGCGCTTTTACAAGAGATGGAAGAAAGAGACAGAATGGAATATTATTTTGGGAAGTTTTTAGAAAAGATAGAAAACGAAGAATATGAAAAAGCGTATGGATTTTTGTATCAAGACTTTAAAAATACGTATTTTCCAACACTCGAAGATTTCACCAAATATGTTCAAAAAACCTTTTCTGAAATGTCAGATATCGAACATGAAAACATAGAAAGAAATGGAGATGTGTATGTTCTTTGGATTCGTGTAGGCGATGTGTTAAATGCAAAACCTAACGAGAAAAAGCCCATGAACATTGTTATCAAAGAAAATGATTATAATGATTTTGTTATGTCATTTAGTGTGATAGAAAACGAAAAATAAGGAGAAGACAAATGTTTACAGATATTAGATTGAAAATAGCACGTTTTTTTAGAAAAAATGGTAAAATAATTTTTATTATTTTTTCTGTGTGGATGATTGTATTTTTTATCAATTTATTTTTGAAAACACATCAGCCAAAACCAGAATTGCAAACGACCTATGAGCCACATACAGCAGTTATGGATACCAAAAGTTCAGTTCCTAAGCTTGTGAGCGAACCAATTGAAGAAATGATTGAAACTTATGTTGGATATTGCAATGATGGCAATTGGCAAGCTGCTTTTTCTATGTTGTCACCAACTTGCCAAGAATATGGTTTTAGCAATGATGTAACAGAATTTATGGAATATGTTTATACCAAAATGCCAACAAAGAAAAAGTATGCCATTCAAAATTATTCCAATGAAGGAAAAACATATATTTATCAAATTAAATATACAGATGATTTATTAGCAACTGGTCTTACTAACACAACTTACCAATTCACAGAAGAAAAAATGATTTTTAAAAGGCAAAAAGATGGAACCATTGAAATGACAGTTGGAAATTTTGTAGATTATGCAGATATCAAAAATATTTCAGAAAATGAATATTTAAAAGTAGATGTAAAATCTGTAATAAAGTATTATAGTCTAGAAGCTTATGTTGTCAAGTTCACAAATCGTACCGAACATACCATTGTTATTTCAGACGGGCAAGAAAAAGCAGAAGTTTTATTAAAACTAGATTCAGAAGATACAAGAACAAAAACAGATTCTGTGGGAGACATAATTTTAGAGCCAAAAGAAAGTAAAACTTTTAATTTAAAATTTCAGAAATTTTATGATAATGATGATGAAGCAAAAAGTTTAGATTTTGGTTCAATTCGTGTCATGGAAAATTATTCTGGAACCAAAGGTGTATCAAGTGAAATCATTCAGCAGGAAATCCAAAATGCAATTGCAAAATTTAGTGTAAGTATACCAATCAAATATAAAAATTAGTCTAAATAGAGGTGGTGATAAAAAATGGATGAAGAACAAATGAATCAACCAAGAAAGCCAAGAAAAAATCCTGCGCGAAAACCAGGAGAAATAGAAGCAAAAGCAAGAGCCGCTCAGCAAACATTAAATAGAGGAGCAAATATTGCTACAAAATCAGCAGAAAAAAGTGCAGAAAAAGCAGTACAAGCTAGTGGAAAAAAAGCAGCAAAGTTAACAGCAAAAGCTGCTCAAAAAACTAAAATGGCTGGAAACTTGACAAAAGCAGCAGCCAAAGCTGGAAAAGTTGCGCAAGTGGCAGCCAAATTAGCCAAAATTATGGCAACTGTGGGAATTTTTATTCTGATTTTTATTGCGATTGTTGGTTTATTAGTGTTTTTATTAACGGGACTTGGCTTAATTATGGCAGGATTACAAAAAGTGGCACAAGCCTTTTGGGACTTTTGTGTGAACCTTACAGTTGGTCAAGAAAATAATATTCATGCAGATGAAATTCGAGACACACTTTCGTATTTAGAGGAAATGGGATATGATGTTTATGGGTATGGATTTGTTACCAAACAAGATGCCTACATAGTAAAGAAAACAAAAGAAGAAGACCAATATGGGAATGAATATGTAAAAGATAAACAAAAAGAATTAAACACAAGTTATTTTGCAGCTTCAAATGACTCAACTTTTAAATACATCACAGCTTATTTAATATCAGATAATTATGCACAAACCGTAAAAAATTCAAACGTTAGTTTTAAAACCTGGTTTGGTGGTGCAGGACAGGCTATTAAAAATATGTGGTCTAGCGTTTTTGGAGGTGAGATTAAAGAGGCAGAATTTGGCTCTGGTCTAATTTCAATTCACCACGATGGTTCAAAGGGTGACGGAGGACAAGAAGGAATTGGTGTTGTTGGTGAAGAATTTAGCAACTTTTGGGAAAAAGGTTATGTTAAAGTGGACAATGGCAAATTAAAAGTAGATGGTGGAGGCATGTTCAATACAGCTGTATTTGAATATTCATTAGATGGCTGGACAGGAAGATATTCAATGCCACTAGAATTCCTTTTATCGGTACATCTTGCTACCATGGCACCAGATTTAAGCTATGAATTGGCCACTTCATTTGACACAGATGTAGAAATTTTATTATACAAATCACAAGGTGGAGAAATCGATGCAGCAGTTCAAGAAAATGGCAAAGAAAACACTAGAACATTACGAAGTAAATTAACGGAAATAAATGATAGTTGGTTTGCAGATGGTAATAGTGTTACAGATACTTTAGATAATTGGAGTTTAAGTAAATCAGAAACTCTAGAAATACTTCAACAAACCAATATAGAAAGTTATAAAAAAGAAAGTGATAAATACAAATGTATAGGACCACCAGTTTGGAAAGAATTAGGTTCTGAAACGCCAATTATAAATGAAACTGTAGTTGGGGTAACTGAAGAAAAAGCCGATGAATTAAAAGGAAAAATTATAGACAAGGTAAATGAACTTTTAGAGAACAATGGGCTAGAAAGCTATAAAAACTTAATAGAACAAGATGTGCAAAAATTTTTAGAAGGAAGTACAACAACGGCTATGCGAGCACAAAAACAAATATTTGCAGCTCCAACAGAAACTGAGGTAGAGATAACTTATACACCACTAAGTACTGGCATAGAAGATAGAAAGAATTTTGTAACTATGAAAGTTGAGTGGGAAGGATTTGAAAATGATCAAATTTCAGTCAAATGTTTTATTCCAGAGTATGATATAGCGAAAACGGAAGAGGTGTTAAATTCTGAATTAGAAGAGGAAGTAAATACATTTATAGAAAACGTAAAAGAAATTAAGGCAACTACAGGAGAAGCAAACTATCAAATAACAAATGCAGGATTGGAGGATTCTGAAACATTAAAAGAAAAAATAAAAGATTGGTATGAGGCGATAGGAGCTAGAACAAATTTAAATGACTATTTTGGATTTGGTGAAGCTCTTAATGGAAATCATGCAATAAAGGTCAATGGAAAAATATCACAAGAAACAGCTAATCAAAATCCACCAGATTCAAGTGAAAATAATGGAAGCAATCAAAATGACGCAACTCAAATTGTAGTGAAAAAGAGTTTAACAATACAAGGTGAATATAATAACTCAGAAATAAGAGGCTCATACGATGGTGATGATGATGCAAGATTTCAGTTAAAAGTCAGTCCATTAAAGATTAACGATACACAAGCTACTTATACAGTAACATTGCTAGTAAAAACAAATGACCAAAGTGAAATTAAATGGTGTGATGACCCTAATAATACAGCAGATGAAGCATGTGAATGCTGTGCAGCATATGTTAGCTTGATTTATAAGTCATTAAATGAAATTAAAGTAAGTAGTTTAGATGCTTATTTTCCATACATCAATAAAGTAAAAAATCATTGGTATAGAGATGTATATTTTACCAAAGCAGCTGCCGAATTAGCAGGAGAACATAACTTGGTTGCAACAGATGATGAATACGAAAAACAAACTGGCGAAAGATGGACATTATATGAAACAGATGACAACAATCAATATGAATTATATGCGTATATCTATCAAAATGGTGATTACAAAACAGAATTTACGGAAACAAAGAATGGCTATTTAGTATGTAAAAAAGTGGAAAAAGGCAAAGGAACGTATCGTTTGAATCAAGATGGTGTTACTTATGAAAAAGCTCAAGCAGATGGGGAATATAAGTTAGTATGCAAAAAAGATAGCAAGTATACAGATTATAATGGTGATGTAGAAAAATTTAGAGTGGGTAAAAAAGCACAAACCAAAACATTACCAGATAACTGGAGCGCTTATGGTCCATCCAAAAAAGCTGGTGTTTGGACAACCCTTTCTGTAAATGACGAATCACCTAAAAAGATTCAAACAGCAACTGAATTGGGATTAGAATTTTTGTACAAAGCAAGCTATGATTCGGTTGAGCAAATAGAAGATGGCGTAAGAGGCCAAACCAATTCAAAGATTAAAAAACTATTTTTAGATGATTATTATTTATACGATGGAACAGGTCCAAGAGCAGCATTAATTCAAAAAGCAAAGGAAATGGCTGGCTCAGATGACCCAGATGATTTTAGGAAAAAACATAAGAAAAATGAAATCATAGAAGTGAATTATACACCAATTGATGATGAAGGAAACAAGCAAGACTCTAAAGAATATAAAACCACCATAGACGAAATTTCAGGTCCAATTAATATTACGCATTCTTCATTAAGTGCATTTAGTATGTTACAAAATATGCACACACTAGATGCAGAATACATTTACCATGACTTCAAAGAATTAATTGTTGAGTTAAATTACTTTGATAAAGAAGATTTAGTAGAACCAGAAAGTGAAGTTTTAATGTTTCCAATTTCAGGCTATGCAGCCAATGGTTGGCCAAAAGCCAGATATGATAAAAGCGAAGATTATTATGGAACATTAATTCATTCAGCATCAGATTATAATGCAAAAACAGAAGAGACACAAGCTGAGATTTATAAAAATATAGGAGAATTGGTTGAACAAGAATTTGCTGATGTAGATACTTTAAATAAAGGAAATCAAGCGAATCCAAAGTCTCAAAATCCAATACATTCCAATAAACCAACAGGAAATGGAAGTGGTTATAAAGGAGATACATTAATAGAAACGGCTACAAATTGTTGGCAATATATTGTTGATTCAGGAAAATATACATATGCTGGAGCAGCAATACCAATAACAGGAGGAAGTACGGTAGATTGTAGTTCATTTATATCTTGGATATTATATGAATATGGTTATGAAGATTTTGGTGGCTGGCAAAACTGTACAGGAGATTTTATGACAAAAGATTGGAACAGTATGTATGGTTGGGAAGTTATTGAAGTTGGACCAGGAGAAGACTGTAGCTCTCAAATTCAGCCAGGTGATATTTTTGTAAGAGATAATGGTGGTGGAGTTGGTGCTTGTGGACATGTTCAATTTATTTACTCAATAGAAGAAGACGGAACTATTATTACCTATGATTGTGGTAGTTCTAGTCATTGGGTAACTGCTAATAGAGAAGGATATATAAGTAATTTTACCAGAGGGGACAGTAAAAATAGACCAGGAAAAATTATTAGAATTGAAAATCCAAGCACAAAAAAAGAGTTAAATAAATTTGAAGGTTATGCTGGTAGTATAGCTGCAACTGAAAACGAAGAAGCCAAACCAGAATATGTATTAGCACCAGTAACAGGTGAGGTTTTGAAATATGGAACAACGGAAAGAAAGAATTTAGAAACAGGAAAAACAGATATTGTTGGCTACATCAAAATTAGAGCATTAGGAAATAAAGAACGTAAATTAGTAGGTAATAATGCAAAGTATAAATTTGGAAGAGTTGAAGATGATGAAAAAAAAGAAATTTATGGGGATTATTTAACAAAAGATGATGCTTTAGGTTGGCTAGATGAGGCTTATGGTGATCAAGCAGAAGAAGGCGAAAAACCAACAAAACGTGATAAAGTAGGATATGACTATTTTTGGGAAGAATACAAAAATGCTGGTATATCAGATAACGTGATTTATATAGAAGGATTTGATGTTTCAGATATTCTTGGCGAAGACATTGCAGGAACTCCAGAGGCGCCTCCTCAAAATGAAAGCAAAAGCCAAAAATCATATATTCAAAAACTTTCTAAGTATATTTCTGGTGAATCTGCAACTGACGATAATCCAGCTCCTCAAAATGCTTATTCGACAACCTACACAGTTCCAAATTTGCTAGATGACAATCGAGAATTTGCGCTTAAAATTGGAGAACAAGCCAAAGAAGATGCAGTTTATACTTTTTCACAAGGTAGTGGCTCAAAACAGAGAATTTACATTAAAGAAGGAGCTGTTATTGGAAAGACATATCAAGATGGTGACAAACGTGTTTGCCAGAATAAAAAACTAACTGTTTTAACAGAAGAAGAGAAGCAGAAAGCTCAAGAAGATACGGAAACGCTTGCGGCTGAGGTAACTACTTCTAAAAAAACTGGTAATAATTTAGGTACTAGTTCAGACAATAACGTTGAAACAGAAAAAAAGAAATTTGCAATCGGTAACTATATACGTGTTATCATGCGTGATACAGATGACCAAGTTGTTGATCATGTGGATGAATACTTCGAACGTTTAGAAGAAGGACAAGAGGTAAAGAAAAGTGATACTGATGTTGATTTTGAATTTTTCTATTTCTTACCAAAAGAAGGTGGAGCAATTGACATTTCTGGAAGTGGTCCAGAAGAAGTTTCAATTAAATCATGGAATTCAAATGAAATGGCAGCAGGTATTATTCAATGGACATCTCTTTTAAATACAGGCATGAATAATATCGTTGATAAATTATGCAAAAGAGCATATGAATTAGATAGTGATTTGTGTAAGGAATTAAAAGCATTTACTTCAATGAATGTACAACAAATTTTCAATAGTGAAGAAGACTTACAGGCTGCTTTTACAACAATTTGTCAAAGAGATAGAGATGCTTTCTTTAATCTACAAGCAGAAATTGCTAAAGAAGGATTTTTATATTTTGCTACCAGAAATCGGTAACCATACAGCAGAAGATGAACTTAATGCAACATATGGATGGATAGAAGAAAGACCACAAGTGATTCAAGGAACAATCTTTTCAATGTGGTGCTATAGTACAAATGCTAGTTTAGTAGAGCCAAGTTGGAGAAATTTGTCAGATAAGGATTTATTAGCTGCTGTAATTAATAAATGTTGTTCGATTGGATCTACTGCTGGAGATCTGAGTCAAAGATGGCGTGAACAAGAAAGGATAGCAAATGATATTTTAGATGGAAAATGTACAGACCAAGAGTTAGAAACATTTGTTAGAACTGGTCAAGTACCGTCTGGACTTAGTTGGTAAAGGAGAGGTATATGAAAACAAAAGTTAAAAACATTATAATGATATTATCGCTATTACTATTACTATTGATTATTTGTACAGTTGTACTAAGTAAAGAAAAGATAGTAGCAAAGAGCAATTTAAAATATATTAAAGATGAATATTCAATGAAAGAAGATGTTCTTACTCCTCAAAAAGTATATTTAGTAATAGCTGAATATGAAGGAAAGGTTCCAATGAGAAGCATTTATAAGGCAATGTATCATATTGTAACACAAGTTTTTCCGAAATATTATAAAGAGGCAAAAAATTTAGATGAGCAAGGATTAGAAAAGTATTTTGAAAAAAATCAAGAAATTATTTACATGGAAGCTGGAGTTAAGAAAAAAGAAGATTTTACTAACCTAATAAATACTTTAAAACAACTAAATGGAGACAAATTAGAGTTTTCAAGTTATCGTTTTGACGAAAAGACGATTCATAAAAGAACAGATAATGTTACAGCAGATTTATATGTAACTTACCAAAATAACGAAGAAATAAAGTTTTCAGCTAAAATACAAAATAAACTATATGAGAATAGGACACCAGTTATTTTAAAATCAGCTATACAATAACACTTTCCCCTGAACTTTAAGTTCAGGGGATTTTTTTAATTTAAGAAGAAACCCCCGGTTATACCGGGGGTACAAAAAACTTATAGTTA
>CAOKQM010000008.1 GCA_948470875.1 uncultured Clostridium sp.
ATTAAAGAATTTGACTTACCAAACGAATTTCCAGAACCAGTTTTAAAAGAAGCCAGAAAAATTCCGCAAACACTTAGTCAAAATGATTTAAAAATAAATAGTCAAAAAGATAGAATTGATTTACGTCACAAGGAAAATAGGAACATTTTCACAATTGATGGCGAAGATGCTAAAGATTTAGATGACGCAGTTTGGGTTCGGCAAATCGAGTAAAGGAAATTATTTGCTAGATGTTCATATCGCAGATGTTAGTCACTATGTTAAAAAAGCTTCAAATTTAGACAATGAAGCGATTTTTCGTGGGACAAGTGTTTATATGTTTGACCGCGTAATTCCAATGCTTCCACTAGAACTTTCCAATGGAATTTGCAGTTTGAATGCAGGGCAAGATCGATTAGCGCTTTCTTGTTTAATGGAAATAGATAAAAATGGAAAAGTAGTTGCATCGGATGTTTATAAATCGGTTATTTGTGTTACAGAAAGAATGAGTTATACAGATGTCAATAAAATTATTACCAATTCAGATGAAGCAATTCTGAAAAAATATGAAAAGTACATTTCAGATTTTAAATTGATGGAAGAATTGGCACACATTTTGAAAAATAGGCGCCTAAAAGCTGGTTATTTGAATTTGGATATTCCAGAAAGCAAACTTGTTTTAGATGAAAATGGTAAGTGCATTAATGTCAAAAAATATGAAACAACCTTTGCCAATGAAATCATTGAACAATTTATGTTAACAGCCAATGAAACCATTGCAGAAAAATTTTATTGGATGAATGTTCCATTTATTTATCGTGTTCATGAAGAGCCAGATTTGGACAAAGTCAAAGAATTAAATAAATTTTTGTGGAATTTTGGGTATAAAATTCATATCAATCAAGACAAGGTTTATCCAACGGAAATTTCAAAAGTTTTGGAACAAGTCAAAGGTAAACCAGAAGAAAAAGTCATTTCTAATTTGATTTTAAGAACGTTAAAATTAGCCAAATATGAAAATCAAAATAAAGGACATTTTGGGATTGCAAGCAAATTTTATTGCCATTTTACATCACCAATTCGTCGTTATCCAGATTTGTTTATTCACCGCATGATTTCAGAATATATGGAAGCTAGCGAAGAATTAAAAGCTCAATTTGAAGCTGACAGTCAAAAATATGCGCAAAGTTCATCTGAGTGCGAAATGCGAGCAACAAAAGCAGAAAGGGAAGCAGAAAGTATCAAAAAAGCAGAATTTATGGAAGATAAAATAGGGCAAGAATTTGAGGCAATTATTTCTTCGATTACGCCATTTGGAATGTTTGCAGAACTTGAAAATACAGTAGAAGGCTTGATTCGTTTTGAGCATATGGGAGAGGAATATTATATTTACGATGAAGACAAAAAACAATTGATTGGAGAGCACACAAAACGTGTTTTCAAAATTGGTGACAAAATAAAAATTTGTGTGATTTCAGCAAGCAAGATGACAAGACAAATTGATTTTGCGCTAGTAGAAGAAGATACAGAAGAAGAGGAAGAAGGAGAGTTTGTTTCTGAAATTGAAAATACACTTTCTAACTCTGTTAGGAACGAAAATACTTGACAGGAAAGTGAAAATATTTTATAATAGAAAAAAAGCATTTGACCTTAAGCTAAGTAATAAAAAAGTTTTTCAAAGAGAGTCTGCGGTGGGTGCGAGCAGATACAAACATTTTATGAAATCTACTTTAAGGGACGCTTGTCTAGCAAACTAGAACCGAGTGATTGCAGGTTACAGCAATTGGAAAAGTGATAAATTAAGGTGGTACCGCGTAAAAACGCCCTTATGCAAATTTTGCATGAAGGCGTTTTTGATTTGTATCATAAAATTTAGGAGGTAATTATGGAAGAAGTAAAAATTGGGAAAGTTTATCGTCATTTTAAAGGAAATTATTATTTTGTGGAAGGAGTAGCATTGGATTCGGAGACCAAAGAAAGAATGGTTGTTTACAAACCAATTTATAACAGAAGTGATTCAAATATTTGGGTAAGACGTGAAAAAATGTTTTTAGAAGAAATTCCAGAAAGACCAGATAATATCACAGGTCAAAAACACAGATTTGAATTATGTGAAGAATTAGAAAAGGATTTCACAAAATAAAAGTAGGGGGGCGATTTTGAGCTGTCCTAACCAGAAAGGAGAAACAAAATGATTGATATCAAATTTTTAAGAGAAAATCCAGAAGCGGTTAAAGAAAACATCCAAAAAAAATTTCAAATGAACAAACTGGATTTGGTAGATCAAGTCATAGAACTTGACAAAAAGACAAGAGAACTAATTGCAAAAGGAGACGAATTGCGCCAAAGCAGAAATTCGCTTAGCAAGAAAATCGGAAATTTTATGCGTGAAGGGAAAAAGGAAGAAGCAGAAGAAATCAAAACAAGGGTAAATACTATTAATGAAGAACTGGAGCAAAATGAGAAATTAGAAACAGAATATAGCCAAAAAGTAAATGAGATTATGATGAAAATTCCCAATATGATGCATGAATCTGTGCCGATTGGAAAAGACGACAGCGAAAATGTCGAAGTGCAAAAATACGGTGAGCCAACAAAACCAGAATATGAAATTCCGTATCATGCCCAAATTATGGAAAGCTTATGTGGTTTGGATTTAGATAGCGCACGCCGCGTGGCTGGAAATGGTTTTTATTATTTGATGGGAGATATTGCACAGCTTCATTCTGCGATAATTACGTATGCACGTGATTTCATGATTGAGAAAGGGTTTACGTATTGCATACCGCCATTTATGATTCGCAGTGATGTGGTAACTGGCGTAATGAGTTTTGAAGAAATGGATGCCATGATGTATAAAATTGAGGGAGAAGATTTGTATTTGATTGGCACAAGTGAGCATTCTATGATTGGAAAATTCAAAGGACAACTTTTGAAAAAAGAAGAATTACCGTATACGATGACTTCATATTCTCCTTGTTTTCGAAAAGAAAAAGGTGCTCATGGCATTGAAGAAAGAGGCGTATATCGAATTCATCAATTTGAGAAGCAGGAAATGATTGTTGTTTGTGAGCCTGAACAAAGTTATGAATGGTATGATAAAATGTGGAAATTTACTGTCGAATTATTTAGAAGTTTGGAAATTCCAGTCAGAACCCTAGAATGTTGTAGCGGAGATTTGGCGGATTTGAAAGCAAAAAGTGTGGATGTGGAAGCATGGAGTCCAAGACAACAAAAATATTTTGAAGTGGGAAGTTGTTCAAATTTGACAGATGCGCAAAGTAGGCGTTTGGGAATTCGTGTCAAAGGCGAGAAAGAAAATTATTTTCCACATACACTAAATAATACGGTTGTTGCACCACCAAGGATGTTAATTAGCTTTTTAGAAAATCATTATAATCAAGATGGAAGTATAGATATTCCAGAGGTTTTGTGGAAATATATGGGCGGAAAGCAAAGGCTAGAGCCCAAAAAATAAACAACAAAAAGACATTTGCTAAAATTACTTTTTAACAAATGTCTTTTGCTATTTTTAGAATATCAACTTTTTTTCTTTTTACTTAAATTTTGAAGGACTTGAATCAATTGAATTTTTTCGGCTGCTTTTACTTTTTCTGCTACATCATCGGGTGTGTCATTTGGCAAAACATCAATGGTTGTTTGAGAAATGATATTTCCTTCATCATAATTATTATTTACATAATGAACAGTTGCTCCACTAATTTTTTCATGAGCTTCTACAACTGCTTCATGCACTTTCATGCCATACATTCCTTTTCCGCAAAATTTAGGAATTAGAGAAGGATGAGTATTGATGATCGTATATTTGTCTACTAATTTTGGACCAATTTTCTTTAAATATCCAGCTAAAACAATTAAATCAATTGCATAATGGTTTAGTAAATTTTGCAATTCTGAATCGATATCGCTTTGTTTTTTATTTTGAATGACATAAGTTTCAATACCAGCCTTTTTGGCACGTTCTAAAGCATAGGCATTTGGCGAATTTGAGATGACTAAATCAATGTTACAATCTAATTCTTTATTTTGAATAGCATGAATGATTGCCTGTAATGTAGTTCCGCCACCAGAGGCGAAAATAACTAAATGATACATAATTTTCTCCTTATTTTTTGAAATCGATACTATGACTTAATACGGTTATGGTTCAAATTTTGTACCTGTGATGATAGAAAAGGCTTCTGTATAGTTGTTTATAGTTGCTTGAACAATATCCTCTGGAATGGGAGTTTTGCTTTCTGGATTGTAGCCACTTGATTTTATCCAGTCACGCAAAAATTGTTTGTCAAAACTTTTTTGAGAACGACCAATTGTGTAATCGTCAGCTGACCAAAATCTACTAGAATCTGGTGTTAGAACTTCATCTGCAAGCACAAGTTCACCATTTTCATCTAAACCAAATTCGAATTTGGTATCTGCAATGATAATGCCTTTATTTTTGGCATATTCGGCACATTTTGAATAAACTGCTAAGGTTTTATCACGTAATTTTGTGGCCAATTCTAAACCTAACATTTCGATGACTTTTTCGAATGAAATATTTTCATCGTGTTCACCAATTTCAGCTTTTGTAGAAGGTGTAAAGATAGGTTCTGGCAATTTTTCTGATTCTTGCAAACCTTTAGGTAACGTAATTCCACAAATAGTTCCAGTTTCTTGGTAACTTTTCCAACCAGAACCTGTAATATAACCTCTTACAATGCATTCAACAGGAAGCATTTTTAGTTTTTTTACAAGCATAGAACGTCCGCTGAAATTCAGAGGTTTGAAATTCTTCTGGAAAATCTTTTGAATTTACAGAAATAATATGATTTGGCACAATGTCTTGTACAAAATCGAACCAGAATTTTGAGATTTGGTTTAAAATTTTTCCTTTGTTAGGAACAAGAGTAGGCAAAATATAATCAAAAGCAGAGATTCTGTCAGACACAACAAGCAATAATTTATCTCCATCAATTTCATAAATTTCACGAACTTTTCCACTACTTAATTTTTTTATCATAATTTTTTCCTTTCTTTTTTTGTAAATCAATTTGGATGTTGGGCGAGATGGATAAGAGTATTAACCTTTATGAAAATTACATATTTTTCAAATATGCTTCATAACCGTAAGGTTTGTAATTTTTCATCTTTGGCTAAAACAGCGTCTTTTAAAGAAGCTTTGTAATCGATGATTTTTTGTTTGATTGTTTCATCTGAAGTTCCTAAAATTGTGGTTGCTAAAATGGCAGCGTTTTTTGCACCATTAATAGCAACAGTTGCAACAGGAATTCCAGAAGGCATTTGAACAATGGAATATAAAGAATCAATTCCATTTAGTGTTTTTGTGTAAATTGGAACACCAATGACTGGAACAGGAACTAAAGCAGCAATTACGCCAGGTAAATGAGCAGCGCCACCGTGCGCCTCCAATAATTACTTTTACATTACGTTTTTTTAATTCTTCTGCGTATAGGGTTGCTTTTTCTGGTGTTCTATGAACAGAAAGAATTTTCATTTCATAAGAAATTCCCATATTTTCTAAAAATTTAGCAGCATCTTTCATAATATCTAAATCAGAATCACTTCCCATGATGATGGCAACATCAATGTTTTCCATAAATAAAATCCTCCTTTTTATAAAAATTATATCTTATTTTGGAAGATTTTGCAAGATATTTTGAGAAAGAATAGGAAAATCAGAAGAAAAACTTGGTAAAAAATAAAAAAGTGCCTTTTTCTCAAATCGAAATGAAAAATAATAAAGGAAACTATAGACAAATGTTCAAATTAGTTATACAATAAAAAAGTAAAATTTGCACAGAAAAAAGGAGTAAAAAGTATGAAAAAAAGCAAAATCAAGAATGGAAAAGGGTCGGTTTCATTATTTGTTATGGTGGCAATGTTATTTTTTTTAGTGGTTATGATTGGTGTTTTTTCGATTACTTCTAAAAGAGCTCAAACACAGACACAAGCTGTAGGAATGGTTCAAGATGAATATTATGAACAAGGAGAAGAAAAACGCAAATATGCAGAAAAAATGGTAACTGAGCCAGATAAAATTCCTATTTATACCAAAGAACAATGGTGGTCAATTGGTGAGAATAGGGCAATTGAAATCGATGGAAGAATATATGATTTTTCAGAACAAGATTTTGCAAAATACGAATTGAAAAATGATATTGTGATAAATATTGAAACAGATTTGGAAAAAGCAAATTTTAAAGATAATTTGTTTTATCAAAATCGAGTTACGAAAAATAATTATAAAATCTTGTATTATTCCAACCAAGGTGAAGAAAAAGGTTATTATGTTCCAGTTTCTTACACAAAAGATGCAATAACTGTTTCTTGCGAAGTTGGAAAGGTGAGTTCTACGAAAACAACGAAAAAAGGAGAAACGTATCAATTTGCAAAAATAAAAACCGTAGAAGATTTAGGAATTACAAGTTATGGAAAAATGATGGATGGTTATGCTCTAAGCCAAAATGATTGTGGTTGGCAGATTTTCCATATAGATGAAAAAAATATTTATTTAATAGCTAGTAATTATATTAGTGAAAGTAGTGTACCAAAAGGCAGAAATGGAAGTTCGATTTATCAAAATGGCAATGGTTATAAATTATCGATGAATACAGTTTATCAAGATTATACAGGAAGTGAGGATATATCAAAAACGCATGTGGCATATAAATGGCTAACAGGCTATTTAAGCAGAAGTCCATCCAATAAAAGTATCAGTATGAAAAGTGTTGCTTATATGATGGATACAACTATGTGGAATCCGAATTTTTGTAATTCACAATATGCTGAATATGCAATTGGAGGGCCAACCATAGAATTGTTTGTTGCTTCGTATAACAAAACACATCCAGATAAGCCAATTTTGGCAAGTGCTGCGCAGAGTACAGCAGGGTATAAAATAAAATGGGCTACAAGTACGACATATGCAAATGCTATCAGTGGGTTAGGAACAACGGAAAGCCAATATGTGCTAAATTCAACAACCAAAGCAAATGGAATGTGGCTTGCTTCACCGTCTGCTTATACTTCTGGTTTTACTATAAATTATATCATGAGCGTGCGTTATACTGGAGCGGCTAGTTATGATAGTTACACTTCTACCATATTAGGTTTTCGTCCGATTGTTTGTTTAAAATCAAATGTGAAATTAGTAGAAAAAGAAGATGGCTCTTATAAAATTATCAATTAAACAAGAAAAAACCTTTCGGTAATTTGCCTAAAGGTTTTAAGGTTTTGCTTTGAAGTGAGTAATACAAAGCAGTTTTCTAAGGCTTAAAACGAGATTAAAAATTTCGCTAAAATACATCGATAGTAAGTAGCCCCAAATACCAAATTTGGGAACTAAAAAAGTAATCAAAAAAATGTTAATTAGCAAATCTAAAATGTTGATTAGCATAACATCATTTTGGGCATCTAATCCTTTTAAAATATTGTCTATCACGCAATCTAATAAAATAAAAATAGAGATAGGAGATAGAATTTTTATGTAATAAGAAATACTGATGTCTTTGTAAATCCAAAGGCTTAATTGGTCTGCAAATCCAAATAAAAATAGGCTGACAAGTCCAGAAATCAGAACAGAGATGCTTAAAACGGTATACGTGATTTTTTGGATTTGTTTTTGCTTTTTTTGTGTATGATATGTTGCAAATTCTGGAACTAATAGGCTACTTATGGAACTAAATAATACATTGGGAAATACTACGATTGGCATTGCCATTCCATTGATTTCTCCATAAAGGGAAAGCGCTTTTTTGCAATCCAGTTTACCTTTTTCAAAACTAAGTGGAATGATGATTTGTTTTAAAGTAGAAAGTCCCGAACGAATAAAGGAGGTAAACGCTACAGGAGTTGCAATTGTAAAGATTTTTTTGGGATAATAGACCATTGGGTAGGTGGCTGTGTAAGTTGTTTTGTATCTTTTTACATCTTGAAGATATAATAGATAGTTGCATAAAAAAGAAAAGATTTCGGATATGAGATCTCCTAAAACTAAGGAAAAGCAAGCATATTCTAACCCATTTGGCAAGAATAAATTTAAGAAAAAGGCTGTGATGAAGATTTTGATAATTTGCTCGAAAAATTGGGCAATTGTGGATTTATAAACACGCCTAATTGCTACAAAATAACCAGATATAGCAGAAGACATAGAAATCAACGGAAGGGCAGCGCAAATTACATAAATCACATTTTTCTGAACTTTATTATGCAAACAATTTTTTAGGATAAAGTCTGAAAATAGGAAAAATAAAGTACTTGCTAAAATACCACAAATAAAACTGAAAAAAATGGCACGTTTTGTAATTTTTCGGATTCCTTCCTTGTTTCCAATTGCCAATTCTTCAGAAACCAAGCGAGTCACAGCAAGGTTAATTCCGAAACTAGCTAGTGTAATTCCAAATACATAAACTGACATAACAAGATTGAAAATACCAAGCATTTCTTTTCCAATTTTTTGCGTAATATAGCTGTTGAAAAAGATGGCAAAAGCTCTAAAAAGAATGGAACTAATTGCTACAATGCCACTATTAATAAGAAAAATTTTTAGTTTTTTATTCAAGATAATCACCTTGAAATAGTATATGAAAAATAGAAAAAATCAGAACTTTTAAGAACAGAAAAGCGAATGGAAAAAATTTTTTTAAAAACATGTACAAAAGTTTTTTTTCATGATATAATGCCAAAGGAGTAATTAATGTACGATAGAAAAGAGGGAAAAATATGGGGAATATTGTTCTATTAGATGATTTAACAATTAATAAAATTGCAGCTGGAGAAGTGATTGAAAGACCAGCATCAGTTGTGAAAGAAATGGTGGAAAATTCAATTGATGCAGGAAGCAAAAATATAACAATTGAAATAAAAAACGGTGGTATTTCATTTATTAAAATTACAGACGATGGATGTGGCATTTCAGAAGATGATATGGAAATGGCATTTGAGCGTCATGCGACTAGTAAAATTAGAAAAGCAGCTGATCTTACGACTGTTACAACAATGGGATTTCGAGGCGAGGCTTTGGCAAGTATTGCAGCCATTAGTAATGTGGAAATGATTTCTAAAAAACAAGGAGAAGAAATTGGGCATAAAATTATTGTTGAAGGTGGAAAAATATTAGAAAAATGTGAAGTTGGGTGTCCAGTTGGAACAACGATTATTGTAAAAAGTTTGTTTTTTAATACCCCAGTTCGTTATAAATTTTTGAAAAAAGATTACACAGAAGCAGGTTACATTGAAGACAATGTCAAAAGAATTGCTTTGGTGAATAAAAATGTTTCAATCAAATTGATAAACTCTGGAAAGACAATTCTTCACACAAATGGAAGTGGGGATTTTAAAAATATCATTTATAGTATTTATGGGAAAGATATTGCAAATGCCATTATGGAAGTTTCGTATGAATATGAAGACATGAAAGTAAGTGGTGTTGTAGGAAAGCCAGAAATTGCAAGAGCGAATAGGCAAAATCAAATCTTTTTTGTCAATGGACGTTATATTAAAGACAAGAATTTGACAGCAGCAGTTGACCAAGCGTATAAAGGAATGGTTCCAATTGGCAAATTTGGATTTGTGATTTTGAATGTGGAAATGGATCCACAAAAATTGGATGTGAATGTGCATCCTGCAAAATTGGAAGTTCGTTTCCAAGAAGAGACGACTGTGTTTAAAGCTGTGTATCATGCGATTAAGGCAGGTCTTGGAAAAGGAGAATTGGTGGAAAATGTAGAACAGCCAGTTTTACCTAAAAAGGAAAACGAAGAGCCAAAAGAAGAAATTAAATTAGAAATAAAAGAAGGAATGTCTGTAGAAGAAAGAATTCACGCGATTAATTCAGTGATTAAACAAATTACGCCAAAGAAGAAGTTTGAGGTGGCAAAAGCAGAAGAAAAAATCGTACCACAAACACCAAATTTAATTGAAGATATTTATCGAAATCGAGGAAAAGTAACATCGATTTCGGAGCAGGAAGAATATGATGAGCAAGGTAAAGTAATCGAATTTGGCAATACAAGAATATCTAGTAATACACAAGAAATTGATGTGGCAGAAGTAAAGGAAAAATTGCAAGAAAAAGAGAAAGTAGAATCAGAAACAAAAGAAGTATTAGATATTCCAGAAAAACAAGAGGAAGCTAAAGTAGAATCTGAAGCGCAAGTGGTGGAGCAGGTTGTTATAGAAGATAAAACAGAAATTTTGGAACCAAAACTAGAACAAAAGCAAGAAAATAAGGCAGAAGAAGTAAAAAAGAAGGATGAATTTTTTTCCGCTGTTGCTGATAAATTATTTGAAGTGAAATTGAAAGAAGAAGATGCAACGGAATTAATTGATACCAATAAAATAAAAGAAGCTATTACAGATGTCCCAGAAATTACGCCAGAGTTTGAACAAATGTACAAAAAAGCATTTGGAATTGATTTGAGTACCAATCGAAAAGAAAAAGAGGAAAAAGAGGAAAAGCTTGATATAAAAGAAGTTTCGTATGCACAAAGCTTATTTGATGTAGGGCAAAATACATCAATACCACCTTATAAATTAATTGGAATTGCTTTTTCTACGTACATTATTATTGAGATGAATGATGAGTTATATATGATTGATCAACATGCTGCACATGAAAGAATTTTGTATGAAAAAGTAAAAGCCAATTATTATAATGAAAAAGAAAAGGATTCTCAATTTTTATTATTGCCAGATATTGTGCAGTTGACCAATAAAGAAATGGATATTGCAAAAGAAAATGTGGAAATGTTTGCCAAAGCAGGTTTTGATTTTGATGAATTTGGGGATAATACAATTAAGATTATTTCTGTTCCAAGTATGTGTGAAAATATGAACACAAAGCAATTGTTTTTGGAATTGTTAGATGAAATTGATACAGTAGCAGTAACTGCGACACAAGAAAAAGAAGATAAATTTATTGCAACTGTTGCTTGTAAAGCTGCTGTGAAAGCTAAAATGAAATTAGATGTTAAAGAAGTCGATAGCTTAATGAAAGTTTTGTTGAAATTACCAAATCCGTTTACTTGTCCACATGGTAGACCAACTGCTATTAAAATGACCAAATATGATTTGGAAAGAAAATTTAGTAGAAAATAGCTACATAAGGAGATAAAATGAAACCAGGTAAAAAACCAAAAGTGATTGTGATTGCTGGTCCTACAGCTTCTGGCAAAACAGCATTATCGATTGAATTGGCTAAAAAGATAGAAGGCGAGATTATTTCAAGTGATTCTATGCAAATTTACCAAGATATGAATATTGGAACAGCAAAGGTTACTAAAGAAGAAATGCAAGGAATTAAGCATTATTTGATTGATTTTGTTTCACCAGATAAAAGATATTCAGTCTCTGATTTTAAAACAGATAGTCAAAATGCGATTTCTGATATTTTGAAAAAAGGCAAAATCCCAATTGTTGCAGGAGGAACTGGACTTTATGTTGATTCTTTGATTTATGGAATTGAATATCCAGTTATGGAATTGGATGAAACGTATCGTGAAGAATTAATGAAACAAGCTAAAACTCCAGAAGGGTTGCAGAATTTATATGAACAAGCAAAAAAAATCGATGAACAAGCCATTTCTAAAATTAGTCCAAATGATAAAAAACGCATTATAAGAATTTTAGAAATTTATCGTGCAACTGGAAAAAATAAAACAGACCAAGAAAAAATATCTAGGAAAAATGGTGTAAAATATGATTTTATTGTATTTGCAATTGATATGGAACGCCAAAAGTTGTATGAGAGAATTAACTTGCGTGTAGACAAAATGGTGGAAAAAGGTTTGGTAGAAGAAGTTAAGCAATTAAAGGAAAAATATCAGCATTTTCCAACAGCTATGCAAGGTTTGGGCTACAAAGAAGTTGTAGAATATTTAGAACAAAAGTGTACGTATGAAGAAATGGTCGAAAAAATAAAACAAGAAACTAGAAGATATGCCAAAAGGCAACTAACTTGGTTTCGAAAAAATAAGCAAACCATATGGCTAAAAGCAGAAGATGGTGTGGCAAAAAATGTGGAAATCATATTAAGTGCAATAGAAAGGGAAGAGTAAATCTTGAAAGAAGAAAAAAACAAATTTGATCTATTAAAAATCGTTCTTGTTATGATGAGTGTTTTACTGCTAACTATTTTTGTGAAAAAAGGAATCCAGTTATTGAAAAATATATCTCAAATTTGCATTGTAGAGAGGGGCTCTTTGAAATTTGAAGAAGGAGCAGAAGGTTATATTTTAAGGGACGAAAGCGTTTTGCAAGGTCAAAATTACAAAAATGGAATGGTTCAAATGATTGCAGAAGGGCAAAGAGTGGCAAAAGATAAACCAGCTTTTCGTTATTATTCCAATGGAGAAGGCGAGATGTTAAACAAAATTGCTTCTTTAGATGATGAAATTAATGCGGAAATAGAAAGTAGTGGTTTAACGATTTTTTCAACAGATATTACGAATCTGGAAACCCAAATTCAAAAAGTAGTCAATTCCATGTATTGCTTAAATGAATTAGAAGAAATACAAGATAGAAAATCCGAATTGGATACTTACATTTCTAAAAAAACCAAAATAACTGGTGATTTAAGTCCAGCAGATTCTCATGTTAAATCTTTGATTGAGCAAAGAAATGCATTACAAGCAAAATTGACCAATGAATCAGAAACCATATTAGCTCCTATATCGGGTGTTTTGTCTTACCGTGTGGATGGACTAGAAGAAAAACTTGGAATTACGGATTTTAGTTATTTGAGCACCGCCTTTTTAGAAGGATTATCAGCAAAATTAGGTGCGGTTATTTCGACAAGTAGTGAAAAAGGAAAAGTGATTAACAATTTTATGTGTTATATTGCCTGTCCAATGGATTCAGAAAAAGCAGCAAATGCTAAGCTTGGAGATAAAGTCAAACTTCGTTTGATGGCGCAAAAAGAGGTGAATGCAACAATTGAGTATATTGCTGAAGAAGAGGAAGACAAAAGAGTGATTGTGTTTAAGATAACAGATGAAGTTGAGGAATTGATTCCATTTAGAAAAATTCAAGTAGAGGTAATTTGGTGGAGTTATGAAGGACTCAAAGTTAGCAATTTAGCAATTTTAGAAGAAAATGATAGAAGCTATATAGAAAGAAGCAAAGGCGGTTATAAAGAAAAAATATATGTGAAAGTGTTAAGGCAAAATGATACGTATTCGATTGTTGAAAACTATACAGCTGAAGAATTAAAGCAAATTGGTTATGATACAAAAGAGTTAGAAGAGAAAAAAGAATTGAATGTATATGACGAAATTTTGTTACATTAAATTCACAAATGTGTAACAAACAAAAGATGAAATATTACAGAAATATTAAATTTGTGTTACAATGGCAAAAAAAGGAAAAAAACTATTGACATTTTGAAAAAAAAGTTGGATACTATATATATGTTATAACACGAAGGAGAAAAAATAGGAGGTTTGTAAAGTGGCAGGAACAGCAATTAAAAAATTTATGAATTATTTTTGGGGAGAAGAACCACAAGAAGAATATGAAGAGGATTATGATAGCATAGATTATGGATATGATTATGCGGATGAAGAGGAAGAAGGCGGAAGTGAAACTTTAAATATTTTCAAAAGAAAGAATAAAGTAGTTAGTATGCCTCAACCACAACAAATTAAAATGCAAATATCAAAGCCAACTAATTTTGAGCAAGCAAATGATATTATTGCACAATTGAAAAGTAAAAATTCTGTTGTGATTAATTTAGAATATGTGAGCAAAGAAGTTGGAAGAAGAATTGTGGATGTTGTAAGTGGAGCAGTAGAGGCTTTGGATGGAAATATAGAAAAAGTTTCAAATTCTATTTTTGTGATTGCGCCTTATAATTATGATATAGAAAATCAGTTTTCAAAAGAAAAATTAGAGGGAAAAATTTCAACTTCTTGGATAAAATAATGTGAAAATAGGAGGAACGAAAGTATGTTAACACCTTTGGATATTGAAAACAAAAGATTCGCAAAGACAATTAAAGGCTATAATGCAGATGAAGTTGATGATTTTTTAGATCAAGTTACCATAGAATATGAAAGATATTATAAGGAAAATGCTGAATATAAAAATAAGGTTGAGAGATTAGAAAAAGAATTAGAACACTATAAAACAGTAGAACATACCTTACAAAATACTTTGATGATGGCTCAATCAACAGCAGAAGATATTAAAACAATGGCCCAAAAGCAAGCCGACCAAATTATAGAAGATGCCAAAATAGAAGCACAAAAAATGGTAGAAGAAGTCAATAAAGATGAAATTGATGTAAGAAGAAAAACAGAGGAATTGAAAAAACAATTTAATGTGTACAAAGCTAAAATGGAGGCTTTACTCATATCACAATTAGAATTGCTACAAGAAGATAAAACAGAAGGAGAATAAATGGTTTATAGAAATAGATTGCAAATGTTAAATTTAATTTAATATTTGCAATTTTTTTGTGTAAAATTTTATAAATTCTCTTGAAAAAAAACAAGAATAATGATACAATCAAAACATTATTGTAAACAATTGCTAAAACTTGTAGAATACAGTAAAGATATTGTAAAAAAAGATAAAAATCAAACGATTATAAAAATAGAAGAGAGGGAAATCCATTGGAAAAGATAAAGAAAATTAGTAAATTTAGACATGTTTTATTGATAGGAATGGACTTTTTTTGTGTCATTTTTGCCTATTATTTGGGAACAGTTGTGGCAGAAGATTCGATATTCAATTTTTCAAAAAATTATTTTCAAAGGTTAATTTTTTCAACTATTGGTTTTATGACTATTTACGAAATCATATTTCATTTAACCAAAAGGCATAAAAATATTATACGTTATGAAGAAGGAAAAGATTACATGATTTATATGATAATTTGTTTGATTTCAGCAATCTTATTGTCGATTATCAAAAAAGCGTTTCACATTCCAATCATAGCAACTGTAAAAATGAATATTTTAGCAGGATTTTTAATTGCTATGTTGATGATTGCCTACCGTGTAGTTGTAAGATATATGTTAATCAATGATATCATCAACAAAGGAATTATAACCAAATCAAGTGAATGCAAAAAAAGACTTTTGATTATTGGTGCAGGAAATGCTGCTCATGAAATTATTAAAACAATCAGCACCAATTTTAAAGAAGATTATGAAATCATAGGAATCATAGATGATAACAAAAATAGATTGAATTTTTCGGTTTCAGGCATAAAAATTATTGGAAATAGAAATGATATTTTGAATGTTTGCAAAGAAAATGAAATTGATCTGATTTTCTTTTCCATAGCTAGAATTGACCCAGAAAATAAAAAACAAATTTTAAATATTTGCCAGCAAACACAAGCCAAAGTAAGAGTATTGCCAGGCATTCGAGAAATTATTAATAACAAAGACATATTTTCAAGTTTAAGAGATGTTGAAATTGAAGATATTTTAGGAAGAGAGCCTGTCAAATTGGACAATACAAATATCCAAACTTTGATTCAGAATCGCACCATTTTAGTAACTGGTGGAGGTGGCTCAATTGGTTCTGAACTTTGTAGACAGATTATGCATTATAACCCAGAAAGATTAGTTATACTCGATATTTATGAGAATAATTTGTACGATATTGAACTAGAACTAAAAAAGAAATATCCGCAAAATAAAATTTATGCAGTAGTTGCCAGCGTTCGTGATAAAAAGCGTTTGCAAGAAGTATTTGAAGCCTATCATCCTTATTTGGTTTTTCATGCAGCTGCTCACAAACATGTTCCTTTAATGGAACATAGTCCATTAGAAGCAATTAAAAATAACATTTTTGGAACGTATCATGTTATCAATACTTGTGATGAATTTCAAGTTAGAAAATGTATTTTAATTTCAACAGACAAAGCAGTTAACCCAACCAATATTATGGGAGCTACAAAACGAATGTGTGAAATGATGATACAAGCAAAAAATCAAGAAAGTAAAACAGAATATGCAGCGGTTCGTTTTGGAAATGTTTTGGGTAGCAATGGTTCTGTTGTGCCACTTTTCAAGAAGCAAATTGAGCGGAGGCGGTCCAGTTACTGTAACACACAAAGAAATTACACGTTTTTTTATGACCATTCCAGAAGCAACAGAATTAGTTTTGCAAGCAATGACTTATGCCAAAGGTGGAGAAATTTTTGTTCTTGATATGGGCGAACCAGTTAAAATTTATGATTTAGCAGAAAGCTTAATCAAATTATCAGGACTTGTTCCAGGAAAAGATATTAAAATTGAAATTACTGGTTTAAGACCAGGAGAGAAATTATATGAAGAAATTTTGATGAATGAAGAAGGCTTAGAAAAAACTAGCCATAATAAAATTTTTGTGGCAGAACCAATGCACATAACTATGCAAGATATAGACCATAAATTAGAACAATTAAAAGATTTATTAGGAAAACAAGAAATGGATAAAACACAAATAAAAAATGTGATGAAAAATGTTGTACCAACATTTCAAGAACCACAAACAAGTGAATCTTAAAGAAAGGCGGAAAAAATATGAGTAGAATTTATTTGGCTTCACCACATATGTCTGATGAAGGTTTTGAGCAAGAATTTGTAAAAGAGGCGTTTGACACAAATTGGGTGGCTCCTTTGGGGGAAAATGTCAATCAGTTTGAAAAAGAAATAGCTAAATATGTGAGAATAAAAGATGCAGCAGCACTTTCGACAGGAACTTCTGCGATACATCTGGGCTTAAAAGCGCTTGGTGTAGGAAAAGGCGATATTGTTTTTTGCCCAACCCTTACTTTTTCAGCAACAGCCAATCCGATTATTTACCAAAATGCGACACCAGTTTTTATTGATTGTGAAGAAGAGACGTGGAATATCAGTCCAAAAGCGCTAGAAAAAGCATTTGAAAAATATACACCAAAAGCAGTCATTGTTGTACATTTGTATGGTCATGCTGCCAAAATGAATGAGATTATGGAAATTTGTAATAAACATCAGGTTCCTGTATTAGAAGATGCAGCAGAAAGTTTGGGAACAACCTATCAAGGGAAATTCACAGGAACATTTGGAAAATATGGTGTATTTTCATTTAATGGAAATAAAATTATTACAACAAGTGGTGGTGGAATGCTTGTTTCAGAAGATGAAAAAGGCATTGAAAAAGCAAGATTTTGGGCAACACAATCACGTGACAAAGCACGTTATTATCAACACTCTGAAATTGGCTATAATTATCGAATGAGCAATGTTTTAGCTGGAATTGGAAGAGGGCAATTAAAAGTGTTGGAGCAAAGAATTGCACAAAAAACAGCGATTTTTGAAACCTATAAGCAAGCATTTGAAAAAAATCAAGATATTTTAATGCATGAAGCAAAAGGAAATCAAAGATGCAATTATTGGCTATCTGTTATGACTTTAAAGGAAAACTCAAAAGTAAAGCCAATTGACATTATGGAAGCTTTGGAAAAAGAAAATATTGAATCAAGGCATGTTTGGAAGCCAATGCATTTGCAACCAATTTTTGAACAATACGATTTTGTTACTCATCAAGAAAACGAAAGAAGTATGGCAGAAGATATTTTTAATTGTGGTGTTTGCTTGCCATCTGATACCAAAAATACCAAAGAAGATATGACAAAAATCATTCAAATAATAAAAAAATTATTTTAGGAGGGAAAAAATGTATCAAAAATATCTGAAAAGGTTATTGGATTTTACATTAAGCTCGCTTGGCTTAATTGTATTATCACCAGTTTTTTTGAGTGTTGCTATTTTGGTAAAAATTAAATTAGGAAGTCCCGTTATTTTTAAGCAAAAAAGACCTGGAAAAAACGAGAAAATTTTTACTTTGTACAAATTTAGAACTATGACAGATAAAAAAGATGAAAATGGAAAATTACTTCCAGATGAAATAAGATTGACAAAATTTGGCAAATTTTTACGAAGTACAAGTTTGGATGAATTGCCAGAATTATGGAATATTGTTAAAGGTGATATGAGCCTTGTTGGCCCACGTCCACTACTTGTGGAATATTTGCCACTTTATAATGAAACACAAAAACACAGACATGATGTTCGTCCAGGTCTAACAGGACTTGCTCAAATTAATGGCAGAAATAATGTTTCTTGGGAAAATCGATTTGAAGAAGATTTAAAATATATCCAGAAAGTAACTTTTACGGAAGATGCAAAAATTATATTTAAAACCATAAAAAAAGTGATTTGTCGTGAAGGAATTTCTCAAGAAGGAAATGTTACCATGCAAAAATTTCAAGGAAATCAAACACAAAAGGACAAAGAAAAGAAAAAAGTAGTACTAATCGGTGCTGGAGGGCATGCCAAAGTAATTGCTGATATAATTGAAAAATCAGGTGATTGTGTTTTTCGGATTTTTGGATGATGGCAAAATCAAAGGTGAGAAAATAATCAAGGATTATGAAGTGCTTGGCAAGGTTTCAGAATGTGAAAATTTGCAAAAAAGTGACCCGGATTTGCAGTTTGTGATTGCCATAGGAAACAATTCTGTAAGAGAGCAAATTTTTCAAACTTATGATTTAAACTATGCTACTATTATACATCCAAGTGCTACAATTGGTTTGGGAGTTGAAATTGAAGAGGGAACTGTTGTTATGGCAAATGCCAGCATAAATGCCAATGCTAAAATTGGAAAAAATGCGATTATTAACACAGGAGCAATCATAGAACATGACAATCAAATCGGAGATTATGTACATGTTTCGCCAAATGGAACGTTATGTGGAACAGTAACGGTTGGAGAAAAAACGCATATCGGAGCTGTGGCTGTGATAAAAAATAATATACAAATTGCAAGTAATTGCATAATTGGTGTAGGAGCAGCTGTTGTGAAAGATATAGAAGAGCCAGGCACGTATGTTGGAGTTCCAGCTAAAAATATAAAACAAAAAACAGAAGGTTTACAAAGATGAAAAAAATATTGATTATCGCAAATCATGCGAGTGGATTGTATAAATTTAGAAAAGAATTATTGCAAGAATTGCTAAGTCAAAACATGGAAGTTTATGCAGCCTTACCAACTAATCATGAAAATGCCAAAAAAATTGAAGAATTGGGAGTTAAGTTAATAGCAACAAAATTAGATAGAAGAGGGATGAATCCAATTCGTGATTTCAAATTGATGTTGCAGTATTGGAAAATCACCAAACAAATCAAACCAGACATCATTTTAACGTATACCATTAAACCTAATATCTATGGTGGAATGGTGGCAAGAATTAGAAAAATACCGAATATTTGCACGATTACTGGTGTGGGAACTGCTTTTCAGAAAGACAATTTTGTGCGAAAATTTTTAGTCAAGCTTTACCAAATTGCCTTAAAAAATGCAAAATGTGTGTTTTTCCAAAATGCAAGCAATCAAGAATTGTTTACAAAATTACAAATTGTTGCTGGGAAAACGAAAATTGTGCCAGGTTCAGGTGTGAATTTGCAGGAAAATTGTTTTGAAAAATATCCTGAAAAAAAGGGATTAAAGTTTATATTTGTTGGCAGAATTATGAAAGAAAAAGGAATTTATGAGTTTTTAGAAATGGCAAAATACATAAAATCTCAAAATGAAAATGTGGTTTTTAAGGTGTATGGAGATTCGGAAGAAGAGGAAGCCAAAAACTTATTAGACCAATATGCACAAGAAAAGATAGTCGAATATGTTGGTTATCAAAATGAAATGCATAAAGCTTTTCAAGAGGCAAGTTGTTTGATTGTGCCATCGTATCATGAAGGAACATCAAATGTGATGTTAGAGGCTGCTGCAACAGGCAGACCAATCATTGCTTCAAATATTCCAGGTTGCAAAGAAATTATAAATCAAGGAGAAACTGGATTTGTGTTTGAAGTGAAAAATATAGCAGATTTAACGCAAAAAGTTCAGTGTTTTATCGATTTGTCAGAACAGGAAAAAATACAAATGGGGCAAAAAGCAAGAACAAAAGTAGAGCAAGAATTTGATCGAAAAATGGTAATAAATTCGTATTTAGAAGAAATAAAGGAGGATTAGAAAATGAGTGAATTTCAAGGAAAAATGGTTGTTGTTGGGTTAGGATATGTGGGATTGCCTTTGGCGGCAACTTTTGCCAAAAAAATACCAGTCATTGGATTTGATTGCAATCAAAAAAAGATAGAATTGTACAAAAAAGGGATTGATGTAACAAATGAAATTGGAAATGAAGAATTGGCGAAAACAACAATTCAATTTACTACAAATCCAGAAGATATTAAGCAAGGCGATTTTGTAATTGTTGCGGTTCCAACTCCAATTGATGAACATCATAATCCAGATTTGACTCCAGTAATTGGAGCGAGCAAATTTGTTGGACAAAATTTGAAAAAGGGCGCGATTGTTGTGTATGAATCAACAGTATATCCAGGTGTAACAGAAGATGTTTGTAAGCCAATTTTGGAAAAAGAATCTGGTTTGACATGTGGAATTGATTTTAAAATTGGTTATTCGCCAGAAAGAATTAATCCAGGAGATAAAGTTCATCGTTTTGAATCCATTGTAAAAATCGTTTCTGGTATGGATGAAGAAACTTTGGAAAAAGTGGCAAATGTGTATGAAATTGCAGTAAAAGCAGGTGTGTATAAAGCGTCTTCTATCAAAGTGGCAGAGGCTGCCAAAGTGATTGAAAATTCACAAAGAGATATTAATATTGCTTTTGTGAATGAATTATCTATGATTTTTCATAAAATTGGAATTGATACAAATGAAGTATTAGATGCAGCTGGAAGCAAATGGAATTTCTTGAATTTTAGACCAGGTTTAGTTGGTGGACATTGTATTGGAGTGGATCCTTATTATTTGGCTTTCAAGGCAGAAGAGTTGGGATATCGACCAGAAGTAATTTTAGCAGGAAGAAGAATGAATGACAATATGGGAAAATATATTGCAGAAAGCATTGTGAAAACATTCATTAAAAATGATATTCCAGTAAAAAATGCAAAAATTTTGATAAAGGGAATTACCTTTAAAGAAAATGTGGCTGATGTCAGAAATTCGAAAGTAGTGGATATTATAAATGAATTAAAAGAATATGGCGTAGATGTTATGATTCAAGATTCATATGCGGAAAAAGAAGAAGTACAAAGAGAATATGGTTTAATCGTAACAGAAAATGTGGAAAAAGCGGATGCAATTGTTTTCGCAGTTGCGCATGATGAATACAGAAATATCACGATAGAGCAAATAAAAGAAGCACTAAAAGAGGAACGAAATTTAGTTTTTGATATTAAAGCAATGCTAAATAAAAAAGAATTAGAGCAAGGAGGCTTGAAAGTATGGAACTTGTAAAACCAGGTTACAAACATTTGGAATTTGAAAAAGAGTCACTATTTTTGATTACAGGAGTGGCTGGATTTATTGGTTCTAATTTGTTAGAAGCGATTTTAAATTTAGGTTACAATGTAAGAGGAATGGATAACTTTTCAACAGGAAAAAAGGAAAATATAGAGGCTTTTTTGAGCCATCCCAATTTTGAATTCATAGAAGGCGATATTTGTGATTTGGAAACTTGCCGAAAAGCTTGTAAAGGTGTTTCGTATGTTTTGAATCAAGCAGCTTTGGGGTCTGTTCCCCGTTCTATGAAATTTCCTACTTTGTATACCCAAAATAATATTTTAGGAACGCATAATATGATGCAAGCAGCTACAGAGAATGGAGTTAAAAGGTTTGTATATGCTTCTTCTTCATCTGTGTATGGAGATAGCAAAGAGTTGCCTAAGAAAGAAGGAAACGAAGGAAATGTGTTATCACCTTATGCATTAACTAAAAAAGTGGATGAAGAATTGGCAAAACTTTATTTTGAAGTATTTGGTTTGAAAACAATTGGATTAAGATATTTTAATGTATTTGGTAAAAGACAAGATCCATTTTCAACTTATGCTGCTGTAATTCCAATTTTTGTCAAAAAGATTTTGGACAAGGAAGCTCCTGTTATCAATGGAGATGGGCAAACCAGTCGAGATTTTACTTATATTGAAAATGTGATAGAAGCCAATTTAAAAGCTTGTTTGGCAGAAGAAGAAGCTTGTGGAAAAGCATATAATATTGCGTTTGGGCAAAGAGCTACCTTAAATGAGTTGTATAACCAAATTGCGACTTTGCTAAAAAGTGAGATAAAACCAATTTATGGACCAGAAAGGGCAGGCGATATTAAACATTCTTTAGCTGATATTTCCAATACAAAAAAATACTTAAATTACAATCCAATGTATAGTATGAAACAAGGCTTAGAACTTGCAATTGATTGGTATCAAGAATATTTGAAGTAGGAGAAAAAGATGAAACATAAAACAGGAAGAAATCAATTTCAGAAACATAAAAAACTGATACAAGGTTTGGCAAAAATTATGAGAGTTTTTCCAAAAAGGATAAGAAAGTTTTTTCTGAATTTTGTGAGGAATTGGAATTCTGCTTTTGGGATTTTACTACGTTATTGTTTACTAAAAACGCTTGCTAAAAGTGTGGGAGAAAATGTTTTTATAGGAACGAATATTGAATGGAAAGGTTTGGAGAATTTAAGAATAGGAGATAATGTTAGTATTCATAAAGATTGTTATATAGATGCAAGTGGTGGTTTAGAGATTGGAAAGGATGTTTCTATTGCACATAATACAAGTATCATAACATCGAATCACACTTGGGAAAATGCAGATTTGCCAATCAAATATAATCCTGTTAAACAAAATAGAATTGTGATTTCGAATGATGTTTGGATTGGTTGTCAAAGTGTTATTTTAGCAGGTGTAACAATCCATTCCAGAGTTGTGGTAGCAGCAGGCTCTGTTGTAACAAAGACTGTCGAAAAAAATACAGTTGTGGGAGGGATTCCTGCCAAAGAAATTAAGAAAATTTAGGAGAGAATATGATTTTTTCAGTTGTGATAGTTTTAGAAATTTTATTGTCCTATCTTGTTAAAACTTTTTGGGGATTAAGTAACATAACTCAATTTTTGTTAGTTTGCATAAATACTGTAATATTCTTATTTTTGATGAATAAAAATCAGAAAATGACCAAACGACAAAAAATAATTTTAATTTTAGCATTATTGACTAGAATAGGACTTTTATTAGTGGATGAATTCATTCACAGAATTCCATTTAATTCAGGAGATGCTGACCGATTTGATGAAATGGCAACCCAAATTGCAAATGATATGGGGCTATTGAAATCAGAGGAATATTTGTATGGTGGCATGTATTCAAAATTACTTGGCATTTTGTATTATGCAATGGGAAATGCAAGATTTTTTGCACAAAGCATCAATGTATTTTTGGGAATGGGAACTATTTATTTGCTTTTCTATTTATTGAATACAAGAAAATTTAAAATGCAAAAAGTAGAATTATTTTTGGAAATATTGATTGCATTTTTTCCATTTACAATTTTATTTTCAATTTGTTTATTAAGAGAATCCATTATGATATTTTTAATCATATTTTCTCTGAAAACATGTATCGATTACATAGAAAGCAAAAAGGTTTATCCAATATTAATTAGTTTTGTGAGTGTTATATTAGCCACAACTTTTCATTCTGGAAATATTTTTATAATCGTTGGCTATGTTTTGATTTTTTCTTTTTATGAGCAGGAAGAAAAAAAGTTTGGGGCAAGTTTTAAAAATATTATGAAATGTTTTGTAGTAACATGCATTATTATTGCGATTAATATGATGTTTTCAAATGTATTAGCTAATAAATTTACAAGGCAAATAAAAAATAATAACAAAATAGAAAATCAAGTTGATACAGCACATGGATCTATAACACAAACAACGCATGAAATGAAGCAAACACAAAAACAATCTAAGTTTCAAATGATTTTAAAAAACAATCCAATTACCAAAGCAATTGAAACAACAGCTAGAGGAGATTCTGCGTATATTGGAGGAAGGACTGTCAATAATTTTGCACAATTTGTTTTATATTCGATGGAGAAAGTGTTTTATTTTATGTTTTCCCCATTACCATGGGATTGGAGAGGGCTAACCGATGCGTTGGTATTTTTGATGGATAGTATGTTGTATATCATATTTTTAATCGATACCTTGTTTCATATAAGGAAACAAAATAAGACCAATGGATTGATTTTACTGTTTTTAGTATTTGGAATTGCATTATCCATTGCGTTATACAGCATAGGAACCTTTAATGCAGGAACAGCTTTAAGACATAGACATAAATTCTTATATTATATCATTATATTAAATGTTTTAACTCATACCAAAAAAGAAAGTGAGGAAATGAATGCGTAAAGAAAATTCTATCATTAATTTGATTTATGCGTATGTTGGGCAAATATTTGGTGTTATCATTAGTTTTGTTGCTAGAATTGTTTTTATTAAGTGTTTGAATTCTGAATATTTGGGGCTTAACAGTTTATTTACGGATATTATTACTTTTTTGTCATTTGCAGAACTTGGTATTGGTTCTGCAATGACATTTAGTTTATATGAGCCATTGGCTAAAAACGATACACAAAAAATAAAATCCCTTATGAATTTATATAAAATAGCTTATCGAACCATTGGAAGTTTAGTATTCATAATTGGTATGATTTTATTGCCATTTTTGCCACATTTCATCAAAGAAATGCCAGCTACGATTTCGAATATTCAATTGTATTATGCTTTATTTGTGGTAAATTCTGCGGTTTCCTATTTTTATTCGTATAAAAGATCATTGGTGATTTGTGATCAAAAAAGATATATTGCAACATTTTACCGATATTTATTTTACTTTTTAGTGAATTTATCTCAAATTATTTTATTGTGGTTTACCAGAAATTATCTAGTATTTTTAGTTTGCCAAATTGTATTTACCATTTTCGAAAATATTGCCATTTCACGTAAAGCAGAAAAAATGTATCCATTTTTGAAAGAAAAGCAAATAATTCCACTAGATAAAAATAGCCAGAAAAAAATAAAAAGAGATATTGGAGCTGCCTTTTACAACCGAGTTGGAGCCTTAATTATAAAAACAACAGATTCGCTTGTGATTTCTAAATTTTTAGGAGTTGTAGCACTTGGCATGTACTCTAATTATAGCATGATTGTGACCTCCTTAAATACCATTATTAATCAGATATTCACAGCTATTACAGCAAGTGTAGGCAATTTTGCTGTTACGGAATCACCAGAAAAATTAAAAAAATTATTTGACAGAATCTATTTTATTAATTTTGTTATTTATGGTATTATTAGTGTGTGTTTGTTTAACGTTACCAATGTTTTTATGAAAATTTGGCTAGGAAATGATTTTTTATTAGATATCAAAATCGTAATGGCAATTGTTATCAGTTTTTACATAGCTGGAATTAGAGTTTCTATCATCACATTTAAAGATGCATTAGGGTTATATTGGCAAGATAAATATCGCCCAATTATCACTGCTTTGGTAAATTTAATTGTCTCTGTTTTCTTGGTAACCAAAATAGGAATTTTAGGAACTGTGTTAGGAACGATTATTAGTTATCTTTGTGTAGATTTAATGATTGAACCATATTTTTTATACAAATATACCTTAAAAGCGCCACTTAAAGAGTATTATATCAATTATTTCAAATATTTTGTGATTGTAATGACTTTAGGAATGGGAAGTTATTGGTGTTTTAGCTTTTTAGAAATAGAAAATGCAATCTTTGAATTTTTGTTAAAAGGAATGGGAAGTGTTGTTTTATCATGTGTAGCCATTATTTTATTATTTTACAAAACAGATGGCTTCCAATATTTATTAGATACCATAAAAGTTGCTGCTGAAATGATGCTCAAAAAAATAAAAAGAGTAAAGGAAAAAGAAACATGATTTTCAAAATAATTTTATGTATTTTGGTTTTAATTCTAATGCCAATTTTATTAGGTCTGTATTTTATAAAAGCCAATGGCTCTGAAAAAAACAATCTTTTATTTGCTTTTATCATGGGCTATTTGGTGGAATTTGCCGTATTTCAAATCATGGCAGTTCCTATGATTTTTATGCATTGCCAATTTACGACTCTTTTGTATGCCTGGACAGCAGTAATGGTACTATTTTGTATTGTATCCATTTTTTTGAATCGAAAAGATTTTCAAAAAGCAAGCAAAGTTTTTTGGCAAAACTTAAAAACATTACCGAAACTATCAGTGATTGCCATAGTTTTGATTGGTTTGCAACTATATGTTCCATTTGCCTTTATGTACCTAAACAACGATGATTCACAATATGTTGCCATGTCAACAACTGCGATTCATACCAATACATTAATGGATTATATAGCTTATACAGGAGCCAAATATACAAATGTTCCAGCCAAACGTGCGTTATCCCCATTTCAATTATACCTAGCAGTAATGGGAGAATTGGTTCAAATAGAACCAGCCATTTTTGCTCATACTGTTTTTCCAATGGTGTTGATTTTTATGGGATATTTGGTGTATATTTTTATCGCTAAGAAAATTTTAAAATTAAAACCAGACCAAGTTGCATTATTTTTAATTTTCATTAGTGTGATTAACATATTTGGGGATTATTCTGAATACACGCAATTTACTTTTTTCCTTAAACGTGTTTGGCAGGGAAAAGCACTTGTTGCAGGCATTTTTGTGCCACTGGCATTTTTGTTGTTTTTTGATGGGATGAAACAAAATCAAAAAAAGGATTGGTTGGCTCTTTTATTACTAATGTTTTCAGCAGCGTTAGCTTCTACTATGGGAGATATTATTCTTCCTATTACACTTGGGCTGCTAAGTTTATTGTTTGCAATAAAGAATCGAAAAATTAGTTATTTTGTAAAATCAGCCATTTGTTGCTTGCCATGTATTGTGTATGCATTAATTTATTTTTGTTTGAAATAGGAGAAAAGCAAATGTTAAATGAAATTTTAGAAATCATTCAATTTTCGTTTCAGAATTATCAAGGAACAGGCATGTATTTGGCATTATTTTTTGTAGCAATGGTATATCTTTACTTAAAAGAAAACGATAGCGATAAAAAAATATTATTGGTTTATTTTCCAATTTTAGTATTGTGTATCATCTTAAATCCAATGCTTGGTATGTTTTTGATAAAAGGTTTAGAACGACTGACGTATGTAAGATTATTTTGGATTTTACCAATGGGAATTGGAATGGCTTATACTATGACAAAAATCGTAGAGCCAATTAGACCAAGATGGAAAAAACTGATGATTTCGCTTGCTTTTATTTGGATTATTATACTAAGTGGAAAATGTGTTTATCGCTCAGAAAATTATGCGCTTGTTCACAATTCTTATAAATTGCCAGATGAAGTAGTAGAAATTGTAAGGCTTATTTCAGAAGATGAAAAACAGGTAAAAAAAGTAATGTTACCAGAAACATTGGTTTCTTATATAAGGCAAATCGATGCGAGTATTGAATTATATTATGGCAGAAAAAGTACAGAAAATTATGATGATATAGCCATTTTGCAAGATTTGAAAAATGGAGAAGTCGAAAAAGTAGCATCAACTTGTAAAAAAGCTCACTGCAATTATATTATTTTTAGTCAATATACGCCATTAAAAGGCAATATGGAAGAGTTTGGCTATGCTTTATATGCACAAACTCAAAATTATGTGATTTATGTTTTGCAAGAAAATTAAAAAAGGAGGAAATTATGGAAGAAGTAGAAAATGTAGTAACAGAAGAAAAAGAAAAAGTAACACAAGAAAATCCGTTAGGAACAGAAAAAATTAGTCAATTAATTAAAAAGTTTGCGATTCCTTGTATTATTTCTTTGGTAGTAAGTTCACTTTATAATATTGTAGACCAGATTTTTATTGGACAAGGAGTTGGATATTTAGGAAATGCAGCAACCAATATTGTATTTCCATTTACAGTAGTTACAATGGCGTTTTCACTAATGATAGGTGATGGCGCATCAAGCTATTTGAGTTTAAGTCTTGGTAAAAAAGATCAAGAAAGTGCTAATAAAGGGGTTAGCAATGGGATTATTATATCTGCTATATTAGGTGTTTTTGCTTTAATCATAGGACTTGTTTTTCAAGAAGGCTTATTGAAACTATTTGGGGTAACAGAAAGTTCATATGAATATGCAAAAGAATATATGTTTTATATTGTTTTAGGAATGCCATTTTTTATGATTACCAATGCGCTAAATTCGATTATTCGAGCAGATGGTTCACCTAATTATGCTATGAAAACTATGTTGGTTGGAGCTATTTTAAATATCATTTTGGACCCAATTGCGATATTTGTTTTTCATATGGGAGTAAAAGGTGCTGCGATTGCAACTATTATTGGACAAGTGGTATCAGGTATTTTCTCAATTTTATATATGAAAAAATTTAAATCCATTACTATTACAAGGGAAAGTTTAAAAATGGATGTTAAAACAATCAAAAAAATTTGCAGTTTAGGAATCTCAAGTTTTATTACACAAGTTGCGATAACGGTTGTATTGATTGTGATGAACCAAACCTTAACGAAATATGGAGCCATGTCAAAATATGGAAGTGAAATTCCTTTGTCTGCGCTAGGAATTGTGATGAAAGTAAACCAAATTGTTAACTCAGTTGTAATTGGGTTAGCAGCTGGTGCTGCACCAATTATTGGTTTTAATTTTGGTGCAAAAAAATATGATAGAGTAATAAAGACTTATGCATTTGCTGTAAAAGTTAGTTTGGGAATAACGGTATTGGGAACATTGATTTTCCAATTATGTCCACAAATTATTATTGGTTTATTTGGTCAAGAAAATGAGTTATATAATGAATTTGCTAAATTGTGTTTCCGTATTTTTATTGCTTTGGTTGCTTTAAATTCATTCCAAATCACATCAGGAATCTTTTTTCAAGCTATTGGAAATCCAGTCAAAGCAGCTATTTTATCACTTTCAAGACAAATTGGATTTTTAATACCAGCCTTATTGATTATGCCACGTTTTTTGGGACTTAAAGGAGCTTTGTATGCAGGGCCAACAGCAGATTTTTTAGCATTTTTGTTAGCGATAACATTAGTGATTTTAGAAGTCAAAAAAATAAAGAAAATGAAAAAGGAGGTTATGTAATATGATTATTACAATTGGAAGAGAGTTTGGAAGTGGTGGAAAATACATTGGAGAAAGGCTAGCCGAAGAATTGAATATGAAATTATACGATGCAGAATTAATTAAAAGAGTTTCTGAGGAAAGAAATATCAATATTGATTTGTTGCAGGAAAATGATGAAAAGCATAAAAAAAGTTTTTGGTATACATTGGCAATGGCTTCTATGTCTGTTTCAGATAGCATGAATTCTTTAACAGAATTGCCAGAGGATGATAAATATTTTATTGAGCAAGCAAAAATTATAGAAGAAATTGCAGATGAAGGGAATAGCATTATTGTTGGAAGATGTTCAAATGTAATTTTAAAAAATAGAAAAAATGTTTTAAGTGTATTTATTTATAGTTCTGATGAGAAATTTAAAATAGAAAGAAAAGCCCAATTTGCAGGGCTAGATGAGAAAAAAGCTTTGAAAATGATGCGCAAAAAAGATAAAGAAAGAGCAGCTTATTATAATTATTATACCAATCAAATTTGGGGAGATAGAAAAAGTTATGATTTGATGCTAGATTCTTCTAAATTGGGTATTGAAAATACGGTAAAATTGATTAAAAGTTATGTGCAATATTTGGCAGAAAAATAAAATGGAAAAATTGTTTAAGCAATACATTTTTTGTATTGCTTATTTTTCTTCTTTTTTATTTGAAAAAGAATTGATTTAAAACTGGAATTATGATATACTATTGACAAATATTGTTAAAATTAAGGAGGAGGAAAGATTGAAAAACGCACAAAATGATGAATTACAGGAAAATCTTGAATTTTTGGGATTGAATTTAGAAAAATTGCCAAAATTTATCAAAGAAGCAACAGTTCCTAAATTTAACCCAACTAGATTGAATCATGACAAAGATTTGAAGGTATATAAATGGATTCCAGTTAACAAACTTGAAATCTTGCTAACTCCTTGTTTAAGAAGCGATTCCATCCAAAAAAAATATACACAAGCAGTTCCATTAAAATTCTTTCTGAATCGAGATGGAGATGAAGAAGAAGTTGCGTTATACAAAACTTTTTCTAAAATTGTGAGAAATATGTCAATTCCAGAAATTGAAAAAATAGAGAATTTACAAGATGAATTTTTGCAAAATGAGCCATTTAAAGTTAAATATAAACGTGACCATTTATGGCAAATTTATTACTCAGAAGAAGAAAACAAATATTTTATGTTAGTTTGCACCAAAGAAGATACATTTTCAGAGTTTTTATATGCTTTAAAGGCACGTATGGATTATTACAAAAGGAAAAAAAGAGAGCTTCCTAGGATTTATGCACCCATTCAGGGGATTGGTTATCGTGAGGAGTATTTGCAAAAAAGTGAAATTGCAGATTTAGAAAATTATTTATGGTTATTTACCAAAAATTGGCCATTAATTTTTGAAGTATATCATGGAAAAAATGAGTTATCTCTTCAAATTGTTGGACAAACATTGGTTTATAAAAATATAAAAAGTCATTATAAAGTTGTTTTGCATTCTAAAGAAGAGGCAATCAAATTTTATAAATTGTTAAAAGCATTGTTTATTTTGCAAACAGAAATTAAAGGACAATATTGTTTTGCCACCAAAATTGATAGCAATCATGAGCTAAATTTTTATTTGTCGAAAGTAAAAATAACCTTTGATACTTTAACAAATTTTATCAAAAATGAGTTTTTATTAGCAGATTATGAAATCAAAAATCAAAATAAAATTCGTGTGGAATTAGAAGAAAAGTTAGAAGAGTTAAAACAACAAGCCAAAGAAAAAGAAGATGAGTATTTGCAAAAACAAAAATTGATTTCTACTTATTTAGAATGTAAAAAAACGTTTTTAGGAAAGGTAAAATATTTTTTCAAATCAGATAAAAAAGAAAAAAGCAAAACCAATCGTAGAAACAAAAACAGAAGAAATCGTGAGGAAATCAAAGTAGAAACCGTTGATACAAAACCACTCAAAACCTATATGGAACTAAAAGAATTTTATACAATTGAAGATTTAGTAACCATTTATGCGTTGCACGAAAAAGGTGAAAAATTGGATCAAAAACTAAGGCAAGATGTAAAAGCTTTGGAATTAAAAGTAGAAAATTTGGTTTCAAAAGTAAGAAATGCGAATCAATATATTGAAGAGATTGATAAACATAAAAAGAGTATATTTGAGTTTTGGAAATTTGCCAACAAAGATGAAAAATTAGCTTTAGAAATGGCGGAATACAAAGAAAAACAAGATAATAAAAATGAAGTAAGAAAGTATTTTGATTTAGAAACAGATTTTGAAAAATTAGGACAACAAGCAGATGAAATACAACGAAAAAAATTGTCTAATGAAGAAAAAGATAGTGTATTTATTGCACAAACAGAATTATTAAAATTTGTGAATATGGTTCGTTTGAATAAAATTGATAAAAAAGATTTTGAAGAAGAATTGAGTGGATTAAAAGAAGCATTCAAAGAAGAGCATTTGGTCATTGATGGAGAAGCTTTTGATATTTTTGGAAATTTGCCAAAAATGGACCATAAAGTCAAATACATAGGAAGCAGAAGCCATAGAGAGCTTGAGCGAAATAAATTTACCATCATGAATATTAATAAAAAAATTGATGTTTTTGATTTTACTGAGAAAATGCAAAGTGTGGTCAATTATTTAGAAGGAGCTGTTCCTAAAATAAAATCATTTTATGATATGTCACTTTATAAATTAGTTCCGATTTCCAAACATATTGAAGAAAAAAAATTTGTGTTATATAATATGGATGTAGAAAAAGAACTAGAACAATTTAAAGAAGATTCACAAGCTGGTTACAATTTAATTGTTTTGAATTATAAAGAAGGAATGCCGCTACTTTATTATTCAAACATCATGTTTTTTGATAATATCAATCAGACTTTGCCAATTGGAATGAATTTGTCTTCCCAAGTTTTGATTGACTCACAAAGATTGGAATTTGTATTGATGAATAAAACCAAATTTACCACAAATTCATATTTTACAAATCAAGAAGAAAATGGCGATTTTAAGGCAAGAGATATTTTTGTGTATGAATATGATGTCATGTTAAAAGAAGAAAAAAAGGATAATTCGAAAAAACAAGAACAGGGAACTGCTCAAAAATCAGCAAAAATACAAAGAAAAAAAGAAATAGAAAAACAAGATGTGCAAGAAGAAGGATTTTTAAGCAAAAAAATAGGCAGGAAAACAAAGCATAAAAAAAGTCGAAGGGAAAAATAAAAATGATATCACAAACAAAAGTAACAGTTCGATATGCAGAAACAGATCAAATGGGAATTGTACATCATTCGGTTTACCCAATTTGGTATGAAGTTGCTAGAACAGAAACCATAAAAAAAATAGGAATGACATATTCAGAGCTAGAAAAAATGGGAATTATGATACCACTTGTGGAATTAAATTGCAAATATCATTTACCAGCAAAATATGAAGATGAGTTATGCATAAAAGTAGAAATTACAAAATTGACTCCAGCTAGAATTGTGTTTGAATATCAAGTGTGCAGGCAAGAAAATAACGAAATTATCAACACAGGAAGCACGATTCATGCTTGGGTTGGAAACGATTTTAAACCAATTAATTTTAAAAAACAGTTTCCTATCATTTTTGAAAAAATTAATCAATTGGTTCAGCATTAGAAAAGTGAGCTAAAGTGTTAGCAAAATAAAAGATAAATGAGGATGTAAAAATGGAGAAAATAGGTTTAGGAATAGGGATAATTTTAATGGTATTTGGCGTAAAAATGATTTATGATTCACGCCTAATTGTAAAGCAATATTTTAGTTTTGGGGATGAAAATGAAGCAACATTAGGACTAAAAATTTTGGGTTTTATGTTTAGTATCATGGGGGGAATTTTAGTATATTTTAATTTTTAGAATGGAAAAAGAGAGGAATTACAGATGAAAATAATTTTGGATAAGGAAACGTATGAAATAGAAGGAAATCAAACAATCAAGCAAGTTTTTGGTAATCAAATAAAAAAAGAAGTGATTGCAGCAAGATATAATCATTCGATTGTTTCTTTGAATCATCAAATCAAGCAAGAAGGGCAAATTGATTTTGTAACAAGGAAACAAAAAGATGGCAGAATCATTTATATTCGAGGTTTATTGTATTTGATGAGTAAAGCGTTTTATGAATTGTACCCAGAAAGTTATTTAACAGTCAATTATCAATTGTCTAATGCGATGTTTTGCCAAATCGAAAATAGGCCAATTACCAATGAACAAATTGCGCAAGTAAAAAACAAAATGCAAGAAATTGCGCAAAAAGATTTGCCAATTCGAAAAGTTGAAATGACACCAGAAGAGGCAAAAGAATTTTATGAAAAAGAAGGCAGTTTGAGAGGAAGACTGCAAACAGATATCCAAAAATCAAAAGTTTCTTTGTATTATTGTGAAGATTATTACAATTATTTTTATGGAGTTATGCCTATTTCGACAGGATTTGCCAAAGTTTTTGATATAACGCCATTTCGAAATGGATTTTTATTGGAATATCCTGAATTATCTGAAAATACGATTGTGCAAGAAAATAAAGAATCTTTAAAAATTATTTCTGCGATGGATGAATACGATGAAATTTACAAATTAATGAAAATTAATACTGTTTATCGTTTAAACAAAAAAATCAAAGAAGGAAAAATTAAGGAATTAATTTTGCTCTCAGAAGCGATCCATGAAAAGAAAATTGCAGAAATTGCCAATCAAATCAAACAAAGAAAAAATGTGAGAATGATTTTAATTGCTGGTCCAACTTCTTCCGGAAAGACAACTTTTGCAGGAAAATTGGGAATGGCATTACGTGTTCAAGGACTAAAACCAGTAACCATTTCTGTGGATAATTATTTTGTAGAAAGAGAACAAAATCCAAAAGATGAAAATGGTAATTATGATTTTGAATGCATCGAAGCAATTGATGTAAAATTATTCAATCAACAATTAATCGATTTGTTGGATAGAAAAGAAGTAAAACTTCCAACATTTGATTTTAAAACAGGTCATAAACAATATTTAGGAAATACATTAAAATTGGAAGAAGATGAGATTTTAATCATAGAAGGCATTCATTGTTTGAATGATGAACTTACAAATCAAATTGCTAAAGAAAATAAATTTAAAGTTTATATTAGTGATTTAACTGTTTTAAATATTGATTATTATAATCGAATTTCAACAACAGACACAAGATTAATCCGACGAATTGCAAGAGATTTTCAATTTAGAAATTATTCTGCCTTACATACTTTGCAAATGTGGAATTCTGTTAACAAAGGGGAAAGAAAATATATTTTTCCATATCAAGAACAAGCAGATTGCATGTTTAATTCTTCGATTATTTATGAATTGGCAGTGCTAAAAGATTATGTGGTTCCCTTGTTAGAAGAAATTGATTCTACCCATTTTGAATATAGTGAAGCCAGAAGATTGATTGATTTGTTGCAATATTTTGAACCAGTAAAAGAGATTAACTTAATTCCAAATAATTCATTATTACGTGAATTTATTGGTGGAAGTATTTATGAATAGAATAAAGGAAAGAAAATGAGGAAATTTACTGTAATTGATGAAGAATTTGAATGTGAAAATTGTGGGAAACATGTGGAAAAATTAGGCTATTCCTGTAGAAATCATTGTCCCTATTGCTTATTTTCTAAACATGTTGACATTTTTCCAGGGGATCGACAAGAAAAATGTCATGGTTTATTAGAGCCAATTGGTCTAGAAATAGATACTAAAAAAGGATATAAAATCGTATTTAAGTGTCAAACCTGTGGAAAAATCACGAAAAATAAAGTGGCAGAAGATGATGATATGGAACAAGTTATAAAATTATCTGCTAAACATTAAACCTGTGATTTTAAAATTCCAAAAAGGAAAGGAATGCAAAATGCAAAAGAAAACAGTTCTAAGAATGATCATTTTTACATTAATAATAATATGGATGATTGTGGTTTTTATTCTTTCGAATCAGCCAGCAAATGCTTCTAGCACTTTAAGTAGAAATGTGATTCGAATATTTATACAAGAGGAAGAAACCATTTCCCAAATCGAACCATGGATTAGAAAAATAGCGCATTTGTCAGAATATGCGATTCGGTGGAATATTGTTTTGCACTTTATTTTTGACTTATGAAATAACAGACTTAAAAAGAATGATTTTTGCCTTATTTCTTGGGATAGAATATGCTACCATAGATGAAATTCACCAATTATTTGTACAAGGAAGAGCTGGGCAAATCATAGATGTTTTTATTGATTCAATTGGGATTTTATTGGGAATTTGTATTGGCATGTTAATCTACAAAATCATTCTAAAAATAGGATTCAAAAGAAAGAAGGCGTTGAAAAATTAGTAAAAAAGTTACGAAGTTAATATTAGGAATTATATTTGTTGTATGGTTTGGAATCGTTTTTATGTTTTCCAATCAAACAGGGCGTGAATCAAGTAAAATGAGTGACAAAGTAACTAGAAAATTATTGCAAATCAAAGACACATTAGCAGTTGTGATTGAAAACCATGAACAAACCAATGAATGGACGATTAAGCGGAATTGAAATCAATCCAATTTCAAATAAAAGAGTTGACAAATGGGAATTGCCAGTTAGAAAAATGGCACATTATCTCTTATTTGCTTCTGGTGGATTTATCTTATGTTTGTTATTAAATTTGAGTATTGCCAAAAAACACAAAAATTTAATTGCTATATTTTTAGGACTATTATTGGCTTTCATTGATGAATTTCACCAACTATATTCATCTAATAGAACAGCTAGAATTTCAGATGTAGGAATTGATACATTAGGCGTAATTTCTGGAATTTTAGTAGCTAATGTATTATTAAAAATATTAGACAAAATAGAAACTAGAAGGCAAATCAAGAAAAGACAATTGACAGAGGAAAGGAAGGAAAATTATGATAAACTTTAAAAAAGTATTGGCAGAAAAAATTGCAAAAGTAACACAGTTAGACGCAAAAGAAATGGAAGATTATATTGAAATACCACCAAATAAAGAAATGGGAGATTACAGTTTTCCTTGCTTTAAATTAGCCAAAATTTTGAAAAAATCGCCACAAGAAATTGCGCAGAAATTGTATCAGGAACTTGAAATAGGAGAGGAAATTCAAGAGGTTAAAGTTGTTGGTGGTTATGTCAATTTTGTGGTAAATCCTAAATGTTTGGTAGAAACTGTTTTGTGTGAAATAGACCAAAAGCAAGATAGATATGGTGATTCCAATCAAGGAGAAGGTCAAAATATTATTGTGGAATATTCATCTCCGAATATTGCCAAACCATTTCATATTGGGCATTTAAGAAATACAATTATTGGGAATAGTTTATACAAAATTTATCAATTCTTAGGATATCATACAATTGGAATTAACCATTTAGGAGATTATGGAACCCAATTTGCAAAATTGATAGAAGGTTATAAAAGATGGGGAAATGAATATGCAATGGATGAAAATCCAATTGAAGAATTAACTAAAATTTATGTTAGAATTAGTGATTTATGTAAAAAAGAGGAAAGTGTTTTAGAAGCATGTCGAGAAAATTTCAAAAAATTGGAACAAGGAGATTCTTATTGTGTTGATTTGTGGACAAGATTTCGAGAAGTAAGTTTGCAAGAATTTCAGAAAATTTATGATTTATTAGAGGTAAAATTTGATTCTTGGAAAGGAGAATCTTTCTATATTGATAAAATTCCAGAAGTGGAAAAAAAGCTAGAAGAAGCAGGAGTTGTTACAGAATCAGAAGGGGCGAAAATTGTGGATTTAGAAGACAAAAATCTTGGTGTATGTATAATTCGTAAAGCAGATGGTACTACGATTTATGCAACAAGAGATTTAGCAGCCATTTTGTATCGTGCCAAAGAGTATCATTTTGACAAATGTTTATATGTTGTAGCTTATGAGCAAAATTTGCATTTTAAGCAGGTTTTTGAAGTTGCAAAATATTTAGGGTTGCCTGAAAAATGTGTGAATGGATTAGAACATGTACGTTATGGAATGACACGATTAACCACTGGCAAAATGTCAACACGTGAAGGAACCATGGTTAAAGTAGATGATTTGCTAAAAGAAGCAATCACAAGAGTTTGCCAAATTATACAAGAAAAAAATCCAGATATGGAAAACAAAGAACAAGAAGCACAAAAAATTGGAATTGGAGCCATTATTTTTAATAATTTGGGTACCAATATTATCAAAGACCAAATTTTTGATTGGAATACAGTTCTTAATTTTAATGGAGAAACTGGTCCATATATTCAATATGTTTATGTGCGTACCAAAAGTGTTCTAGAAAAAGCAGATTATGTGCCAAGTTTAGCGCAGGTGGATTTTTCGCTATTAACAGACAAACAAAGTCTTCAAGTGATTTCTAATTTATATCAATTTGGTGATATTTTGAAAACAGTAGTAGAAAAAAATGAACCATCGATTTTAGCTCGTTTTTTAATTAATTTAAGCCAAAGTTATAGTAATTTTTATAATGAAAATAAAATTATAACACAAGATAAAGCCTTGACAAATGCTCGATTATATTTAACAAAATCAGTTGGAAATGTGCTAAAAATAGGTTGCAATTTATTAGGAATTCAAATGCCAAATAAAATGTAAAAAATTCATCTGATGAAAAATTCAGATGAATTTATCCTAATTTTTCTAATTCATGCTGATGAAATGAAAAAGAGCAATACTTTTTTGTGGAGGAAAAATACAATGAATCAATATCATGTATATAAAAAAATATGTTTGGCAGTTGCAGTTTGTTTATCAAACATCATGTGTGCGAAAGTTAGCTATGTTTATTGCACAGTCCAATGGGCAGCCAAGTATGAAGGTTGGAGTGTGTCAACAAATGTCGCTTTTTTGTACGCGATTCCATTTATAATTGGAATCTTATTTTGCATAATTTTGTATTGGATATTTCATAAAAAACAAATTCGATTTTCCTAAATAGGATTTACGTGAATGATTGCTTGATCGATTTTTTCTAATTTTGCGATATCTTTTTCTAAATGGTCTGCCAAGTTGTGGCTTTCAAAAGTAGACATATTTCCATCTACCGATATTGTCAAAATGACAATATACTGGCACCCAGTCGGAGAAGCATATAAATCGCTCACTTGTTTGATATTTTCATGCTCTGCCACTAAATTTAAAATAAAAGATTTGGTTTTTTCATCTAAAGATTGATCCATTAAAACATTGTAACTTTCTACTAAAATAGAAAATCCAGAAGCAAAAATCCAAATCGAAATTACAATTCCAATTATGCCATCAAAATAAAAAATATCAAAGTTTCCAAGCAAAATTGAAAACAAAGTAAAAAGTGTAAGAACACAATCATTTCGGTGATCTTTATAAGCCGATTGTAAAAGAATGCTAGGCGATTTTTCATTTTTATTTTTGGTATATAAATATAAAGCAAATTTGGTGATAATCGTAATGATACACACCAAAACAAGAGTCCAAGAAAAAGTAAAAGTGGACTTATGTAAAATGCTAAAAATAGAATCAATGCATAATTTGAAAGATAAAGTAAGCATTGTAATACTGATGAAAAGCGAAAAAATATATTCTGCTTTTCCATGCCCAAAATTATGGGTGTTATCTTTTGGTTCACTCGCAATTTTATTTCCAATAAAGGTCATAAAAGAAGCCAAAATATCGCAAGCACTATTAAAAGCATCAGCAATCATAGATTGACTGTGACTGGAAAATCCAATCAAAGCTTTTATAATCAGCAAAAAAATATTGCCAACCATTCCTAAAATGCCTGCTTTTTTAATATTTTTGAATTTTGTTTCCATAAAAAATCTCCATTTTTGTAAATTTATATTTTATTATATGAAAATTTCTGACAAAAAGCAATACAAATAACACAATTATTGCATGTTTTTTAAAAGCATTTTTCCAGTTGCTTGCTCAGCTCGAATTCTTCCTAGAGAAGTTAAATCTAAATTGCGACTTTTATTTAAAGTTCCATATTTGGTTAAAACTTGAATTTCAAAACCTTCATTTTTCAACCATTTTTTCGTATTTTCCGTGCATTTTCCAGAAGGGTAAGCCATGATTTTTTGAACTTTTTCACCAACAACTTCTTCGATTTTTTGATGTGTTTGGTTATAATCTGAAATTAATTTTGTTTTACTAACTTTGGTGTAATCAATATGAGATTTTCCATGGCAATGTAGTTTAACAAGTCCACTATCATACATTTGTTTTGCTTGTTCCCAGGTAAAATATCCAGGTTTTCCAACCAAATCATACACAATAAAAATAGTTGCTGGAATATGGTATTTTTGAAGAATCGGAAAAGCTTCTAAATAATTGCCAATCCAGCCATCATCCATGGTAATAAGGACCACTTTTTCAGGAAGCCCAATTTCGCCATTTTTATATTGATATAATTCTTCTAAGGTAATAAATGAATAGCCATTGTTTAAAAGTGTTGTTACATTTTCTTCAAATCTTTCTTGTGTACTAAATAATTGATAAGTATCATCTTTAGGAGTTGGCGTTTGGAAACCATGATAAATTAAAATAGGAATGGAAATATTTTTTTCATGGATTCGATACACAGGCAAGTTGCTCACAGTCAACAAATTTTCTTGTGGTATTTGTTCAGAAATTTCATTTTTTTCTATTTTTGGAGTATCCGAAAATTCATTTTTAGATACAGAATTGGCGCGTTTTAGCAGCATAATTTTAGAACATAGAACAAAAACCATTTCTAAAATCAAGATAAAAATACAAGCCATTAAAACTTTTTTTACCATATTTTTCTCCTTGTAAATAATGTAATAGTAGTGTTTCCAAAGTTGTTTGGAATATGAAAAAATTTTTTATTGGCTTTTTTAGGTTAGACAAAATTGGTTTCTTTGGTTGACAAAATCCAAAGAATGTAATATAGTATCAAAGAAATAAAAGATAGATTTTAGAAGGTTTAAAATGTAAATAAAGGAGATTAAAATGTCGTTTATTGATGAAATAAAAGCCAGAGCAAAACAAGATTTGAAAAGAATTGTTTTGCCAGAGGCTATGGATATGAGGATTTTGAAGGCAGCACAAATAGTACTTTCTGAAAAGCTTTGCCAAATTGTTTTGATTGGGGATGAAACAGAAATTAGAATAAAGGCGCAAATGGAGAAGATTGAGATTGGAGAGGCTTGTATTGTAAATCCAGTGAAATCTGATAAAATGGAAAGATATGCAAAATTGTTATCTGAAATTGACCAAACAGTCAGCTTTGAACAAGCTAAAGAATGGATGAAAAATCCAGTTTATTTTGGAATGCTTATGGTCAAAGCAGGGGAGGCAGATGGGTTTGTGTCAGGTGCTATGAATACAACAAAAGATATTTTAAAAACAGCAATGCGCATTTTTGATAAAAAAGATACGAAAATATTGTCGACAGCGCTTTTGATGTTAGTGCCAAATCAAAAATATGGAGGAAAAGATGGTGTGTATATTTTTTCAGATTGTGCGTTAAATGAAAATCCAGGATATATTGCATTATCAGAAATTGCAATGGCTTCTGCTAAAACCTATGAAAAGTTTACAGCTAAAAAAGCTAAAGTAGCGATGCTTTCTTATTCAACAATGGGAAGTGCCACATCAAAATATACTGAAAAGGTGATAAAAGCAACTCAAAGAGCCAAACAAAAATGGCCAGCCCTTATGATTGATGGTGAAATGCAATTAGATAGTGCGATTGTGCCAGAAATTGCGCAAGTAAAAGCACCAAATTCAAGTCTAAAAGGAGAGGCTAATGTATTGATTTTCCCAGATATTAATGCTGGAAATATTGGTTGTAAACTGGTGGAGAGATTGGGGAAAGCACAAATGTTTGGACCGATTTGTCAGGGATTGGAAAAGCCAATTAATGATTTATCAAGAGGTTGCTCTGTAGAAGGTATTGTGGGAACTATCATTATGACAGCAATTCAAGCACAAAATTAAAAAAATGCTAAAAACTATTGTGATTTTATCTTAATTATGATAAAATATTGATTGAATTGAGAAAGGGGAAATATGGAATTAAACAAAGAAAATGTCAAAAAAATAATTGGAATGATTGCATTTGGAATTTTATTTTATGTAATATTACAAAATATAACAGTAGTAAAAAACGTATTTGTATATATGATTGAAATATTGTCACCGTTTTTGATTGGAGCAGGTTTTGCCTTTATTTTAAATATTCCAATGAGGGCTCTTGAGAAAAAATTATTTAAACCAAAAAAAATGAAGAATGGAAACCTAAAACAAAATCGTTTTAAAAGACCAGTTTGCATTATTTTAGCTTTTATTTTGATGATGATAATCATTGGTTTGATTATCAAATTAGTGATACCACAACTAATTAGTGTTATTGTTATGTTTGTGCGAGAAGTGCCAGATATGGCGTATAATGTGAAAGAATGGGCAATTGCTTTAACAGAGCAATATCCAGATATTAGCAGTCAAATTCAAAATATAGAGATTAATTGGAATAGTATTGTAAATGACATAATAAATTTTGTGAGCAATTTAGCGAGTAGTTTGGTAACTTCTTCAATTGGATTTATCATAGGATTAATTGGAGGCGTTTTTAATGCGATTATTTCTATTGTTTTTGCAGTTTATATATTAGTTAGTAAGGAAAAATTGGCAGAACAATTTAAAAAAATAATTAGAGCTTATTTTTCTGATGAAAAAGCAAAATATATATTGGAAATTGCAAGATTGTCTAAAAATACATTTAACAATTTTTTAACAGGTCAGTTGATAGAAGCTATCATATTAGGAACTTTGTGTTTTATTGGAATGGTGATTTTAAGATTACCCTTTGCAGCAACCATTTCTATTTTGGTGGGAGTTACTGCTTTAATACCAATCATTGGAGCTTTTTTAGGAATCATTGTAGGAGCCATTTTAATTTTATCGATTGTGCCAATTAAAGCTCTTGTGTTTATTGTATTTTTGCTTATTTTACAACAGTTTGAGACAAATGTGATTTATCCAAGAGTAGTTGGAAATTCGGTTGGACTTCCTGGAATTTGGGTTTTAGTAGCAGTAGCAGTGGGAGGAAGTTTAGGTGGAATGTTTGGCTTAATTATTGGACTTCCTACAGTTTCTGTATTTTACACAATTCTAAGAAATGATGTAAACAAAAGATTGAAAAATAAAAGGGAGGCAGAAAAGATTTCATGAACCAAAGTGAGTTTTTTGCAATGGTAAAAGAAAGTTATGAAGAAAAGACAGATATTAAAGGCAATAAGTTTGAGCAATTAGAAATAAATGAACAGATTTTTGAAAGTGTAGAATTTGAAAAATGTGTATTTAAAAACTGTAAAATTGTAGCAAGTACAATGGATAAAATGAATTTTACAGACTGCCAATTTATAAATTGTGATTTTTCTAATACATCTTTTGAAAGAGCGAGCTTTGTTCGTTGTAAATTTGAGCAATGTAAGTGTATAGGTGGCAATTTCATAGAAGCAAGAATTTATGATATTGCCATAAAAGATAGCTTGTTGGATTATTCAAATTTTACAAAAGCAAGTTTAGAAAAAACCAACTTTTATGAAACCATTTTAAGAAATGTATTTTTTCAAGAAACTATACTTAAAATGGTTACTTATCAAAATTGTGATTTAAGGCAAGCTCAATTTTTTAAAACGAATTTAAAAGGAATTGATTTTAGAAGCTGTAATATTGAAGCAATGGCAGTAACAATTGAAAATGTAAAAGGTATGATTGTGAATAATTATCAGGCAGTTGATTTAGCAAAGTTATTAGGAATTATCGTAAAATCATGAAATTTGAAAAAAATGATTTTTTTATGAAAATAGTATTGACAAATCCTAAAGAATGATTTAAAATAGAATAGCAATTGAAAAAGTGTACATATTATATGGTGGATGTGGCGTAGTTGGTTAACGCGCCAGTTTGTGGCACTGGAGATCGTGGGTTCGAGTCCCATCTTCCACCCCATAATATATCGTGGACATTTTACAGAGTAAAATGTATTCGATAAAAAAATAGGAAATTAATTTTCTAGTAATTAATAATGAATGAGATATTGGGGAATTTGCAAAGCAAATTGCACAATTTTTCAGAAAAATTGGGCTGTAGCCAAGCGGTAAGGCACCAGACTTTGACTCTGGCATGCGTGTGTTCGAATCCCACCAGCCCAGCCATTGACGAATCTATTCGAACCGAATAGATGTTATGAAAATCAATCAGAAATGGTTGATTTTTTTGTTTGCGAAAAAATCTTCCAACGGAAAGGAGGATTATTTTTATGGTTAAGATAATTAAGCAAGAACTAGAATTTGAGGAATGTCTAAAACAACGACTTGAATTTATATGTGAGTTTTCTAAAGTTACTCCAACTTTTATAAATGGTAGTATTAGAAAGTTAGAGAGAACTAATCTTACATATATTGAGCCACATAGAGTGATTATCAAAAATA
>CAOKQM010000009.1 GCA_948470875.1 uncultured Clostridium sp.
TTTCTTATTTGAATCTCAATCGATTTGTTTTAACACTTTAGTATTTTGCAATTTTAAAATTTCATCTTTTAATTCCTGCCAAATACGTTCATCCTTTTTTTCTATAGCAACATAAGTATCGCTTGGCTCAACTGCTATATTAAATGCTTTTTCCCTTTGTGTAATTTTTACGTTTTTATAAGCAGTATGAATATCATGAATGGCTTTTACCAAATAAATGTTTTTTGCTTGTACATCAATTTTACTTTTTGGTTTTGCTACTGTACAAACTTGCTTTTCAATGTTCAAATCTTCTATTTTCAAAAATAATTTTGGTAGAAAAAAGGAAAACATAATCACAATAAAAGCCAAAAAAATTAATTTTCTATATTTCACTTTGTCCCTCCAATTCAAAATATACTTTTGTACCAATATTTTCTTTGCTCTCAATTTCAATTTTTGAATGATGCAATCCCAGAATTTTTTGGCAAAGAGAAAGTCCAATTCCAGTTCCGCCATTTTGCCTACTACGTGCTTTATCCACCATGTAAAAATCTTCTGTTACACGTCCAATATGTTCTTCTGGAATTCCTTTTCCTTGATCTATGACCGAAATTCTATATTTTCCGTTTGCCAACATTTCTCCCTTAATTTTTATCACTTTATCTTTTGGCTCAGCTTTTTTAGCATTTTCCACCAAATTTCGAATCACAACTTCGATTAAACTCTCATCTATTTTTACAACTGCTTTTTGCAAATCCAGCATGATTTCAATTTTCTCCAAAGGAATCTTACTTATCATTTTTCGAATCGATTCATCTATTTTTGCAGTTTGTAATTCTATTTTATCCTCTGACAACTTCATCAGCGATAACAATTTATAAGAAAGCTCTTCTAATCTTTTTGCCTCTGAATAGATATAATCCAATGCTTTTACTGTAACTTTTTCATCGCATTTTTTTAATCTTAGCAAATCCGCATATCCAATAATGGCAGTCATTGGCGTTTTGATTTCATGCGAAAAACCTGTTATAAAATCATCTTTTGCTTGAATTGATGATTGGAGTGAATCGATTTTATGTTCAATTTCTTCCGCCATTTTATTAAAACTTTCTGCCAATTCTTGGATTTCATCATTGGTTTTGACTTCCACTCTTTCCTTAAATTTTCCAGACGAAATTTTTTTACTTGCTTCATTTAATTTCTCAATTGGTCTTGTTAAAAATTTCGAAAAAATGGAAATACAAATAGAAGCAATCACTAAAACCATCATGTCCACATATAAAATCTCTTTGAGTTGCCTATTTCTCATTTGGTAAATCACACTAATATCATAAAAATTAACTAAATAAATTTCCTTGTTATTAATGGAAGCAAAAGAGCCAAACAACAAATATTGCTTATCACCAATTTCCCTCACACAATATGTGTCCACTTCTGAATAAAAAATTTCCTCTAAATTGACTTCGCCAATAGCCTCAAAATTGCAAAAAATGGTTTGTTTATTTTTGTCAAAAATCGCCATTTTTCCAGAACTATTCAAATATGCATACATTGCTTCAACTGCTTGTACCATTTTTTCATCCGTTATTTCTTCACCAATCTGAATTTGATTAATCATATTGGTTTCCAAAGAATATTTTTCCAAACGATATTGATTTGTATTTTGCTCAATGCTATTTTCAACAGCATATCTAAAATTTTGCCTTACAATCATCCATCTGCTACATGACAAAATCAGAGCAATCATCAAAACAATACTCAAATTTAATTTCAGCCAAAATCTCATTCTAATTTTTTACCTTTCCTACTTTTCAAATTATACTTCTAATCGATAACCAATTCGGTAAACAGTTTTGATTTTATCTTTCCAATCTAACTTTTTTCTCAATCTTTGAATATGCAAATCTAATGTTCGTGTCTCAAATTCCAACTCCTCTCCCCACACTTTCTCAAAAATGGTATCTCGATAAAGTGCCATATTTTTATTTCGAACAAGCAACATCAAAAGGTCAAATTCTTTTGGTGTTAAGTCAATATTTTCATTTTCTTTTTGCACACTTCGAGCCATTACATGAATTGTAATATTACCAATTTGAATTTCATCACTAGTTTTGTAAAATCTGCGCAAAACCGCTTCTATTCTTGCGACCAATTCTTCTAAATCAAATGGCTTAGTGATATAATCATCTGCACCTTGCTTCAATCCTTTAATTTTATCTTTTGCTTGCGCTTTAGCTGTTATAAAAATAACAGGAACATCTGCTGTTTGTCTAATATATTCCAATAATTCATAACCATCAATTTTAGGAAGCATAACATCCAATAAAATTAAATCAAAGCTTTTTTGTTCAATCAAATCTGCTGCTATTTCTCCATCTTTTGCACATTCACATTGATAACCTTGTAACTCCAACCCAATTTTAATCAAATCACGAATTGCTATTTCGTCTTCCACCACTAAAATTCGTTTCATACCATCCTCCTCATTTTATTATAACCTATAAATGTATCTAAATTGTAAATTTTTTACAAAAAAAACTCTAATTTTAAGATTAGAGATTTTGAAATCATTATTGTCGTTTTTATCATATAATTTTTGAATTTCCTAACTTTTTCTAATATTTCACGAATTGTTTTTCAACTTTACCACACAAAGTTTTTGTGATGAATGCTTTTTTCATTTTACTCCAAAAAATTTGAAAAGGAAATGAAAATCATTTCCCTTTCAATAAAAGTAAACGCTTGCAACTGTTCAATCTAGTCCACACACATTATAACTCGTTTGTAGGCATTTGTCAACAAAATTATCAAAAAAATAAGCTTTATTATAAATAAAGCCTATCTTTTATTTTAAGTAAATCTATAAGCCGGGTTCTGTCTCGAATAGTCATTTATCTAGGATATATATTGCTATATACCTCAAGCCACTCAGATTAGATTTTAGTAGAAGCTCAAAGAGCAGAGACTTCTTTCTAATAAGGTGTTGCTCCAGATGGGGTTTACACTGACGCGCTATATCACTATAGCGCCGGTGAGCTCTTACCTCGCCTTTTCACCTTAACCAGACTTTTTGGTAAAAGAAAAATTGAAGTATCGTGCAAATTTTTTTTAGAAATTTACTCAAATAAAAAACAAAGCAAATTAAAAAACGTAATTTTCAAAAAAGAAAACTAGAATTAAAAAAATTTTTCTTTTACAAAAAAGCCTGGCTGTTATTTTCTGTTGCACTTTCCCTAAGGTTTCCCTTGCTTGACGTTATCAAGCATCTTTGCTCTTTTGGAGCCCGGACTTTCCTCTCATGAAGCCTTTCGGCTTTCATCAGCGACTATTCAATTTACTTGTTTTTTATTGTATCATATTTTGGAAAAATAGTCAAATGGATTCATCCAAAAAGCAAGCTCCCAATTTTAAGCTTGCTTTTGGTGTTTCTTATTTCATTTTAATGATTGCTTGAAAAGCTTTCGAAACTTTTTTAGGATCTACATTACAGGGAAGCGATTCTAAGTAATCTGTTATTTCCTGTTTAGGAAATAATATCATAACTTCTGGTTTGTCCTTCCATATAATGCTCTGCTGGTTATTTCCTAAATTAATCTCCAGCTTATTTTTTCCGTTATCTACGATTACCTGATTTAGGTAAATGCAGCGAGTTTGGAAAAAAATAGAATACATCTTTTGCAGATTTCTCCGTTTCACAGTCATGATCGCGAAATAATCTTCAATATCATCACTTAATGTGATTTGCTCACCACTTGCTGTATGAAACGTTGCTTCTCCATCAAAGCCATCTAGCACAATTGGCTGCTGAATTCCCGCCTTTAGAAAAAATTTCTCTAGGCTCCGCAAATTTCCATAATAGCGTGACGTATAGCCCCTCAAAAATCTTTCTAAATTTTTTTCTTTTACTTTCATACTGCCCCTCCTTAAAATGAAATATCTTTTTCTAATTTGCTATCAAACAAATTACATTTATTTTAGCATAAATTTACATAAATTGCAAGCGTTTTATCTGTTTTGAACAAGGAAATATTAGTTTTCTAAATTTCGATTCTGTCTTTGAAATTTTGGTCTACTAATTTTCTAAATTCTTGATTTTCTTCTTTTTGAAGAAGAGGATCTTTTTGGATAATTTCCATAGCAATTTCTTGAATTTGTTTTAATGTTTCAATATCTTCAAATAAATTAGCAATTTTAAATTCGGGAATGCCATGTTGTTTGGTTCCAAAAAATTCGCCCGAACCACGTAATTCTAAGTCTTTTTCAGCAATCACAAAACCATCATTTGTGCTGGAGATAACATTCATTCTTTCTTTGGTGATTTTTGAATTTCCTTGATATTTTAAAATACAATACGATTGAAATTCCCCTCTTCCTACTCTACCACGCAGTTGATGAAGAGCCGCTAAACCAAACCTTTCCGCATTTTCAATGACCATAATATTACTATTTGGCACATTTACTCCTACTTCAATAACTGTTGTAGAAATTAAAATATCAATTTCGCCATTTTTAAAGCGTTCCATGATTTCATCTTTTTCTTTGGGGCGCATTTTTCCATGCAAATATTCCACTTGATATTGTGGAAAAATTTCAGTTTGATATTCTTGTGCAAGTTCTAGAACAGATTTTGCATTGATTTGCTCGTTTTCTTCAACCAATGGACAAACAATATAACATTGCCTTCCTTCATCAATATTTTTGGCAATAAAGGAATTTATGCGCATTTCCATCCCTTTTGTGACTGCATATGTTTCAATTTTTTTTCGATTTGGAGGAAGCTCATCAATAATGGAAATATCTAAATCTCCATACAAAATTAGTGCCAATGTGCGCGGAATTGGTGTTGCAGTCATGACTAAAACATCTGGATTTTTACTTTTTTTCGCAATCATACTTCTTTGACGAACACCAAAACGATGTTGCTCATCTGTAACAACCAAACCTAGTTTCGAAAATACAACATTTTCCTCTAAAACTGCATGTGTTCCAATTAAAATATCGATTTTTCCAGTTTGCAATTTTTCCAAAATTTCAGTTTTTTTCTTTTTTGAAATACCGCTAACTAGCAATTCACAAGTAATTCCTGTATCTCTTAAAATCTCTTGAAAAGATTCTAAATGCTGTGTTGCCAAAATTGCCGTTGGAGCCATAATAACTGCTTGATATCCAGATTTCACGGCTTTGTAAGCTGCAATTAATGCCACAATTGTTTTTCCAGAACCTACATCTCCTTGAAGCAATCGATTCATTGGTTTTTTACTTTCCATATCTTGGTTAATTTCCTCTAAAACACGCATTTGTGCTTTGGTTAATGAAAATGGTAATTGTTTAATGATATCTGATATAGGTACATTTTTATCAAAAGAGATTCCTTCTTTTTGAACATTGTATTTATTTTTCAGACTCAATAAAGCAAGCTGCATGGACAATAATTCTTCAAAAACTAGCCTTTTTCTTGCTTTTTTAAAGTTTTCGAAATTGTCTGGAAAATGAATTTGATGAATGGCTGTGTTGATATCATATAATTGATGTTGCATCATAAAATATGTTGGCATTGTTTCTGGCAATTTTCCTTCCATTTCTTGGAGTCCATTTTGAATAATTTTTCGTATTGTGTTTTGTGATAAATGAAAAGTTAGTGGATAAATTGGAATAATTTTTCCTGTATTTTGGCTTTTTTCATCAGTTTCAAATACAGGTGATTGAATTTCAATTTTGCCATATTGTGCTTTTACTTTCCCATAAAATTTATATCTTTGATTTGGATGAAATGTATTTTTCAAATATGGCTGATTATACCAAGTAAGTTGGCAAACGCCACTTTCATCTCGAACCATGAGTTTACAAAGCAATAAATTCCCTCGAATACGAACCTCGCTCATTCGCCCAACTGGATACGCTGAAATTAAGGCTTCTTCTCCATTCATCAATTCAGTAATATTTTTTGGTTTACTTCGATCTTCATATTCTCTTGGATAATAGGTAATTAAATCTCGTAAAGTGTAAATCCCTAATTTATTCAAAAGTTTGACACGAGATGGCCCAACTCCTTTGATAAATTGTACTTGTTTTTCCAAATCCATTTTATTTCCCCCATTTTTAAAATTATATCTTAAAAATGGATTTTTGGCAAGAAAAACACCTCATTTTGAAGTGTTTTTGATTTTATTCGTCCTCTAAATATTCACTTGAATTTTGATTAATATCATAATCAATTTCAATATTAGTTACTTTTTGTGGCTCTTCATTTTCTGTTTTTTCTTCTTGTCTATTTTTTTCTTTTTCTTTGATTTTAATATCCATATTTTTATCAATAACTGTGTTGACTCTTTGCATTAAATCTGGCACAAAATCGATTAATTTATCAATTGCTGATGTATGCTCAATTGGTAATATTTTAATGGAATCTTGCATAACAACAATAAAAGCAACTGGGCTAATATTAACTGCCGCACTACTTCCTCCACCAAATGGTAATCGATATTTAGCTTCTTCTTCTTTATCTTTTTTCTTGTATTCATTTACTGTTTCACTATGAAATTCGCTTCCACCTGCTGCAAATCCAAAACATACTTTGGAAATTGGAATAATTACCATATTATTAGAAGTTTCAATTGGTTCACCAATAATGGTATTAACATCAACCATATCTTGAATACTATTCATTGCTGTTTTCATTAGTCCTTCAATTGGATGAGTATCACTCATATTTTTCACGCTCACTTTCCTATCAAATTTAAAAATAGTATTTGCAAAATTTATATTTTTATGCAAAATTGCTAAATTTGAATAAGAATTTACTTTTTTTTATCAAAATTGTTGTCATATTTTATATTTTAAAAAAGCTTATGTCAAAATAGAGACATAAATTTCTTTTGAAAATTAGCACACAAGACAAACTATAGGCTAGCCAGTAGAATTTTGCTTTTTGTATGTGGTAAATTGTCCATGATTATTTGTGGCGACATAAGTTTTGCATAATTCTTTGTTTTGCATGTTATAAATTATGGCTTTTGTGATATTGAAAAAATTTATAGAAATTCTTGTTGAAGCTTGAAAACTCAAACAATTTACATTATAAATTGGAATAATTTCATAATGGCAGTTTTTTAGATTAATTTGTTTGCTATTTTGCGCAAAAAGAATACTTAATAAAGTAGAAATCATAAATACAGAAAATACAGTAATTATCATGTCTTCACAACCTATTTTTAAAGAAAAGTTGAACTTTTCTAATTTTATGTTTAAAGTTTGTAGGAGTTTTGGATTATAAATTTCTTTTACCTTTTTCATGCTTGTAGAATCAATTTTCATTTTAGGATACGAAAATTTAAACCATAGAAAAGCAATTTCATTTTCTTTTAGAGAAATTCCAAATATTTTTAGAAATCCAAATAAATATAGACCTATATTGATACAAAATTTAATCTTAAAGGAATTTGGTTCTTTGTTTAGATATGGTATATTTATTTTAATTCTTGAAGTAAACAAGACTACAATAACGATAAAAACAATACTAATTCCTATTTTCATAAATTATCTCCTAAATTAATTGTATTTTTTCCAATTTTTGATAATTTATGCAAAAAATACCCACAAAATTGTCAATCAATATTGTGGGTATTTTTAAGTGATTTATACTTCCTATAAAACAAAGCCTTCGGCAAACTTTTCCAGAAAACTCTTTCAAGATTTTCGTGGAATGAACAAAGATGTAGACATTTGCAATATGTTATGTCTTTTGCAATTTTTATAATGTCGACTTTTGTTCTTTGCTCATAATTTCTTCTTTTACTTCTTTAAATTATCATAAATCACTAAAAATATCAAGTTACATAAAAATCAAATTTTCTCTCCTTTATGCTTTCTTTTCGACACAACGATATTGCCAAAAAGTTCCTCTTGCATTGTGTGAATCTTATTTCTTCTACTCAATTCTAAAACACCAGAAAATGCAGTTACAACTTCTGCTTTTGGTTTTTCTTTTAAAGAAAATAATTGATTAAATACAAATTTCGGTTTTCGAATTAATTCTCTAAAAATATCTTTTACTTTATCAGAAACAGAATATACATCATGAACAGCAATTTTTTCAATATTTTGAGCATTTTCATTTTTCTTTTCTTTCTCATTTTCAATTAATTTTGAATACGCATTTACCATATTTTCAAGTGTATATTTTTTTTCAATTTTCTGTTTTGGCAATTGAATATTTTCTGGAAATTTATAAATCCTATTAGAATATATTTCTATTTTTTTCTTAAATAATTTACTTATTTCCTTAAATTTCTTATATTCAATAATTCGATTCAAAAGTTCTTCTTCTGTAAGCTCAGCTTCATCTTCCGTCTCTTTTGGAAGTAATCCTTTTGATTTAATTAATAATAAGGTAGAAGCCATCACTAAAAATTCACTTGCCACTTCTAAATTTAGTTTTTCTTGTTCTTGCAAATATTGGATATACTGGTCTGCCACTTTTGCAATTTCAATTTGGTAAATATCCATTTTATTTTTATCAATTAAATAACATAATAAATCAAGTGGTCCTTCAAAATTATCTAATCTTAATTCATATTTTTTAGTTTCTAAAGCTATAATTTTATTCATTTTATCTCCTACAAATTTGGTAATTGATGTACTTATTTTTAGGCGATTATTCAAAATCGCCCAAAAATAATTTTTCTATTGTTTCTTGTTTGTAACCTTTTTTGTATAAAAACTCTCTGACAGCATTCTCATCAGAATTTTGAATCCTTTTATTCCAAATTTTCTTTGCAGAATTAAATTCATATTCTAAAAGTTGTTCTCCATATTTTATTATATAATCATCAACCAATCTTTTATTAATACCCTTTTGGCATAATTTATACTTCATTTCTTTTATGGATAAAGTTTTTAGCTGAATAAATTCTTGCACACTTCTTTCTATATAATTTGAATCATCAATATATTTTAATTCTTTTAAATATTCAATTGCGTCTTCTACAAGATTTTCATCTTCTTCACAAAATTTTTGCCTAATTTCCATTTCTGTTCTTTTTTTATATAAAATATATTTAAGCATTTGGGTTCGCAATTTATCTATTTTTTCTACTTCTTCAAAACTTTCTTTATACTTCATTAAAAGTTACTTCCATTCTTTTTTGTTGATTAGAATCAAGAATCTGATATTTTATTCTTCTGCCTCTTCTTCACCATTTTGTACATCTTCATCTAATAAATTTTCAAAAGCTTTGGCAAAATTTTCTCTTACCTTTTTTTCAACTTCTTCCATAATAGCTGGATTTTCAATTAAATATTTTTTTACATTTTCTCGTCCTTGTCCAATTTTATTTCCATTATAACTAAACCATGAACCAGCTTTTTCAATAATATCAAGATTAACAGCCATATCTAATATATTGCCTGCTTTTGAAATTCCTTGCCCATATACAATATCAAATTCTGCTTCTCTAAATGGTGGTGCAACTTTATTTTTTACCACTTTTACACGTGCTCTGTTTCCAACTACTTCTCCATCTTGTTTGATATTTTCAATTTTTCGAATGTCCATTCTAACAGAAGCATAAAATTTCAAAGCCCTACCACCAGTTGTTGTTTCTGGATTCCCAAACATTACACCAATTTTTTCTCTTAATTGATTAATAAAAATAATGACTGTTTTGGTTTTGTTGACTGCTCCTGCCAATTTTCGTAATGCTTGTGACATCAGCCTTGCTTGTAATCCCATATGAGAATCTCCCATATCACCATCAATCTCCGCTTTTGGAACTAAAGCTGCAACAGAATCCACAACAATTACATCCAATGCTCCACTTCTGACCAAAGCTTCTGTAATTTCTAATGCTTGTTCTCCTGTATCTGGTTGTGATACAATTAAATTATCAATATCGACACCAATTTTTTTAGCATAAACTGGGTCTAAAGCATGTTCTGCATCAATAAAAGCTGCTTCTCCACCCATTTTTTGTGCTTCTGAAACAATGTGTAAAGCTAATGTCGTTTTTCCTGACGATTCTGGACCATATACTTCTATGATTCTTCCACGTGGCACGCCACCAATTCCTAAGGCAATATCTAAGCCCAAAGCACCTGTTGGTATTGCTTCAATTTCCATTGCTTTATATTCTCCAAGTTTCATAACAGAACCTTTTCCAAATTGTTTTTCTATTTGACTCATCGCTACATCTAGCGCCTTTCTTTTTTCTGAACTATCTCCCATTTCATTTCCTCCTTCAAATATTTGTTTCCTAAAACTCTTGTTTGTATTATTATATCCTTTTTTTAAAATTTGTCAATACTTTTTTTGCATTTTTTCAAAATTTTGTTCTCTATTGTCTATACCATTTTTCAATATTATAATACAAATTAAATGCGTTTGGTGTTATATTTCCGAACAAATCCTTGATTGCATATTACAATATCGGTGTTTCGATATAACCCAATATATGGTACTTCCTCTAAATAAATGGTATATAATTTATCATAATTTTCATGCAAAATTGCATCATCAGATGTGTTGGACACAATTTTCATAATTTCGGTTATTTGGTCATTACCATAATTGGCTAAATTTCCTTCTCCAAAAAATGTCTTAACACTTGGCGAAAAGCCACATGTCATACCCGTTAAGATTACATCAAAATTTCTATTTTCCAAGCTTGCTCTATAATTTTCATTGTTTAATTCACGAACAAAAACTTGAATTCCAAAATTCGCTAACTGATTTTTGATGTTTTCTGCAACAGCAAACCTTGTACGATCATTTCCATTAATGGTAATAGAAAAAGCCAATTCTAACGTATTTCCATCTGTTTTCTTATGCCAACGATTATTTTTATATTCCCAACCAGCTTGGCTTAAAATTTGAGCTGCTTCTTCCATATTGGGTTCTACCCAAGTATCTGAATATAGCCAATTTCCCATATCCAAACTAAAATTAGAAGACACAAAACCAGCTCCCAAACAACTAGCTACAACATTATTTTTATCAATTATTTTGCTAATGGCTTTTCTTACAAATGAATCTGAAAGCACTTCATTTTGCGTATTAATCGCTAAAAAATCATAGTCTCTAGCACGATATTCTATTTTTTTGTAACCAAGTGAACCAATATACTCCTCTATATTTGAAATTTTCACATCTACAATATCAATTTCACCATTTTTAAAAGCATTATACAATTCTCCTGTTGAGCCATATAAATTAATACTGATTTCTTTTGCCATTGGCTGTTTTGATGAGTTCCAATAGGTTTCATTTTGAACCAATTTTATCACATTGGAATCCACACTTTCAATTCTAAACATTCCTGTTCCAATTGGTGCAAGATTTTTTTCGCTTGTTGTAAAATCTTGTCCTTCATAAAAATTTTTACTTAGAATTGGAAAAGTTAAATGGTATTGAAAAAAGTCAATTGGCTCTGATAAAGTCATTTTTAATGTATAATCATCAATTCTTTCAATAAAAGCAAGACCTCTTAAATTATTTGCATAAACAGTACTAATTCCTTCTTTTAAAATTTTATCAACTGTAAAAATAACATCATCTACATTAAAATTGCTGCCATCTTGCCATAACACACCTTGGCGCAGTTTGACAACATAATTCAAATCATCTGTTTTTGCAATCTCTTCTGCCAAACAATATTCCATTTTATAATTTCCATTTAATGTAACCAATGGTTCATAAATAATTCTGCTGATTTCTTGCACATTTCGATTATTACTAAGCAATGGATTCATAGTGTCAAAACTAGCAATAGCAAGCCTTATATCGGTTTGTATTGTATTGACAGTTGAAGTTTGGTCAATGGATTCCTCAGTTTGTTTTTCACTATTTTTTGTCATTTTATAGGCCCCAAAACCAATTAGTCCAATCACAATTATAATAAATATATATTTTAAAACATTATTACCCAATTTAAATCACCTATTTGTTACTATATATCATTTTGATTCACTTTTCAATAATTTTTCGAGAATTTTTCATATTTTTCTATGTGCCTACATACAATTAAAAAAACAAAAAAAGGATGATTGCTATGTTTATTTTTAATGTAAAACTAAGTAGAACAAAAATTTTTAAAGGGATTTTAGCAATAATGGCTATTATTTGCTTATCGATTGCTGGTGTAGGAATTTTTAAAATTTGGGGTTCGAATCAAAAAGTAGAAACTTTTGGCGGTGATTGCATGCCTTCTGTAGAAATTGCATATTTGACAGATGAAAATTACACCAATGTTCTAAAAGAAGTTCATGAAAATTTAGACACTTATATTGGACAAAAAATTTGTTATACTGGCTATGTTTATCGTGTGCCAGATTTAGCGGAAAATCAATTTATTTTAGCCAGAGATATGCAAATTAAAAATACCAACCAAACAGTGATTGTCGGGTTTTTATGTAGTCTTGAGAATGCAGAAGATTTTGATACATATTCGTGGATTAAAATTACTGGAACCATTGAAAAAGGGTATTATTTTGGTGATATTCCTTGTGTTCAAATTTCTGAAATCGAAAAAACAACACAACCTGAAAATTGTGTCATTCCACCACCAAACGATAATTTTATTCAAACATCAACCATTTATTAAAAACAGGTTTTTACCTGTTTTTTCTTTAACCAAAAGGCATTTTTTATGTATTTGAATTGTCTTTAATAACTTTTATTGACAAATTTAAAATTTCTTTTAAACGTTCATCTTCTTTCATCAAATACAAATAACCAATCAAAGCTTCAAATGCTGTAGACATCGCATAATCAGCGACATTTGCATTTTTGGCTACATGATGATTTTGTACATTTCTGCCTCGTTTTACAATTTCCAATTCTTTTTCAGATAATTGATTTTCAATTTTCTTCAAAATATCTGCCTGTGCTTTTGCACTAACAAACTCGATGGCTTGCTTATGCAATTTATTAGGTTTTGCATTTGAGTGATTCACTAAATTCATACGAACAAACATCTCATAAATGCCATCTCCAATATACGCCCACACAAGTGGAGACAGCATTTTGGCATCTTCTTTTTCCTTTTTTCTTTCAATAAAATTCAATTTTTCTTTCCTTTCTTACGGTGTTTCTAAACTAATTTTCCCCAGTTTTCCACTTCTAAAATCTTCTAAAATTATTCTCGCCGTTTTTTCATCATCAATCACACCACCACTCACTAATGCGCCTCTTTTTCGACCAATGATTTGCATTAATTCATACATGCTATTTTCCCTTTTTTCAATTTCTTGAACTTCCTCATTTGTTATATTAAATCGCTCCATCAAATTGGTTTTATGATTCAAATACAACTTTTTTAATAATTCATAACCAACTTCTACGCGCTCTAAAATATCATCTTTTATAGTGCCTGTAAAAGCAAGATGAAGTGCCACTTCCTCATTATCAAATTTGGGCCATAAAACACCTGGTGTATCTAACAATTCTTGATTTTTCCCAATACGAACCCATTGTTTTTTTCTTGTAATACCTGGTTTATTTCCAACTTGCATTGACGTTTTTTTCGCCATTCGATTAATCAAAGAAGATTTTCCAACATTTGGAATTCCTAAAATCATGACACGAATGGTTTTATTTATTCTGCCACGTGCTTTTTGTTTTTCGACTTCTTCTTCCATCATTTTATCAATTATCTTTAACACTTGATTAATTCCCTTACCAGAATTGGCGTCTGTTAAAATGGTAGGTGCCTGTTTTTCCAATTGCTGAACCCATTTATGATTGATATTTTCATCTGCTAAATCACACTTATTAAGAAGAATGATTTTTTTCTTATTTTGGGTTAATTCTTGAATATCTGGATTTCTACTTGCTATGGGAATTCTTGCATCCAAAAGCTCAATCACAATATCAATTAATTTTAAATCCTCTAAAATTTGTCTTTTGGTTTTGACCATATGTCCAGGATACCAGTTGATGTTAGTTTTGTGAGAATTTTCATCATTGTTCATCATTTTCATCTCCTTCTATACTAAGTAAAATCTATTTTCATCTTCTGCAAATTTTTCTATGAACCTTCCTTAAAAAAATTACGACCAGTTAGTTTTAGTAGCAATACTTAAAACTTCGGGTCGCAAAATTTATTTCTAGAATAAAAACTTTTCAGATTTTTATCAAATTTTTCATTACATATTATAATCGCTTACTTTTTTATAAGCATAAACAGCAGATATTGCAAATATTACAACAAATAAAATTGTTTTTGAGCTATTTCCTGTATATGGTAATTTAGAACTATTGGTACTTGTATTGGTATTTGTATTGTTGTACGAGCTTCTATTGGTATTATTGGTTGTATTATTTGAATTTGTGTTTGTGTTTCTATTGGTATTGGTATTTGTGTTTGTATTTCTGTTCGTATTTGTATTGCTGTTTGTATTTGTGTTAGTATTTGTATTATTCGTATTTTCAGATGCTCCCGTATTATCTGTAGTTGCTGTAATAGTTAGTGTGTTTGCTGAATTATTTGTTGTATTATCATCTGTTGCTAATGATGATACATTTCCAGCTAAAACGATTATTAACATAATCGCTAATAAACTTAATAAAATTTTACTTTTTGTTACATTTTTCAACATATTTATCTCTCCTCACTTTCAAATTACTTTTATTATAACATATAAAAAATTTAATGCAAGTTTTTTTTACATTTTTTTCAAAAATTTTTTTGTCAGAAAATGTCAAATTTCTGTTCATTAAAATTTTACTTTTTGCCTCAAATTTTCTAAAACAAAGCTATACATTAAATTTAAATAAAACAATGTCACCATCTTTCATGATGTATTCTTTTCCTTCTGAGCGAACCAGTCCAGCTTCTTTGGCTTGTACCATGGAACCATTTGCTTTCATAAAATCTTCAAAAGAAATCACTTCTGCTTTGATAAATCCTCGTTCGATATCAGAATGAATTTTTCCAGCAGCTTGAGGTGCTTTTGTTCCATTTTTTATTGTCCACGCTCTAACTTCAGGTTCCCCTGCCGTTAAAAACGAAATCAATCCTAATAATTGATAACTTGCCTTGATTAATTGATCCAAACCTGACTCTTTTAAGCCTAGTGCTTCTAGCATTTCCTCTTTTTCTTCTTTTTCTAAACAACTTAATTCTTCTTCTATTTTGACACATAAACAAATCACTTCAGCACCTTCTCGGCTCGCATATTCCTTGACTTTTTGTACATTTTGATTAGCGTCAGGATTTTCAATTTCACTCTCATCGACATTAGCAACATATAAAATTGGTTTCATCGTAAGTAAAAATGAATCTTTTATAACTTCTTGTTCTTCTTCAGAAAAATCAAGACTTCTTGCAGCTTTTCCTTCTTCTAATGCCTGTTTTACTTTCTCTAAAGTATCAATTTCAAATTGATATTTTTTGTCAGATTTGAGCATTTTTTTTGCTTTTTCTAGTCTCTTTTGTATTGTCTCCAAATCTGCAAAAATTAATTCAAAATTTATAGTTTCAATATCTCTTACAGGCTCTATGCTTCCATCCACATGGACAATATTGGAATTTTCAAAACATCTAACAACTTGTACAATACTATCTGTTTCACGAATATTAGCCAAAAACTGATTTCCTAATCCTTCACCTTTGCTTGCTCCTTTGACAAGTCCAGCAATATCCACAAATTCGACAACAGCATTTGTCACTTTTTGCGGATTGTAAATTTTTGTCAAAGTTTCAATTCTTTCATCTGGCACACTCACAACACCAACATTTGGCTCAATGGTGCAAAACGGATAATTCGCACATTCTGCACCAGCTTTTGTAATGCTATTAAATAATGTACTTTTTCCAACATTTGGAAGTCCAACAATTCCTATTTTCATCTATTTTCTCCTTTTTATTTTTTTCAAAATTTTTGTTTTTATGTTTGAAATTTTTAACAAATTTCTGTAAAATTATGTTTACTTTTCACCTATGTAGGGTCGACTCCCAAATCGACCCCAATGCTTCAATGCTCAATGATTTTATGAATGGGAACACCAACTGCTGTACAATTGGATTGAATTGATTTTAAAACAACGCTTCCTGCTCCAATTTTCACATGATTTCCAATTTCAATCGGACCGCAAAATTTTTGTTCCAGCTCCAACTAATACATTATTTCCAAGCGTTGGATGCCTTTTAAAACTGTCTTTTCCAGTTCCGCCTAAAGTTACACCATGATAAATCGTGCAATCATCGCCAATTTTCGCAGTTTCACCAATCACAACTCCCATGCCATGGTCAATAAACAATCTTCGCCCAATTTTGGCACCTGGATGAATTTCAATTCCCGTCAAAAATCGAGCGATTTGGGAAAACAGTCTTGCCAAAAACAGCAATCTTTTTCGATATAAAAAATGGCTAATTCGATAAAAAATCAAACTATGAAATCCCGGATACAAAAGCAGAACTTCAAAAATACTTTGTGCAGCAGGGTCTTTTTTTTGTATATTTTTCGCATCTTCATACAATTCCTTCAAAACTTTTAACATATTCTATCACCCGTATAGTATATGAAAATTGCAAAAAAACTGTTAAAACTTCAATTTTTCCTCGACATATCCAGCCACTTCCCCAATTTTAATGCGAATTTGTTCCATTGTATCACGGTCACGAACTGTTACACAACCGTCGTTTTGGGTTTCAAAATCGACAGTGACGCAAAATGGCGTTCCGATTTCATCTTCTCTACGATAACGTTTTCCAATAGAACCTGCTTCGTCATAATCACACATAAAATATTTTGATAATTCTCCATAAATTTTGTCTGCTTTTTCGCTCAGTTTTTTCGACAATGGCAAAATTGCTACTTTATAAGGCGCCAAAGCTGGATGCAAATGCAAAACAGTTCTAGTATCGCCATCTAGCATTTCCTGTTCTTCATAGCTATTGCACAAAAATGACAATGCCACTCTGTCACACCCCAATGATGGCTCAATACAATAAGGAACATATTTTTCATTTGTTTCTACATCCAAATAACTCATATCTTCTTTCGAAAATTCCATATGTTTACTTAAATCAAAATTGGTTCTATCCGCAATTCCCCAAAGCTCACCCCAACCAAATGGAAACTTGAATTCAATATCAGTTGTAGCATTACTATAATGTGAAAGTTCAGCTGTCTCATGGTCACGAAGGCGAATATTTTCTTCGTTCATACCAAGATTTAAAAGCCAATTTTTACAAAATTCCTTCCAATATTTATGCCACTCCAAATCCGTTCCAGGTTTACAGAAAAATTCTAATTCCATTTGCTCAAATTCACGTGTCCTAAAAGTAAAATTGCCTGGTGTAATTTCATTTCGGAATGATTTTCCAATTTGCGCAATTCCTATTGGGAGCTTACGGCGTGATGTTCTAAGTACATTTTTAAAATTGACAAAAATTCCTTGGGCTGTTTCTGGACGCAAATAAATCTCAGATTTGGTATCTTCTGTTACACCTTGAAATGTCTTGAACATCAAATTAAATTTTCGAATATCCGTAAAATTGGATTTACCACAATCTGGGCATGGAATTTGATTATTTACGATAAATTGGATTAATTCTACATCACTTAAACCATCTGCAATCATATCTTTGCCTTGATTGTGTGCCCATTCTTCGATTAATTTGTCAGCTCTGTGTCTGGTTTTACATTCTTTGCAATCGATTAGCGGATCGCTAAATCCTCCAACATGACCAGAAGCAACCCACACTTCAGGATTCATCAAAATGGCACTATCTAAGCCAACATTGTATTTGGATTCTTGCACAAATTTTTTCAGCCAAGCTTTTTTGATATTATTTTTTAGTTCCACACCCAAAGGTCCATAATCCCAAGTGTTTGCCAAACCTCCATAAATTTCTGAGCCAGGATACACATAGCCTCTTGCTTTGCATAAATTTACGATTTTTTCCATGGATTCTACCATAAAATACCTCCTTATAAAATTTTCTTCTAAATGATAAAAAACAAAAATCGCCTCTATAATTATTTTTGAGAATAATTATAGGGACGAAAGTATTTTCCGCGGTTCCACCCTAATTGACATTTCCTAATAAAAATTTTCATTTTTTATTAAATCTCGAGTAAAATTTGCTTTGCAAATTTTTCACAAGCTTAAAACGTCCGCCTCTTAATTTTTCTTACTCCAAAGCTCCAAAACAAATCTATTATTGCTTAGTTTTCACTATCCTAAACTCACTTTAAATAATGTTTGATTTATTTCCTCTTTTTCAATGTAAATTTCATTTATTATATCTTCATTTTAGAAAAAAGTCAATACTCTTTTCCTAAATTTTTATTTAGTTTAGTACTAATACAAATAAACGAATTGTGGCTTTTAAGCTCATCAAAGCAATGACTCCAATAGCAATTAAAACCCATATCATGCTAATTTTAAGCAATAATGCTGAAACAGCAAATCCCATTAAGGTTTGTCCGATTTTTTTAGCTAATTCAAGATGCGCAAATAAAGTCTGCTGTTCTTCTACTTTAGCTACTTTTAACAACAAATCTTGAATGTAAATCTTAAATGGATCTCTGACTGCTAAAATAATGAAAAAGCCAACACTAATTAACCCAAATTTCAAAAAAACATTTGTATTTATGAAATTTCCTATTACAAAAAGAAAAAAGGAACATACAAAACAGCCACATAAAGCAATATTAATTTTATCTTGCAATTTTTGGTATATTTTATCAAATAATAAATTAGCTACAATTCTTGTAATACGTGACATGGCAATAATAGCTGAAAAATATACAGCTGTGGTTTGTGCATCAAAATAATCTCCTAACTGATATTGTATCCATAATTTGCTATTTTGTTGCCCAAGATTAATTGCTGTATAGAAAAAGGCATACGAAATAATGCAAATATATGCAATCATTGAAATTTTCCCAACCTTTGTTTTTTCTAATTCTATTTCTGGAATTTTGTCATTTTTGGTAACATCTTTCATGCCAAATGCCAAAATACAACAAATAAAACAAATTCCAATATTTAAAACCATTGGTAAATACGCATTTATGTTAAATAATGAGCCTGCTCCAAATGAAATAATTGCTGTAATGACCGCATAAGCAATATTGGATTGATTTCGAATTTTTACATATTCCTTTTCTCTTTTAGCATAAATTAAATTATTTTTCAGCATGATTGCTTCCATATTTTTAAACACAAATGCAATTTCATAAAATATTTTTCCTATAACTAAAAGCCAAAATAGACGACAAAAAGTTATCATGGTAGATGAAATTAACAGGCAAATCGCTGCTATTCTTATGGAAACTGTATTACCCACTTTATGAATAATTTTTAAAATGTAAGGCTGAATTAAGATTCCAATGGCTGCTGAAACGCTTGAATATAACATAATACTAGAAGCGGATAAACCTTTTACAATACTTAAAAATAAGGTATCAATAATTGCCATAACAATTAAATCTCCATCCAAAGAAGAAACTAAAATATAGCGCCAGATAAAGCTATTCATCCATTTTTCATTATACTTTTCCTTTGTTTGATTCATTTTATACTCCTTTTTTATGAACAATAACTACATAAAATACTTTTTAATCCAATTTCTATTTCAATAAAACCATTTTTGGATTGCTCATCTATTTTTACTAACTCTTGCAAAATTTGTTTTAAATCCCTTTCCGAAAAATAGGAAGCTTGTTTTTTATATTTATTGACTAAAAAAACTTGATTTGGCTTTAAAGCCAACGCTGTTACAACATCTTGATTTAAAGTTAATGCAATTTTACATAAATACAATTTTTTAAAATGATGATACAAAGTAATCAAAATTTTTTGTAATGGCTCTTTTTGATACATCAAATTATCTAGCACTTCCAAGGCTTGCGCAATGTTTTTGTTTCCTAAATGATCGGTTAATTCAAAAATGACACTTTCGATTTGTTTAATGGCTAATTTATCCACAGCTTCTGTTGTAATTTTTCCACCTTTTCCAGCATATTCAATCAATTTTCTAATTTCATTCATCAACACTTGCAAATTTGTTCCTGAAGTTTCTAGTAAATTATGTAAAACAGATTCTTCACAAGTCACTTCATATAAAGAACAAATATTTTTTAACTTAGCAATCAATTGTGGCGTCTTTAGTTCATCGATTTTGCAAACAATCCCATTTTTATGAATTACATCATATACAATATTTTTATCAACTGCCTCTTCTAAAAATACTAAAGTTGCCATTTCTTGCACACTTTCAAAATTTTTTTCCAAATAATGAGCTACTTCTTTTTGAAAATCAGTTGGTTCTTTTTTTCTTCCGTCTTTTTGAAATAGGCTCGTATTCTTTATCAAAATCAATTTTCTTTCATACCCAAAAGCAGGAACTTCCATATTATAAATCAAGTCTTTTGCATTGGTTTCATCGATTATCACATAATTAATTCCTTGAACTAATTCGCCAAATTTTTTTTTGATTTTTTTTAAAATCGTATCCATCAAATATTTTTCATTTCCATACAAAAGATAGATTGATTTTAGTTCTTGACTGCTTAGCTCTTTTTCTAAAATTTCATATTTTATCTCCATCGCTTACCTCGATTTTTTATTATATCAAAGATATATTTTAAGTACAAGAATTTTTTACTAAAAAATGAAATTTTGTATATTTTTATAAGTTTTACAAATACTACTTAAAAATATATTTTATGGAGTAAACATGAATATTAAGAATTTTTTTAATCATATTTTTCAATATCAAGCAGAAGAAAACTATGAATTTATTTTGCCAAATTCGGCAAACAATTTGCCTGAAGAAGCGATAGAAACTGCAAAACAGAAACTTTTTCCATCGCTTTTGGTAAATATTGAATATTTAAAAACAAAATATAATCTTTTAATAAATAGTGATGTAAAAATTCGTAAATTTCTTTTGCCAATACAAAACAAAAAAATACCAGCTGCTCTTTTGTATATCGATGGAATGGTGGATGAAACAACCATTACCAATTCTGTACTACAACCTTTACTTTTAAAAAATTCCATTACTATGCAAGAACAGCAAAATTTGGCAGGTAGAATTTCTGTCAAAAACCCAAAATCACCAAAAATCAATTTAGAAAGTTTTATCTATAATGGATTGATTCCTCACAACAGTATTTCAAAAGAAAGCAATTTTGAAGATATCATTCCTAAAGTAAATGGCGGATTTTGTGCACTTTTTGTGGATACCATTGAAACTGCTTTTTGTATTGAAACCAAAGGTTTTAAAGGAAGAAGTGTTTCTGAACCTATTACAGAAAATGTTGTCCGTGGTCCACAAGAAGCTTTTGTCGAAAGCCTTCGAACCAATACTTCTTTATTAAGAAAAATTATCAATAATGAAAAATTAATTATTGAAGAAGTTGAAGTTGGCAAAATAAGCAAAACAAAAGTTGCAATTTGCTATTTAGACAATATTGCAAATGACGATTTAGTTGCAGAAGCAAAATATCGAGTTAATAACTTAAATGTCGATTATCTACTTTCTTCTGGTCAATTAGACCAATTGATTAAAGATAATCCTAGCAATTCTTTTCCACAATGTATTGCAACAGAAAGACCTGACCGTGTTAGCACCTATTTGCTTAATGGACGTATTGCTATTATTGTAAACGGAACTCCTTTTGTATTAGTTGTTCCAGCCATTTTTATTGACTTTTTATCTTCTGGTGAAGACCGAAATTTGAATTATCATTTTTCAAATTTCTTAAAATTCATCCGTAGTATTGCGTTATTTTTTGCTATGTTTTTACCAGGACTTTATGTTGCTATTACCAATTATCATCAAGAATTAATTCCTTCCGAACTGCTGTTTGCGATTGCCAACGCACGTGAGGCAATTCCATTTCCAGTTATTTTTGAAATTATTATTATGGAAATATCGTTTGAATTAATTCGTGAAGCCGGAATTCGTGTCTCCTCTTCCTTTAGTACAACCATTGGTATTATTGGTGCATTAATTTTAGGAGAAGCCGCTGTTTCAGCAAGCATTGTTAGCCCAATTTTAATTATTGTCGTTGCATTTACTGGAATTTGTGGTTTTGCCATTCCTGATTTTTCTTTTACGACATCCATTCGAATTTATCGATTTGTTTATATTATTTTAGGATTTTTGGCAGGATTTTTAGGAATCGCTTTTGGATTTTTCATACATTTTATCATTTTAACCAGTTTAAGTTCCTTTGGAGTTCCTTATTTTGCGCCATACATTCCTTTTGAAAACTTAAATGACAACAATGGTTATATTGTAAAACCAGTTTGGAAGCGCGAAAGACGTAGCGAATTTTTAAATACAAAACGCCCAAAAGCAGCTAATAAAATTAGCATGGATTGGAGGAAACATGTCAAATAATTATAAATTAAAAAAATATGAAGCCATTTGCCTTATTTTAATTATTATGGTGAACAAATTAATTTTAAATGTGCCTTATTATATTATCAATTTAGTTGGAACTGGTGCTATCATCAATCTGATTTACATTGGAATAATCGGCCTAATTTTTGTGTTATGCATTAATTATTTATTTCAGAAATTTCCAAATTCCGATATTATTGACATTTCTGAATTTTTAGGTGGCAAATTTTTAAAAATTGTAATGGGAATCATTTTTATTGGTGTTTTCTTTGCTGTTTCATATATTACGTTAACTGGTTTTGCCAATATGATAAAAACCATTTATTTTGTCAGCAGCCCATTAATTTTTGTGTTATTATTTTTTATGATTGGTATTATTGTAGCAAACTTTATTGGTTTAAAATCCATTGTGCGCACCACTTGTTTTGTTGTACCATTTACATTAATAAGCATTATTTTAGCCTTATTTGCCGTTTACCAGGATTTTTCATTTGACAAGTTTTCACCTTTTTTTGGATACAACATGCAAACCACTTTTTTAAATGGATTACTCAACATTTTTTCACTTTACATTATCACGTATTACTACTTTTTAATGCCACTTTTAAAAGATAGCTTTTCCTTTAAAAAAGTAACCACTATCTCCTATATCATCTCTTGGCTTTTACTATTTGTAACTGTGATATCCATTCTTACTATTTTTCCTATCACAAACGACACAGAACCACTTAACTCACTTTATTTGTTATCACGAAAAATCGAATTAGGAGATTTCTTACAAAGACTAGATGCTGCTTTTGTATTATTATGGCTTATTTCCATTTTTTGCTATTTAAGTGTCAGCATTTTTATGATGAATCGAATCATCAAAAAATTAACAAACATTTCAGACGAAAAAATCATTTCTTTATCTACAACTAGTATTCTTTTCGGGTTATGTTTGCTCCCTTTTAATATTGCCATCAGTCGTTTCATGGAAAACACAGTTTATCGCTATATGATTATTGTCCTAACATTTATTGTTTGTTTTATCATTCTTGTTTTGGCTAATTTAAAATTTAAATTTAAGAAAGGAAGCTCTCAAAAACGATGATTAAAAAATATATTGCTTTTGCTCTCATTTTACTAAGTTTACTTTTTACATTAACAGGTTGTTATGATTCAAATGGAATTGAAAATTTTTATTACATTGTTGCTATTGGAATTGATAAAGGCGAAAATGACTTAATCCGTTTAAGTGTGCAAAATGCCAAATCCTCTACTTCATCAGATTCCTCTACTTCGCAATCTAGTGATTATAAAATTTATACCGTTGAGTGCGAATCCATTGAATCTGGAATTAATATTTTAAACAATTATTTGAATAAAAAAATCAATTTATCCCATTGTTCGGCTATTGTATTTTCAGAAGAAATCGCCAAACAAGGTGTTAAAAACTATATTAGTATTTTGGGAAATGATACAGAAATCAGACCAAGTTGCAATTTGATGGTCAGTTCAAAATGTGCTTGTGATGTTTTAGAAAAAGTTACGAATTCAGGAGAAGGATTTTCTTCTCGTTTATATGAATACATTCTAAATTCTGTAGATTATACTGGCTACACTATTAATTCAACATTTAACAGCTTTTTCTCTACCCTTAATAATGAACAAGCACAACCACTTGCTATTTATGCAGTAGTAGAAGAAGATACTGTCCAAAATACTGGAGCTGCTGTTTTTAAAGATGATATTATGGTTGGTACAATTTCTCCACCACAAACAATTGCTCATTCCATCATCAAAAATGAATTAGACTCCTGTATGATTAGCATAGAAAGTCCTTTTAACAAACATGATGTAATTGATTTAAACTTAAAGAAAACAACAAAACCTGAAATTGATATACAATTAATTAACCATACGCCTTACATCACAATTGATTTTTCAATTGAAGGCAGCATTAATAGTTCAGGAGAAAACTTTGATTATACCCTTGTAGACAATATCAGAAAAATTGAATTAGCAGCTAACGAATATTTAGAAAGCCTATTAGAAGAATATTTATATACCATTTCCAAAGAATTTAATTCCGATATCATCGGTTTTGGTGGTATGCTAGCTTCCCATTTTTTAACAGCGGATGAATACAATCAAGTCCACTGGCGTGAAATTTTTAGAGACTCTTATTTTGAAATTCATGCCAATACTTCTATTACCTCTAGTCATTTATTTAACAAAGAATAAAGAAAGGAGCAAACAATGCCATATTTAGCTTTAATTTTATTAGTTTGGTGTTTTTTAAAAACATTTTATTATGGAATTTATGAAGTCAAACAAAAACAAAATAAGCCTGGAGGAATTGCTATTTGTTTGCTCGCAATCCTTCGGACTTATCTTCCCTGCTACTATCATTTTTATATTTTATATTGTTTAAAAAGACTAGAACCAAGCGGACTTTCTTAAATATCCTAGCCTCTAAATTAATTGCAAAGTCCGCCTATTGGTTCACCATCAAATTTTACACAATAAAATTTATGTATATTTACAAACAATCATTTTTCAAAAATTACTTTACTATTTTTATTTCAGCATATTTTTTAGGATCAAAATTTTCATTATATTCTACTTCATCAAATAAAGCTGGCATTTGCTTTTTAAAATACAACAGTAATGGAATCATAAATTGTTGAATGGATGGATGAGCATGCTTGTCTGCTCGTAAAGCAAAAATGTGTCTCCATTCTCTGATATTAGCTGTCATTGTCAATTCAGCAGCTGTACTATGTGGCAACAATAAGCGCAATTGATCTGGTGTTGCACCTTGAGATGCCATTTTGTTATAGGTATTTTCAATATTTTGCATGCAATCTTTCCAAGCTTTATAAATTTGTTCATCTTCTATATTGCAAGGCTCAATAAAGGAAATTTGATTTCCAAATTTGTCTTTACTATAATTGCAATAACGTGTGCTTTCAATTGAAAATGAAGCAATTCTATGACGCGTAATATCTTTATATGCTCCTACATCACAACAAATGCGAATTGTCACTTTTTCGTGTTCTAATACAGATTCATGCCCACGATTAATACAATTTCTCAAAAAATGATCATAACTATCCTCTTTGATATTTGCTTCTGTACGATAACAATGTTTGGCTGCTTTTTCTAAGTTTTTCATAATTTTTATTCCATCTATTTCTAGAAGTTCTACCCATGGTTTTACAATTTTCATTTTTATTCCTCCGTTATTTTTATTATTTATTTTATATCATATCTATCTCAATTTTTCAAGAACAAGTATATAAAAAAATTAAGACCACTGGTCTTAATTTTCTAATCTTCATTGCTAGCTTTTTTTACTAACACTTCTTTCCCATCATAATATCCACAATTAGAACATACAGTATGTGGTAATACTGGTTCATGACAATGTGAACATGTTGCAGTTACTTTTTCTTCTAATTTCCATGTTGCTCTACGTGTATGTGTTCTTCTTTTTGACCATCTTCTTTTTGGTTGTGCCATTTTTATCCCTCCTTATTATTTTAAAGTATTTCATCTATACTTAAATATTATTTTTACAAAATTCACCTAATTAGTATATAACTAAATTACAAGTTTGTCAAGAGCTATTTTTCAAACTATCCTAGAATCATAATTTTTTTATGTCGCTAACCATTTTCTATATCCATCTATAATTTTCTCTTTTACTTCTATTGGGCTTTTGTTCGTTGTGTCAATTACTAAATCATAATTCGACAAATCTTCTTTTCTTACACCATATAAACTAAAATATCTTTCATTTTCCATTTTATATCGGCGTTCCATATCTTGTTTTTGTTCTTCAATCGTAGAAAATTTTTCTGTTGTTTTTCTATTTTCATCATAAAAAGCTCTCTTGGCTGCTTCATTAATATCGATTGTCAAATACACTTTAAAAGATTCTGGAACAGCATACCATCCAAGTCTTGCATCAATAATAAAATGCTCATGTTTTTTGGCATATTCAGCAGCACTTTTTTCAATTTGTCGATCAATTTCAGGATGATGGCTTAGATATTCATTAAAACTCGTTATATCTAATCCTTTATCTCTAGCCAATTTTCTAACATATTCGCCATTTCTATAAATCGTATAATTTAATTCTTCACTCAATAATTTTGATACAGTTCCTTTTCCACTTGCTAGTTCACCAGCTAATGAAATTATATTTTTCTTTTCCATATTTTTAACACCATTTCTTTTTTATTCTTCTTCATCTTGCGCATTTTCGTTATTTAATCGATATACTTTATCTTCATAAATTTCATTTACGGCAAGTGTTACTGCTGATTTTTCATTGACCTCTGTCATTGGAATTTCTCCTTCTGCAATTTGTCTTGCCCTTTTGGCTGTCATAATCACTAGAGAATAGCGATTATCCACCTTTTTTAATAAATCTGTTACAGCTGGTTTTACCATCATTTTAACATTCCCCCTTTTCTAAATCATTTTGGTTATTATTTGCTCTACCTGCTATGGTTTCTGGTTGCACAGCAGATAGGATAATATGCCCTGAATCCATTATAATTACAGACCTTGTACGCCTTCCAAAAGTTGCATCAATGGCTTTTTTTTCATCTTTGGCTTCTTGTACAATTCTTTTGAGTGGTGCCGATTCTGGACTGACAATTGAGATAATTCTTTCATTTGACACCATATTTCCAAACCCAATATTAATCAATTGCATTTTTCTAATCCTTTCTAACTTATTCTATATTTTGAACTTGTTCTCTCACATTTTCAATTTCAGTTTTCAGCTCAATCACTCGGTTTGTAATTTCTAAACAATTGGCTTTAGAACCAATGGTATTGACTTCTCGATTCATTTCTTGAATCAGAAAATCAAATTTTTTGCCAATTGGCGAACTACCTGTTTCCAACAATTGTTTAAACTGAGTAATATGACTTTTTAATCTTGTCAGCTCTTCCTCAATGGAAGATTTATCTGAAAAAATTACAATTTCTTGTGCCAATCGATTTTCATCTACCACTTTTGTATCCAACAATTCTTTGATACGCATTTCCAATTTTTGCTTATATTCTTGCACCAAAGTATGCGAATATTTTTCAATTTCTTCTACTTTTTGCTGAATAAATACCAATCTTTTTTCACAATCTTCTTTTAATTTTTGGCCTTCTTGTGCTCTCATTTGCACAAAATTTTCTAAAGCCTCTTCTAAAGCAAACATCAATTCTTGTGCAACCAAAGAATCATTTTCCTGTTCTGCTACTTTCAAAATTTCTGGCATTTTAGCAAGTTCCATGACATTTATATCATAGTTCACATTCGTTTGTTCTGCCAAATTTTTTAAACCATTCACATATTCTTTTGCCAAATCAATATTAAAATGAATCGCATTTGATTGACTTCCATAATTTTCAAAATTCACTAACACATCCATTTTCCCACGTGAAATAAATTCTGAAATTTTCTTTCTTATTTTTTCATCCATTCCATTTAAAAATCTAGGCAATCGAATGGAAATATCATGGTATTTATGGTTTACTGATTTGATTTCAATGGTATAATATCTTCCTTCTTTTTCATATTTCCCACGTCCAAAGCCAGTCATACTTTTTATCATTTTTTACATAAATCCTTTCTTTTGTGATTTAAACACTTATTTCCTCTTTCACAATTTCTTTTACATCACTTAAACTATTTTGGTATTGTTTTTGCGTTTTTAGATAAATTAGAATACATTTTCCAACATAATAAATTGCACAAAAAATCGGGATAAAAGCAAGTTGTGCACAAAGTTTATGTTGCAAATTTTCATATATTTTTGGTATGTACAAAAAAATTATGCTAAGTACCAAACATTCGATTCCCAGAATCGCCATTTTTCCAGAATCTAACCAATAAGCAAATTCAAAAATTCCAATTGTTATTAGTAAAAAAATCATAGGAAATACTCTGAATAAAATCTCTGCAACTTCTGATTTTGCGTACAAATACACAAGATTCATGATTCCAATATATAACATCATCCCAATTGCTACTAAACAATTATAAAATATCCTTTTATTTAAATTGGCTTTAACAGCACTTGTCATCTTTCTTTTTTTGGTAATCTCTTCTACCATTTTAGTAGATTTTTCCAATCTAATTCCTCCTAATTTTCCAATTCATACATGATGATAGAACTAACTTGTAAAGTAACTGTTTCTGTTCTCAAAATTCTTTTTCCCAAACTTACTACTTTTGCACCAGCTTGCTTTAAAACCTCTACTTCCTGTTCTTCTATTCCGCCTTCAGGTCCAATCACAACTCCAATTTTCAAATTTTGTTTTGTAGATTTTATTTGCAATAATTCTTTTTTTATCGAATTTTGCATTTCGCCTTCATATGCCAATAACACAAAATCATATGTTGAAATTAGAGCACAAATATCAATAACTTTTAGCTGACATTCAATTTGTGGAACTTTATCTCTATGACTTTGCTTGGCTGCTACTTCAGCAATTTTTTGCCAACGCTCTATTTTTTTCATTTCATCTTTGAGAGATAATTTGGCAACACATCTTTTAAAAGCAACTGGGATAAATTTTGAAACACCAAGCTCTGTCCCTTTTTGAATAATCAGTTCCATTTTATCTGCTTTTGGAAGTCCTTGAAAAATATGCAATTCTATATTTCCTTCTGCGACAGCTTCCATTTCTTTAAGAATTTTTGTTTCTATCAAATGATTTTCTATTTTTAAAATTTCACAAATATAATTTTGGCTTGTATCTTGATTGCAAATCTGTATTTCATCCCCCATTTTCAATCGCAACACATTTTTTATGTGATTGACATCACTTCCTAAAATTTCAATTTTATCTTGTTTTCTATTCTCATTTTTTACAAAAAATTTTCTCATATTATTTTTCCCATTACTTAACAAGGGTACCAAAGTATCCTTATTTTATTATACCACAATTTTTTCTATAAAAAAAGACATTTTTGGAAAAAAGTTACTTTTTTCTTAATTTTCAATTAATTTTAGCTGAAATTTCAAAAAGTCTGCACTTACTAGCTTAAACTCAATTCCTTGCAACTCTCCTTCAAAAGCCTCTTTATGTGCTTCTCCATGCAAATGTCCATAAAAACATGTCTTGATTTTGTAGTTTTTCATAGTTTTAATCCAGTTAATCTCCTCTGGAACATTTTCTTTAAAAAATGGCGGATAATGCAAAAATGCAAGAATCTGTTTCTCTTTTCCAAATTTTTTCAATCCATCTTGAATCGACAATTTAAAGCGCTCATTTTCACGTTTCAAAATTTTATAATTTTCCTCTGAATTCCAATTATTTGCCATCCAACCACGTGTTCCCACAATAATTTTATCATTTGCTAAAAAACTATTATTTTGCAAAAAATCAATCGTATCTAAATTTTTCTCTTCCAAATATTTTGTCATTTTGGCAAATGTATTCCACCAATAATCATGATTTCCCTTTAAAAGAATTTTTCGACCTGGCAGCCTATTGATAAAAGCAAAATCTTGGTATGCTTCTTCTAATTTCATGCCCCACGAAAAATCACCTGGAATTACAACTGTATCTTCTGTTTTCACATTTTCAATCCAATTTTGTTTGATTTTTTCACTGTGATTTCCCCAACCAAAAATATCCATTGGCTTGTCTGTGCCAAAAGATAAATGCAAGTCTGCAATTGTAAATAATGCCATTTTGTTTTCCTTTCTTTTTTGTCTAGCAGCCGATTGATAATCGTCTCTACATCAATTTCAAATTTGGTATTGCATTCAAATGTAAATCTGCGATTTTTCCAGCCTTATAATCATAATATCCTTGAGCGGCAATCATAGCAGCATTGTCTGTACATAAAATAGGTTCTGGATAATAAACTTTTATGTTATGTTTTTTTGCTATTTTATCAAATTCAGCTCGAATATAAGAATTTCGGGAAACCCCACCAGCTAAAACAATTTTATCCATTTGATAAGTTTTGATTGCCTTTTCTACATTAAAAATCAGCATTTGGGTAACTGCTTTTTGAAAACTTGCACACAAATCAGCTTGATTTAAATTAGGTACTTTATGATTTAGATTAATAACAGCTGTTTTAATACCACTAAAACTAAAATCAAAACCTTCCAAATGCGTCATTGGAAGCGTTATAATAGGTTGTCCATTTTTGGCTAGCACATCCACTTTAGGTCCACCTGGATAGCCCAAACCAACTACTCTTGCAACTTTATCAAAAGCTTCACCAATGGCATCATCACGTGTTTTTCCTAAAATTTCGTAAGTGTTGTAATCTTTTACATGAACCAAATGGGTATGCCCACCTGAAATAATCAAACATAAAAATGGTGGCTGTAAATTTGGATGTGTTAAAAAATTAGCAGCAATATGACCAGCAATATGGTTGACTGCAATGAGTGGTTTTCCACAAGCAAAACTTAATGCTTTTGCATAAGAAACACCCACCAAAAGCGCTCCAACCAATCCTGGGCCTTGCGTTACAGCAATTGCGTCTATTTGGTTTAATTCTAAATTCGCTTCTTTTAACGCTTGTTTTACAATTTGGTTAATCACTTCTATATGGCATCTTGAGGCAATTTCTGGCACAACACCACCATATTCTTCATGAATTTTAATTTGTGAAGAAATCACATTTGAAAGCACTTCTCTCCCATTTTTCACAATAGATGCAGAAGTTTCATCACAACTTGTTTCAATTCCTAAAATAATTTTATCTTTCATTTCTTTTTCCTCATAATTTTACAAAAAAGTTCCAAATATCCAACCAACACTACCAAACAGTAAGTTAGAAAAAAAGCTGATAACAGGGCTTACGATTACACCTAACAAGCCTGTAATCCACAAAAGCATAAAAACCAATTGTAAGGTATTAGCATTTCTATCTAACCATTCAATAGCATTGTATGGTAATATTTGTCGAAAAATTTTTTCTCCATCTAATGGTGGAAGTGGGATTAAATTAAACACACCTAACCCAATATTAATCGTTATAATACATTGCACAAAAAGAAGTAATATTGTGATTAATTGTGTATTTGATGCAAAATTCCATAGAACATAATAAATAAACGTAAAAACAATGGCTAATATAAAATTCATCAGTGGTCCTGCCAATGAAACCAAAGCTTCACAAGTTTGTCTTGATTTGTTACTTGTAAAATTGTTTGGATCAATCATAACAGGTTTTCCCCAACCAACGCCTGCAAATAAAAGTAATACAAATCCAAATGGGTCAATATGTGAAGCTGGATTCAAGGTTAGCCTTCCTTGCGCTCTTGGTGTTGTATCACCTAATTTATCTGCTGTATAAGCATGAGCAAATTCATGAAAAGTCATAGCAAGTACAACAGCTGGAATGGTTAAAATGGTTTGAATCCAAAAGCCAGTTCCTGCATTGATTAGTGAAATTGCTACTAAAACAGCTAAAATAATATATAATGTTTTTCGGTCAATTCCGTTTCCAAAAAAGAACATACTTTTCCTCCTAAAAAAACTTTTTTTAATTTATCATTGTATTTTTTTATTTTAACATATTCCAATCCATTTGACAAGAAAAATCCAAAAACTTTTACACTATTTTAATCAATACAACACTAATCAAAATCAAAATTGCTGCAATCAATTTTTTGACCAAATGCTCTTTTTCATTTAGGAAAAAATAACCAAAAATAACATTTAAAATAACAGTTACAGCACAAAGTGGAGCAACCACACTAACATTTCCTAATTGATAAGCCCTTAACTGTGAAACAATTGAAAGTGACCACGTTATTCCTGTAAGAAGAATTGCCTTTTTATTTCCATTTTTTAGCTCATTTTGAAGATCGGAAATTTTGACTTTTTCTAGGATTGCAATTAAAATTGCTGGAATTCCTAAAGTCATTGCAACATAAAAAGGTAAATTAAAATGGTCAGAAATATTTACATCCAAAAATAAGGCAATTGTAAAAGAAAAATTTGCCAAAATACCAAACAAAATATAACGATTAAATTTTAATTTTCCTTTTTGAAAGAACACTAAAAAATTACTAAAAACAATTAATACAGCTCCTAGCAATTTTGTTAAAATAATTTTTTCTTTGAAAAATACAAAACCTGCTATAATCATAAATGTTGTTGATAATTGTTTTAACATGCTAAAAGTAGAAGCTTCAATTCCACTTCTAACAGTTGTGTTAACGCGATCGGATATCGCATAAAAGATAATGGATAATCCTAACAAAACATAAACTTTTAAATCACTTGGAAATCTGATTTCAAAAAATGGACAAAATAGCAAAACCAACGCTGTTCCAATCAATTCAAGAAGAATTGTTAAAGCACCAGGTTTTGTTAAAGTTTTCGTAGCAACTTTATAAAATTGTGTAAAAATGGTAGCTAAAATCAAATATAAACCTACATACAAACTCCAACTATTTAAAACACTCATACCAAATTCTCCTTCCTTTGCAATCTTTTATTCAACTTCCCATAAATATTTTCACACATCCATTTTTCATTCGAAACCTTTTTGACCTCTTCTAATCTCACCCATTTTACCCCACTATTTTCGTCTTCTTTCATTTTCAAAATCTCATTTTCGTCCACTTCCAGAAGATATGTTAAATTCAAATGCACATGAGATGACACATAATTTCCTTTTTTCATATGTCCATCTACTGTCAAAATTTCCAACGAAAAAATATCTGGATTCACCACTTTTACATTTTCCACGCCTGTTTCTTCTTTTAATTCTCGAATGGCTGTTTGAAGCAAATCGCTTTCACCATCTGCGTGACCTCCAGTCCACGCCCAAGACTGATAAATATTATGATAAATCATCAGCACTTTGGTTCTTTCTGGATTCACCGCCCAACTAGACGCTGTAAAATGACCAAATTCATTCTTTCTCGTTAAAACATCTTCAAAAGTGTCTAAGTATGTTAATATCGTTTTTTGATCTTTGGCTTCTTGTTCGTTATAAGGTTTGTAATTTTGAATTTGTTCTTTTAAATTCATATTTTGCTCCTTTTAAATTTTAACTAAATCAAACGATTCAGAAATTCTTAATCGTTCAAATTTTCTATTGTTTCAAAATCTCCTCCGCTAATTCTTCCAATTTGGCTCGTGATTCTTCATTTAAGCGTGAACGAATAGTAACTTGTGTCTCACAAATTTTCACATTTTTCATAGTTTCCAAAATCTCTTTCATACACTTTCCAGCCGTTGGCGCCCATGTTCCATTTTCAACAATTCCAACTATGCGATTTTGATAATTTTTTCCAGATAAATGATGTAAAAATTGCTCCATTGGAGGAAACATACCAAAATTATAACTAGACGCTGCTACAATCATTTTATCATAACGAAATGCATCTTCAATTGCTTCTGCCATATCATCTCGCGCTAAGTCAGTTAACACCACTTTTTTAGCCCCTTTTTCTTGCAATATTTTTGCCAATTCTTTAACTGCATCTGCCGTATTTCCATGAATCGAAGCATAAGCAATCAATATTCCTTCATCTTCTGGTCTATAACTACTCCAAATATCGTATTTTTCAATATAATAAGACAAGTTTTCTTTTAAAATTGGTCCATGCAAGGGACAAATCATTTTAACATCTAAGGTAGCCAATTTTTTCAGCAAAGCTTGTACTTGCAAGCCATATTTTCCGAGCAATATTAAAATAATATCTTCGTGCTTCACAGGTCCAATCTTCATCTGTATCTAAAGCACCAAATTTGCCAAATCCATCTGCTGAAAACACAATCTTTTCTGTTTTTTCATAAGTTACCATAACTTCTGGCCAATGAACCATTGGTGCCATGAAAAATTGCAAAGTGTGTTTTCCAATACCTATTTCATCTCCTTCTTTTACAACAATTTTTCTTGCTTCTAAATCTGGAATTTCAAAAAATTGTGGCAAAAAGGCAAAGGTTTTCTCATTTCCTACTAATTTCATTTCTGGATATTTTTTTGCTAAAAGTTCAATATTAAAAGCATGGTCTGGCTCCAAATGTGAAATGACTAAATAATCTGGTTTTTCACCTACTAAAGCGTTTTCTAAATTGGTTAGCCATTCTCCAGTTTTTCGTTTATCAATTGTGTCCATAACAACATTTTTTTCATCTTTGATAAGATAAGAATTGTACGAAATTCCGTTTGGTACAATATACTGACTTTCAAATAAATCAATTTCTTTGTCATCTGCTCCTATATAAACAATATCTTTTGAAATCGTAATATCTTTCATTTTTTCTCCCTTCTATTTTAACAAAAGCACGATGTCTCGTGCCTCTTGGTTATTCTTCTACTTTTTCGAACATATCTTTTCCAACATTACATAATGGACATGCCCAATCTTCTGGCAATTCTTCAAATTTCACGCCTTCTTTTTCTTCATCATAAATATAACCACAAATCGTACATCTGTATTTCATATATTTTCCTCCTTTTATTTTTTATTTATTTTATACTAATTTTAAGAATTTTTCAAGGTATTTTTTAGAAAAAGTAAAAAAATGGAAGAAGAGCTGTATTCTGAAACCAAAATACAGCCCTTAATTTAAATGTTAATTTTCCTCACAATACACTTTAGCAATTGTGCTTGCCAGACCTGTATACATTTCTGGTGTCAATGCAAGCAATCTTTCTTTGTCTTCATCAGACAGCATATCCAGAGATTGAATGAAATTATGCATCACCTCTTTGGTAATGTGTTTGCCTCTGGTAAAAGCTTTAAGCTGCTCATACGCCTCTGTCACACCATACTTGCGAAGTACTGTCTGGACAGCTTCTCCAAGCACATTCCACTCGCCTGTCAATTCTTCTTCCAATTTCTGTTCATTGACTTCGCCCCTTTTAAATGCTTTTATAGCACTATCAATAGCCAAAAGAGAATAGCCAAAAACCACCCCTAAGTTTCTCTTAGCAGAAGAGTCTGACAAATCTCTTTGCATACGAGAAGTGGAAAGTTTATTGGATAACCCCATGGCTAACCAATTGGAAGTTTCTGCATTAGAAGCACTGTTTTCAAATTGAATGGGGTTTACTTTTTGTGGCATGGTACTGCTACCAACTTCTGTTTTCACAACGATTTGTTTTACATAATCGCGGCTAATGTAACTCCACATATCCCAGTCAAAATCGTACAAGACATTGTTAAAATGCCGGATTTCATCCAAAATGCGGCAAATATAATCATGTCCTTCAATCTGTGTTGTGACTGGATTGAAAACCAAATCCAAACTATCCACAAAATCACTGGTAATTGTTTCCCAAGGCATATCCGGATATGCAACCATCATAGCTGCATAATTACCCGTTGCCCCATTTAATTTGCCCTTGATTTCAATTTCTTGAAGCCGTTTCAAGCTTTCCCTTAAACGACAAATAAAAACAGTTATTTCCTTGCCAAACGTTGTTGGTGTTGCTTTCTGTCCATGGGTATGTGCCGGCATTGCAGTTTCAGCATCTTTTTGTGCCATTTTTGATAGCTTGTGAATCAGCTTTTGCGCTTTTGGAATCCAACAATCAGAAAGTGCATCTTTTAACATCATCGCATACGCCAGATTATTGATGTCTTCTGACGTGCAGCCAAAATGCACAAAACTTACCAGTTCCTTTAAGCCCATTTGTGTAAGCTTTTCTGCAACAAAAATTTCAACTGATTTGACATCATGATGATTCACCTTCTCAATTTCTTTGATCCTGCAGTAATCCTTTTCGTCAAATTTCCATAAAACTTCATTGATTATTTGGGTTCTTGTTTCAGGATCATCAAATCGCTCTAACTCCTTGAGATAGTTCGTTAGGTGAGTCAAAAATAAAACTTCTACACAAACTCTATACTTGGTGAGCGCAAAATCGGAAAAGTAAGGCTTTAACTCCTCCTGAATTTGCAGATAACGCCCATCCAGCGGACAAAGAGCATACGCTTGCATCCAGTCTTGTATACTGATTTGAGGTACATCCGAAAGTTCTAGGTTTCCTTCCAAAATCCTCCGTAACATTGATTGGTCAATAACAATTAAATTTTTTTGATTCATAAAAATTCCTCCTTCTAAAATTAATTTTTTTCTACTATTGTTTTCTACCTGTTGCTTAAATTTTAGAATTCAATAGTTTTGACAGGAGGATTGTATCATGATTTACATAAAAAGTCAAGTAATTTATGTTAATTTTAATTTAGAGCAATTAGCAATCCTAAAAATACAAAAACTAAACTAGTGGCAATTCCAGCTAACAAATTTAATACTCGATTTGTTTTTTCTGTCGTTTTGCAGATTTTACAAAAAATTTGATAAATCCCTAAACCTAAAATTCCGCCTAATGTATTGGTGATTAAATCCGTAATATCAGTTGCACCAATTGCCAAAATATATTGTAGCATTTCAAAAACAAAACTGATTGCTGCAATCATTCCTATTTTTTGGCCAATCGTCCATTCTTTTTTTAACATCTGAATAAACAAACCAGATGGAATAAAAATGATAACATTATCTATGATTTCGTCAAAATCAATTTTTCCATTGATTACTACCGATTCGCCAAATGGCACTAAATTGATATTGCGCGTGCTATGCAAATTCTCCAAAGAAAACTGCATTTTAAATACAATAATCCAAGTTAAAATCACGAAATAAATCATTGCTAAACCAATTGTGATTTTGCGACTTTTTTCCATTTTTTATCTCCTTTTTCCTATTTTATATTTTTCAAAATTCCATTTGCAATTGCTTTTGCATATTGTTCTAAGTTTTCATCCAATAATTGATTATCTTTGGTATTACTGATAAACCCAAGTTCAATCAAACAACTTGGCATTTTGGTGTTTCGATTCACATAATAATCATTTCCATTATTTTCACTTGTGCCAGATTTTACCCCACGATTATTTTGAATGCCTACTTTTTCTAATTGACTTAAAATATCATTTGCTAATGTTTCAGAAACTTTGTCATGCTTTTGATTCTTCCAAATTTCAACACCACTACCACTTTTTCCACTATTGCGATGAACTGAAACAAATACATCTGCTCTTTTAAAATTGGCAAATTGACAACGTTTTTCTAAACTTACAAAACAATCTTCTTCTCTTGTTAAAATTACTTTAATATCACGTTTTTCAAGCTCTTTTTGAATGGCTAAAACCACCTTTAAATTATCCTCTTTTTCATAACGTTTTCCACTTCTTGACACAGAGCCGGACGTCACTTCCGCCATGCCCTGCATCTAAGCAAACTACCGTTTTTCGATTTTGCTCATACAGAAAAATCACACTTATGATTATGGCTATGATAACAATTATTTTTAACAGAAGCATACGTTGATTGCCTCTCAAATTAGTATATTTTTTTCTTGGTTCTTTTTTTCTCATATAGATTCCTTTTTAAATAACATCAAATATTAATTCTACTTTAAATAAATCGCCATCTACTTTTATGTTAAATTGACCTTTTTGCAATTCAGCCAAACTTTTGGAAATGGAAATGCCAAGTCCACTACCTTCTGTTGTTCTAGATTTGTCTCCTCTAACAAAACGCTGCATCAACTCTTCTTCTGAAATATTTAAAACATCTTTTGAAATATTTTTCACACTCATATACACTTTTTGGTTTTTTAACAAAACATCCATATACACTCTTGAATTTTCCATACTATATTTTGAAACATTACTAAAAATATTTTCAATGATTCGATACATATAACGGCTGTCTGCAAAAATTGTGATTTCTTCTTCTGGGAAAGTGG
>CAOKQM010000010.1 GCA_948470875.1 uncultured Clostridium sp.
TTTTAAACTGTGGAAGTAGTTCATTAAAATATCAATTAATGGATATGGAAAAAGAAGAAGTCATTACAAAAGGAACGTATGAAAGAATTGGGCAAAATAATTCGTTTGTGACGATAAAACAAAATGGAGAAAAAGTAAAGATTGAACATCCTGTGCCAAATCATGATGAAGCTTTGCAGTTTGTTATGGAAGATTTACTAACAGGGGAACAATATGGCGTAATTCAAGATTTGAATGAAATTGACGCAGTAGGACATCGTTTGGTTCATGGTGGAGAAAAATTTAGTAGTTCAGTGCTAATTACAGAGGAAGTAATCCAGCAAATTAAAGAATGTATTCCACTTGCACCACTTCATAATCCAGCTTGTTTACTTGGGATTGAGGCATGTCAAAAACAAATGAAAGATACGCCGATGGTGGCTGTTTTTGATACAGCTTTTCATCAAACTATGCCAAAAGAAAATTATATTTATCCGCTTCCTTATGAATATTATGAAAAATACAAAATTCGTAAATATGGATTTCATGGAACAAGCCATAAATTTGTATCAAAGAGAGTAGCAGAAGTGATGGGAAAAAATATCGAAGACTTGAAAATTGTGACTTGTCATTTGGGGCAAGGTGCTTCTCTTTGTGCAGTTGATGGCGGAAAATCAGTAAATACAAGTATGGGACTTACGCCACTTCGGAGGAATTGCGATGTGTGCAAGATGTGGTGATATGGATCCTTCTTTGCCTGGTTATTTGATGGATACTTTGGGAAAAACCAAAGAGGAAGTCAATCAGATTTTGAATAAAGAATCTGGTGTTCTTGGCATTTCTGGTATTAGCCCAGATTTTAGAGATGTGGAAGAAGCCAAAGCACAAGGAAACGAAAGGGCAGCTTTAGCAATTGATTTTTATAATCACACAGTAGCAGAATATATTGCGCGTTACGCCGTTTCTATGCAAGGAATTGATGTGATTGTGTTTACAGCTGGAATTGGTGAAAATCAAATCAATATCAGAAAAGGCATTTGTGAAAAATTGAAATTTATGGGAATTGAAATTGATGAAAACGCAAATGATTGCCGTGGCGAAGAAATTGAAATTTCAGCACCAAACTCAAAAATAAAAGTTTTTGTCATTCCAACAGATGAAGAATTGATGATTGCTCGTGATACAAAAGAAATTGTACAAAACTAGAAAAAGAAGTTTTTTCTAATAGAATAAAAAAAACAGCAATGTTCATACTAACGTTATGAATCAAATTATAATCACGAAACCAGTTAACAAATTACACAAAAGATTTTTTAAAGGGCAATTGATTATATCAATTGTGGCGCTGATTTTTCTTGGGTTTTATTCGTTCCAAAAATGGAATCAAGAAAAGCAAATTGCAAAGGTTTCTCAAGTAATGAATCAAGCTTTTTCGGTAGAAGTGGTATATAAGGCACAAAAAACGCAAGTACAGGAAATGGACGAGAATCAGTATTTTGGAAAGATAAGAATTCCTAAAATCAATTTAGAATATAGTGTGTTTCGTCAGTGCAATGATGCCTTATTAAAGCTTTTGCCATGTAAATTTTTTGGTGTAGATTTGGGCGAAAAAGGAAATATTTGTATTGTAGGGCATAATTATAAAGATACTCGTTTTTTTAGTGAGCTGAATCAATTGAAAAAAGGAGACAAAATTTATTTAAGTGATTTGAATGGGCAGGAATATGAATATGTTGTTTATGAGAAATATAAAGTAAATCCAGAAGATATGGAATGTTTGAAACCAAATCGAATGTATGATTTAACCTTGATTACATGTGATGATTCGAATCAGAAAAGGTGGATTGTAAAAGCAAGTAGATAAAAAATTATTTTTCAAAAAACACTTGATTTTTTTGGGATAAAATGTTAAAATATAATTGTTAGAAAGATTTACAAAAAGTACTGGTAAAAACAGATTAAAAAAAAACCTTATTTTAATCTGTTTTTTTGTTTTAAAAATTGGAATAATAGGAGGAGTTATGGGAACAAAGTACATATTTATCACAGGTGGAGTTGTGTCTGGACTTGGTAAAGGAATCACTGCATCTTCGCTTCGGAAGATTATTAAAAAACAGGGGTTATAAGGTGATTAATCAAAAATTGGATCCTTATATCAATGTAGATCCAGGGACAATGAGCCCGTATGAGCATGGCGAAGTTTTTGTCACAGATGATGGAGCAGAAACAGATTTAGATTTGGGACATTATGAAAGGTTTACGGATGTAAATTTAACAAAAAATTGTAGTATTACTTCTGGAAAAATTTATCAAAATGTTTTAAACAAAGAAAGAAGAGGGGATTATTTAGGAAAAACGGTTCAAGTGATTCCACATATCACCAATGAAATCAAAGAAAATATTTATAGTTTTGAAAATGAAGATATTGATGTTGTGATTACAGAACTAGGTGGAACGGTTGGAGACATTGAAGGCTTGGCTTTGATTGAAGCGATTCGTCAAGTGGGCTTAGAAGTTGCGCCAGAAGATGTTGTGTATATTCATGTTACATTATTGCCTTTTATTTCTGGTTCTTGTGAGCTAAAATCAAAGCCAACACAGCATTCTGTAAAAGATTTGCAGTCTTTTGGAATCAAGCCAGATATTTTAGTTTGTCGAAGTGAAATCGAAATTCCAGATGATATTCGCAAGAAATTGGCACTTTTTTGTAATGTGCGTCCAGAAAATGTAATTCCTAATTTGACAGCTAGTAATTTGTATGAAGTTCCATTATTGCTTGAAAAAGAAGGATTGGCAAAGGCTGTGTGCAAAAAATTAAATTTGGATAAACAAGAACCACAAAATGATCATTGGGAAGAAATGATTGCAAATATTAAAAATTTGAATGGACAAGTCAAGGTTGCATTAGTTGGAAAATATATGCAACTTCAGGATTCGTATTTATCAGTTGCGGAAAGTTTGCGTCATGGTGGATTTGCTAATGGTGTTGGAGTAGAAGTTGGATTTATTGATTCAGAAGGAATTAATGATGAAAATGTGAAAGAAATTTTGGGGGAATATGACGGAATTTTGGTTCCTGGTGGATTTGGCAATCGCGGAGTGCAAGGCAAAATTTCTGCGATTAAATATGCCAGAGAAAATAATGTACCATTTTTAGGAATTTGTCTGGGCATGCAAATGGCAGTTGTTGAGTTTGCTAAAAATGTGCTGGGAATAGAGGATGCTGATTCAGCAGAATTTAATATTCATACTAAAAATCCAGTGGTACATATTATGGAAACGCAAAAAGGAGTAACAAGTAAAGGTGGAACTATGCGTTTAGGAGCCTATCCATGTAAAATCCAAAAAGATACTTTGGCTTATAAAATTTATGGACAAGAGTTGATTTCTGAACGTCATAGACATCGTTTTGAATATAATAATATGTATAAGGAAAAACTAGAACAGGCAGGCTTGATTGCTTCTGGAACATCACCAGATGGAAATTTGGTGGAAATTGTAGAAAATAAAAATCATCCATTTTTTATTGCAGGACAGTTTCATCCAGAATTTAAATCAAGACCAGATAAGCCAGCTCCTTTGTTCAAAGCTTTAGTAAAAGCTTGTGTAGAGGCAAAAAAATAGGGTTTAGAAGGGATGATGAGAATGCATTTTTCACATAGATTGGAAGATGATGAAGAATATGAGATCGTAGAATGCACGAAATTGGACAACAATATCTTGTTATATAAGAAAAAAATAGATGAAAATGCACATCCTATCATTAAATTAAAGGAAAATCAAAACGCTATTCTTTTTAAAAAAGGGCAAGTTTTGGATTTGATAAAAGAAGCAGGAGTCTATAGTATAAAAAATGAGCCCAATTCGTATTTTCCAGAAGATTTGATTGATTATCAAATAAAAAATAATGAGTCCCAATTATGTGTGATATTTTTTAACAAAAATGTGATAACAAACAACAAATTTTACATCCAAAAAAAGCATAAAAATAATTTTTATGGAGAAGGAAGTTTTGATTTTCAAATAGAAAAACCACTAAAATTATTCAATAAAGTAATTGAAGTGAGAAATTATTATTCAAAAGAGGAATTGTTAGAACAGATTCGTGAGCGAATTTCTAAAATTGCAATTTCAGTGCTAAAAGAACAACAAAATCAAGCAATAATCAATCAAGAGATTTGTTTAAAAGCTAACATTTTTAAGAATTATGGTATTCATATTGTAGCAACCAATATTGAAAATATTCAATTTAGAGGAAAAAGTTAGGATAAAAAATAAAAAACTTTGTAGAAAATGTATTGACAACACTTCCAAATTATGCTAAAATAAATATCTGTAAACTGCTTAACTATGGTATCAAAATGTTGTAAAAAACAACTACCAAGTTGGAAGTTAGCGAGTATTACGAAAGGGAGGTGCATTTTATGTACGCAATTATTGAAGCCTGTGGAAGACAATATAAAGTAGAAGAAGGAAGCACAGTATTTTTTGAAAAATTAGGAGAAGAAGAAGGAAAAAAAGTTGTTTTTGATAAAGTTATTCTTGTTTCTAATGAAGGAAAAGTAGAAGTAGGGGCTCCTTATGTTGCAGGTAGCAAAGTTGAAGGTAAAGTTGTGTCTAATGGAAGAGGCAAAAAAATCGTTGTATTTAAATACAAGCCTAAAAAGAATGAAAGAAAAACAAGAGGTCATAGACAAGACTATACAAAAGTAGAGATTACTTCAATCAAAACAAAATAGTTTTTAATATTAAATAGAGAGAAATTTAGAAGTGGAAGGAGTGAGCATCAGAAATGGCACATAAAAAAGGGCAAGGTAGTGTAAAAAATGGAAGAGATAGTGAGTCAAAACGACTTGGTGTAAAAAGAGCAGATGGACAATTTGTATTGGCTGGAAATATATTAGTAAGACAAAGAGGAACAAACGTACATCCTGGAACCAATGTTGGTAAAGGAAGTGATGATACTTTATTTGCTTTAGTAGACGGAAATGTTAAATTCGAGAAAAAAGCAAATAAAAAATTGGTTAGTGTATATCCAGCAGGATAAAAAGCAAAAATATTTGAAGAGAAAAAAGCAGAGTTCAGTCGAACTCTGCTTTTATTTGTTACTTAAAAACAAGACTATTTTAGCATTCTATCCAATTCTTTCAGAATCTGCTCATAGTCTTTTTGGGAATCGACATAAAAAACGTCTTGCTCTGTTTGGCCAAGGCAAATGTTGAATTTACTGGCAATTTGATGCATTAATTGAGCATAAGTTAAATAGCTGCCATGGTAGGTGATTAGCCCGACTAATCGTGTGGACTGCTGACCTATTTCGTCTGTGAAATAATACCGTTTTTCGTTGTTTTTCATGTTGCATTCTCCTTTCAACTGATTATTATTTGATATTCATATTATATTACATTTTACATAAAAGCACAAGGGTTTTCTGTAAATAATGATATTTTTAAAGAATCGACACAATAATAGTTGAATTCTTATTTTTATTGTGATATACTGTTTCAAACGAAAATCAAGAAAAGAGAATAAAATGTTTCATAAAAATGAATTAGAAAAAGTAAAAGAAAAAGCATTGGAGAATCACATTCCAATTATTATGGATGATACGTTAGATGTGATAATTGATATTTTGCAAAAAGAAAATCCTACGAAAATTTTAGAAATTGGCACAGCAGTTGGATATTCAGCTAGTCAATTTGTGCGCTTTGCACCAAATGCGATTGTAGATACAATTGAATTAGATGAAGAAAAAGCCAATCAAGCTATAGAAAATGTTAAAAAAATTGGAATTGCAGATAAAGTTAATATTTTGATTGGAAATGCAGTAGAGATTTTGCCAACTCTTCAAAGTGAGTATGATATGATTTTTATTGATGCCAACAAAGGAAAATATCCATTTTTTTTGCAAGAAGCGATAAGACTTGCTAAAAATGATGGTTTGATTTTAGCAGATAATATTTTATACAAAGGATATGTGATGAGCGATTATAACAAACATAAGCAAAGGACAGCAGTGAGGCATTTAAGAGAATATATCCAAATGGCTAAAGAAAATGAAAATCTGGAAACTGAGATTTTGGAGGTAGGAGATGGATTAGCAATTAGTCGTGTGAAAAAGTAATTGACGAAAACGAAAATTTGTAATAAAATGTCATCACAGTATGAAAAATGTAAAATATACTATAATAAAAAATAAGGAAAGGAATGTGACAAAAACATGAAGATAGATGATAATAACGAATATGTCATAACGCTTATTATGGCTGCTGGAAAAGGCACAAGAATGAATAGCAACAAGTCAAAATTGATTCATAAAATTTATGATAAAGAACTAGTTCGAAGAGTGGTTGATTTGGCAAAAAAAATTGGTTCTGATGAAATTGTGGCAGTTGTAGGGCATCTAAAAGAACAAGTCCAAGACGTGCTTGGAGATGAAGTAAATTATGCGTTTCAAGATGAATTGTTAGGAACTGGTCATGCAGTAATGCAAGCAAAAACCTATTTAGAAGGGAAAAAAGGAAAAGTTGTGATTTTGTATGGAGATGTTCCAATTATCAGACCAGAAACTTTGAAAAATTTAATTTCGAAAAGCATCAAAAACAAAGAATATGCAACTTTGCTAACCGCGATTTATGAAAATCCAACAGGTTATGGTAGAATTATTCGTGATGAAGGTGGAAATATCAAAGGAATTGTCGAAGAAAAAGATGCTGATCCACTTCAGAAAAAGCATATCAAAGAAATCAATTCTGGTATTTATTGTTTTGACATTGAAGAATTGCTAAATGCTCTTGAAAAAATCAAACCAAATAATGCGCAAGGAGAATATTACTTAACCGATGTTATCAAAATCATGAATGATGAAGGTTTGAAAACAGGAGCTGTGATTGTAGAAGATAATACAGAGATTTTAGGTGTCAATGATCGTGCACAACTAGAATTATTAACACGTGTACTTCGTATGAGAATCAATAGTTATCACATGAAAAAAGGTGTTACCATTGAAGATGCAGCTAATACTTACATTTATGATGATGTCAAAATTGGTATGGATACAGTCATTCATCCAAATACGATTATCAAAAGTGGTGTAACCATTGGAGAAAACTGCGAAATTGGGCCAAATGCGTATATTCGTGAAGGTTGCAAAATTGGAAATCAAGTAAAAGTGGGAAATTGTGTAGAACTAAAAAAAGTGAAAATTGCAGATGGTTCAAAAGTGCCACATTTGACTTATTTAGGTGATTGTGAAGTGGGAACGAATGTAAATATTGGTTGTGGAACAATTACCTGCAATTATGATGGAAAAAATAAACATAAGACCCAAATTGGAGATAATAGTTTTATTGGCTCAAATGTGAATTTAGTAGCACCAGTCAAAATTGGAGATGATGTTTTAGTTGCAGCAGGTTCAACGATTACAGAAGATGTGGCTGACGGAAAATTGGCGATTGCAAGGGAACATCAAGTTGTAAAAGAGAAAAAGTCATAGAGGGAAAATAGGGGATATAAAAAATCAATAGTCAAATTTATTTTAATTAATAGAGGCGATTATCAATTGTCAGATGTAAGGGCAGACAGTTCTGTCTGCCTTTAGTAAACGAAATATCACTCCTGTCTTTCACAGACAAAAGCTAAAAAATAAAGGAGAAGCACAAATGAAGCAAAAGTATTTTAATGATGGAATTGTGGGAAATGGAAAATTGACAGCAAGTTTTAGTAAAACAGGAGAATTACTAAGACTTTTTTATGGTTCAGTTGATTACAAACAATTTGTGGAACAATTTGATGTAGGCGTTAAAATAAATGATTCTGGTATGATATATTTACATAATGACATCAATAATGTATATAACCAAAAATATATCCAAGATACCAATATTTTGCAAACAAAAATTTTAAATACGTATTTTAATTTGCAAATGATTCAAACAGATTTTGTGCCAATTAACCAAAATATATTGGTGAAGAATTACCGTTTTATCAACCAAAGTAATATTGATTTAAAGGTTCATTTTTTAGCGTATTCTAAAGTTTTAACCAATATCAATAATGATACTTGTGGTTTTTTTAAAAACGATTGTTTAATTCAATATAATCACGATTACGCATTTTGTATTTTTGCAAAAGAAAAACCACTTTCTTATCAAATTAATAATACAAATGCGAACATAATGGAAGGCAGAATTGGAGGAAAAGATTATATTGGTATGTCACCAGATTCTGCTATTAGTTATGACTTAAAAACCATCAAGCCAGGTCAAGAAATCAATTTTAATTTGTACTTATATGTTAATGATAACCAAGAAAAATGTTTATTAAATGAGCTAGATTATGAAATCAATCGCATTTGCAAGCTGGATATTGTAAAAGAATATGAAGATACGAAAAAATATTGGCAAAAATATGTCAAAGATTATGACAAGCTAAACATTCAAAAAAGCAATATGGAAGAAAAAATAAAGAAAATTTATAAACGAAGTATTTTATTATTTTCCCTTCTTACCAATCATGAAACAGGTGGAATTTCAGCTGGCATGGAAGTAGATGAAACCAAAACAAAATGTGGAAGATATTCGTATTGCTGGACAAGAGATGCTGTTTTTGTGACACGTGCAATGGATATTTTAGGCATGAAAACAGAAGTGCAAAAGTTTTATGAGATTTTTTGCCCAATAACGCAAAGTAAAAATGGAAGCTGGCAACAGCGTTTTTATACAGATGGCAGACTAGCGCCTTGTTGGGGCTATCAAATTGATGAAACTGCTAGTGTTGTTTTTGGAATTTATGAACATTTTGAGAAATATAAAGATAAAAAGTTTTTACAAAATAATTTAAAAATGTGTGAAAATGCTATTGGCTATTTACAAAAATATATAGAAGACACGATTTGTCAAAAAGGCAATTTTTTACCAAGTTATGATTTGTGGGAAGAATTTGAAGGAATTTCTTTTTATTCGATGGCAAGTATTTTTTCGGCATTTAGTGCTATGCTTAAAATATATGAAAATGTGAAATCCATTTTTGAAAATAACCGTTTAAAAATAGAGGCAATTCATAAAAAAACAAAAGATTTAGAGCAAGCAATGCTTGACATAAAAGAATATTGTTTGCAGAATTTTTATGATGAAACCAAAAAAACATTTGTGAGAAATTCAAAAGATAAAAAAATTGATATCAGTATTTTGGGTACGATTACACCATTTGGGATGTTTTCACCAAAAGAAAAAAAGATTGAAAATACTATTGAAAAAATTAATATGACTTTACGCACTTACACAGGTGGTTATGTGCGTTATGAGCAAGATTCGTATATGGGTGGCTACAATCCATGGCCAATTGCGAATTTGTGGATGGCTTGTTACAATTTAGAAGCTGGAGAAGAAAAAAAAGCACTGGAAAATTTTGCATTTGTGACAAATTCGTGTTCGGAACATGGCTTTTTAGGAGAGCAAGTCAACAATGAAACAATGAAACCAGCTTGGATTATTGGGCTGACTTGGAGTCATGCGATGTATGTTGTGGTTTTAGAAAAGTTAAAGAAAAAAGGCTTGTTATAGAAATTTTAAAGGAAAAAGAAAGGAGGCAAACATGGCCAAAAAAAGTACCACAGTCTTTGTTTGTAATGAATGTGGTTATGAATCTTCAAAATGGCTTGGAAAATGCCCTTCTTGTGGAACTTGGAATCAATTTTTTGAACAAAAAATGGTAGGAAGTGGGACAAGTAGTAAAGATAAAAATAGTGTAAAAAGTGAAGTTATTAAGTTAAATGAAGTAGAGAAAAAAAGCACGATTCGAATTCAGACTGGTGTGAATGAATTGGATAGAGTTTTGGGGGGCGGATTTGTCAAAGGTTCGCTAACACTTCTTCGGTGGCGAACCAGGCATTGGGAAATCAACTTTGATTTTGCAAATCTGTGATAGTGTAAAAGTAGAACGGTAAGATTTTATATGTTTCTGGTGAAGAATCTGCAGAACAAATCAAACTAAGAGCTGATAGATTAAAGATTCATAATGAAAATTTACTATTTTTATCAGAAACTGATATTGATAGTGTTGAAAATGCTTTGGAAAAATACGAACCAGATTTTGTGATTATCGATTCTGTGCAAACCATGTATTCAGAAGAAATTACGTCAGCACCTGGAAGTGTTAGCCAAGTTAGGGAAATTACGGCACGTGTGATGAAAATGTGCAAACAAAAACAAATTACGACTATTATTATAGGACATGTTACTAAAGATGGAAATATAGCAGGGCCAAGGGTTTTAGAGCATATGGTAGATACGGTTTTGTATTTAGAAGGAGAACGCTATTTTGCTTACCGAATTTTGCGAGGTGTGAAAAATCGATTTGGTTCTACCAATGAAATTGGCATGTTTGAGATGCAAAATGAAGGCTTGCAAGAAATCACAGATCCATCTTCTGTTTTGATTTCAGAAAGAGAAGCAGGAACAACAGGTTCTGTGATTGTGGCAAGTTTGGAAGGAACACGCCCGATTTTGTTGGAATTGCAAGCTTTATCAACACCAACTGTTTTCGGATTACCAAGAAGAACAGCAGGTGGAATTGATTATAATCGCTTAGTTTTATTAATGGCAGTTTTGGAAAAAAGAGCGAAGCTGAATTTGAGTTCACAAGATGTGTATTTGAATATTGTGGGCGGAATGCGTGTAAATGAACCAGCTTTGGATTTAGGAATTATTTTAGCAGTTGCTTCTAGTTTCAAAAATAAAGGAATTTCGGAAAATATTGCAGTAATTGGAGAAGTTGGCTTAACAGGAGAAGTCAGAAGTGTCAATATGATTGAAAAAAGAGTCAAAGAAGCGGAAAAATTAGGGTATAAGAAAATAGTAATTCCGCAAACCAATAAAAAACTCTTGAAAGATGATTATAAATTAGATATAATAGGAGTCAAGAATGTGATAGAGGCTTTGCAAATATTTTCATTAACATAAAAAGAAAGGATGAATAAAATGAAAGAAAAGTTAAAAATCGGATTTGGAATGATGATAATTCTTATTTTGTTAAGTTTGATTGGATGGATTATGTATCATGCAATAAGTGCGAAAATGGATAAAACACAAAATCCAGTTGCTAGTTTTGAAATACAAGATTATGGTGTTGTAAAAATGGAATTATATCCAGAATATGCTCCCAATACAGTAGCTAACTTTATTGCTTTGATTGAAGCTGGTTATTATAACAACAAGGTAGTTTACGGAAAAAGTAATCAAGGCATATTGTATGTAGCAAAAAATGCAGAAGAAACAGCGCAGAATCCAACCATAAGTTTGTTAGACAATTCCATAGAAAAAGATTCAGACCAAGATTATGAATATGAGATTAATGGTGAGTTTATTGCCAATGAATTCCAGAAAAATATATTACGACATGAAAAAGGTGTTATTTCATTGAGCCGTAAGGATTATTCTTTATATGGTTTGACAAAAGAAGGCTATAATTCAGGAAATGCTGAGATTTGTGTTATGATGCAAAATAATGCAGAGTTAAATGGTTTGTATTGTGCTTTTGGAAAAGTAACACAAGGTTTGGAAATATTCGAGAAAATCTATCAAGAAACGCAAATTGAACAAGGTGAAGAAAATCAAGAAAATACAATTCAAAAATTTAATCCAATGCCAGTGATTGTGAATGCAAGTGTTGAAAAACAAGGAATCGATTATGGTAAACCAGAAGTACATGAAGCATTTGATGTACAAAGTTATGTAAATCAGCTATATAGTCAATATTTGAATTAATCAGCTAAGGAAGGTTAGAAGGAGTAAAATGTACATGAAAAATGAAAAAGGTATTACAATGATTTCAGTTGTTATATCCATTTTAGTGTTATTGTTAATTTCTAGCATAACAATAACATTCAATATGGAGGCCTATCGTATGGTAAAGGTTCAGAATTTTATCAGTCAGTTGAAGGTAATTCAGGCAAAAGTAGATGATGTTGCAGAGTCTAAAAAAGAGATTGAAACTCTTGGTTTTACAAAACTTTCTGCTATTGCACAAACCAAGAAAGAAGATTATGTTTTTTTTCAGCAAATATTAAATGACCCTATTTTTTACAATATTGACACAACATCTTCCTGGACACCTAATTTGGATGAAGATAAGGAAAATTACTATTATTTTGATTCAGAAATGTTAAAGCAGTTGGGATTAAAAAATCAAGAGTTAACTGTGATTATCAATTTTAAAACACGAAATGTAATTGCCAAACAAGGTGTAAAACAAGAAGGAAAAACGTATTATAGGCAATATGATTTAGGAAATGCAGAAAGTTTAGGAAAATAAGGAGAAAAATATGAGCAAAAAAGTGGCTGTTTTGATTTCAACATATCATGGCGAAAAATTTTTGAAAGAGCAACTAGATTCTATTTTAAATCAAACGTATCCCAATATTGAAATTGTGATTCGAGATGATGGTTCAACCGATTCAAGCGTAGATATTGTAAAACAATATCAAGAAAAATATCCCAATATTCAGTTTAAACAAGGACCCAATATAGGCTTTATTCGCAGTTTTTTTAAATTATTAGAAATGGCGGAAGCTGATTATTATGCATATTGTGATCAAGATGATGTTTGGTTAGAAAATAAAGTGGAACTGGCAGTAGAAGCCTTGGAAAAAGCGGATAATACAAAACCCAATTTGGTATTTGGAAATTCAGATTATTATGATGAAACTATGCAATTTATGAAATCTGGGGAAAAAAATAAGAAATTTTCTTTTAAGAATTCGCTTTATGAGTGTGTGGCACAAGGAATGACAATGATGATTAATAAGCAAGCAAAAGAACTAATTTTAAGCAACATTCCAGAAAAGTGTTTATTTCATGATTGGTGGACCTATATGATTTGCAGTGGACTTCGGAGAGGTTTTATATACCAATCAAACAGTTGTGAAATATAGAAGGCTAGAAAAAAATGCAACAGCAGAAGGGCAGAATGCATTACAAATATTTTTGTGGCGAATGGAAAAATTGTTGACACAAAATGGAATGAAAGACATAAAAGTACAGCAATTGGAATATAAAAAAATGTTTTATTCGAAATTATCCGATAAAAACAAACGCATTTTGGATATTTTTGTGCAAGAAAAATACAACTTTTTCAAAGCACTTCGTAAAGTATTTTATCCACATAGATTGAGGAGAAAATTAATAGATGATGTAATGGTACGAATATTATTTTTATTTGGAGTTTTGTAAAAGAAAGGAATAGAAATGACGAGCGAAAGAAAAATATTTTTAAAAAATTTCATATGGAATGTATTGGGAACAGGTTTAAATTCCTTTAATTCGCTATTTTTCTTAATTATTGTAACACGAATCAATGGTATTCAAGAAGCTGGGATTTTTTCTATTGCCTATTCAACAGCATTGATTTTGTACACGATTGGTCTATATTCAGGGAGACTTTGTCAAGTGACCGATATTGAAAATAAAGTAAAAGACAAAGATTACATTGTCAATCGTTTTATAACAGCTGTTTTAATGATTGTAATTGCACTTGTTTTTGTCTTTCTAAAACAATATTCTCCTTATAAAATGGGCGTTTTTGTGTTACTTTGTATCTATAAAGCAACAGAAGCTTTTGCCGATATTTTATATGGCATTATGCAAAAAAATGAACTGTTGTATCAATCAGGACAATCACTTACCATAAAATCTTTGGGTGGATTGATTATTTTCTTAATGGTGGATTTAGTAACACATAATTTGCTTTTTGCATGTGCAAGTATTATTGCATTAAATATAGTTACCATAATTGTTTTGGATTTTCTATGTATTTGCAAAAAATTAATTGATTTTACCCAAAAAGTAAATAAGCAAAATATATGGCAAATTTTTAAATCTGAGTTTTTTGTATTTGCCAATTCGTTTGCTGGGATTTATGTACTAAATGCACCTAAATATGCAATTGATGCGTATTTGACAGAAGATGTACAAGCCAATTTTGGTTATATTATGATGCCTGCAACCGTTATTTCATTATTCACACAATTTATTTTTATGCCTTATTTGAATCAGTTAAAAGAGTTGTATGAACAAAAAAATATGAAAGCATTCAAAAAAATTGCATTTAAAATAAAAATGGCAGTTTTGGCTTTTGGAATTTTTGCAACAGGAGCAGCTTTTTTGCTAGGACCAGAAGTGCTAAGCTTAGTTTATGGAGAAAACTTGAAACCATATCGCATGAATTTAACTTTCATTTTGGCTTCTTATATTTTATATGGAATTTCGTATATAAATTTAGTTTTACTCACAACAACACGAGATACTTTTATACAATTTGTAGTCTACATAATTACAATGGTGATTGCTTATATTACTTCAAATCTGCTTGTCAAAACCTTACAAATAAATGGAGCAACCTTTGCTGTTTCCATAACGTTAAGTGTGCAATTTTTGCTATACACCATCGTAACAAAAGTTGTATTTTATAGAAAGGAAAAAAGTTTCATATGCGAGTTTTAGTAACAGGTGGTTTAGGATTTTTAGGATCTCATATTTGTGTAGAATTACTGGAAAATAAAGATGAAGTGATGGTTATAGACAATTTAAAAAATAGTCAAATCGAAGTAAAAAACAAAATTCAACAAATTACAGGAAAAACCATTCAAGTTTATATTGGAGATTGTAAAGATGAGCAATTGATGAATTCCATATTTGCAGATAATTTGATTGATTTAGTCATTCATTGTGCAGGGCTAAAGGCTGTCGGAGAATCTGTCGAAAATCCAATTTTGTATTATCAAACCAATTTAGAAGCTACTTTAAATCTACTCAAAATCATGCAAAAACATGCGGTAAAAAAAATCTTATTTAGCTCAACTGCCACCGTGTATGGTGTGCCAGATAAAGTGCCAATTAACGAGGAATTTGAGACTGGAAAAACCACCAATCCATATGCTACTTCTAAATATATGATTGAGAGAATTTTGCAAGATGTATATGCTTCAGATTCTAAATGGAGTATAGGAATTTTGAGGTATTTTAATCCAGTTGGAGCCCATGAAAGTGGCTTAATTGGAGAGCAGCCGAATGGAATTCCCAATAATTTAATGCCATATATTTTAAAAGTGGCTAAAAGACAACTTCCTATTTTAAACGTGTTTGGCGATGATTATGAAACACCAGATGGCACAGGCGTTAGAGATTATATTCATGTGGTAGATTTGGCAAAAGCGCATTTGAGGGCAACTCAAAAATTAAACCAAAATAAAGGAGTGTTTTGCTACAATATTTGTACAGGAGTTGGATATAGTGTTTTGGATATAATTCACAATTTTGAAAAAGTTAATGGTGTTACAATTCCTTACCAAATTGTGCCAAGAAGAGCTGGTGATGTGGCTTGCTATTTTGCAAATCCCAATAAAGCAGAACAAGAGCTTGGTTGGAAGGCTGAAAAAAAGCTAGAAGATATGTGCAAAAGTGCGTGGCATTTTGCAAATCAAAATTAAGAAATGAGAGAAGATATGAAAGTTGCAGTTATTATTGTGGAATTCAATAGTGCAGAGGAAACCATCCAATATGTAAATCAGATAGGTCAATATGAAAATATACATCGAATTGTTATAGTAGATAACGCTTCTACAGATTTTGGACAAGTAGAGCTCCTTAAACAAATCCAAAATGAAAAAGTGATTATTTTGCAATCTGATAAAAACGGTGGGTACAATTATGGAAACAATTTTGGTATTCAATATTTGGAGAAAATAGGCGAAAAATACGATTATTTCATTATTTCTAATTCAGACATTATGGTTGAAAAATTGGCAATTGACCGTTGTTTAGAAATATTAGAAAAAAATAAAAAATTAGCTATTGTGGCACCAAGAATGTATGACAAAAAGAATTGTCCAATGCGACGAAGTAGTTGGAAAATAAGATCTTTTTGGAGAGATGTTATCCATTCAACTCGATTATTAGAATTACTATTTTTTAAACAAATGCGTCAAGGAGAATATTCAGAAAAAAACTATTCTTCGCAAAATTTGCTAGAAGTAGAAGTGATTTCAGGTGCATTTTTTGTAATAAAATATCAAGTTTATAAAGAAATTGGCGGATTTGATGAAAATGTATTTTTATTTTATGAAGAAGATATTTTAGCTGAAAAAATACAAAACAAAGGCTATAAAATCGGAAGTATAAATGATGTAAAATATACTCATTATGAAAGTCAAACCATTGGAAAAACGCTAAGTTATTACCATAAAATGAAACAATTATATCAAAGTAAACTGTATTATCATAAAACATATCATCACATTCATTTTATGCAAAGATTGCTTTTTAAAATTTTATATATTTTTCGAATAATAGAACTTATTATTGAGATTCCAATTCGAAAAATAGTGCAAAAGTAAAACAAAAAATTTCAAAATAAAAAGGAAGGAAGTAAAAATGAGTAAACCAGTTGTTGCCATTATTGGAAGACCAAATGTTGGAAAATCTAGCTTTTTTAACTACATTGTAGGTCAGAGAATTTCTATTGTAGAAGACACGCCAGGCGTGACACGTGATAGAATTTATGCAGATACGAATTGGCGTGACAGAAAATTCACGTTAATTGATACAGGAGGAATTGAGTTAGAACAAAAGGATATTCTTTTATCACAGATGAGAGAACAAGCTAATATTGCAGTTAATCTTGCAGATGTTATTTTATTTATGACCGATATTAAACAAGGTGTAACACAAGTGGATAAAGAAATTGCAACTATGTTAAGAAAGTCCAAAAAACCAATTATTTTAGTTTGTAATAAAGCAGATAAATTTGGTGAGCCACCAGCTGAAATGTATGAATTTTATCATTTAGGAATGGGAGATCCACATCCAATATCTACAGCAAATGCAATAGGAATTGGTGATTTATTAGATGAAATTTATGAAAAGTTGCCACCAAAATCAGAACAAGAAGATGAAAATGAAAAAATAAAAGTTGCGATTATTGGAAAGCCAAATGTTGGAAAATCTTCTTTGCTCAATAAAATTTTAGGACAGGAACGTTCTATTGTAAGTAATATAGCAGGAACAACTAGAGATGCAATTGATTCAGAATATACGAATGAGTATGGCGAATATGTTTTGATTGATACAGCGGGCATTAGAAGGAAAAGTAAAATCAATGAAAGAGTTGAAAAGTTCAGTATTATGAGAACTCTTCTTGCTATTGACAGAGCAGATGTGTGTTTGGTTTTGATTGATAGCCAAGAAGGCGTGACAGACCAAGATGCTAAAATTTTAGGGGAAGCTCATGAAAGAGGAAAAGGAATTATTATTGTTGTCAACAAATGGGATGAAATTGAAAAAGATGACAAAACCATGAATGAATTTAAGAAAAATATTTACAATAAATTAGCGTATGCAACATATGCTCCAATGATTTTTATATCAGCCAAAACAGGGCAAAGAGTGCAGAAATTGTTTCCTTTAATCAATGAGGTGAATCGCAAAAATTCGATAAGAGTTTCTACTTCGGTTGTAAATGAAGTAATTAATGAAGCAATTTCTGTTGTTCAGCCACCAAGTGACAAAGGAAAAAGATTGAAAATTTTATATGGAACCCAAGCTTCAACGCGTCCACCAACTTTTGTTATTTTTGTGAATGATAGAGAATTATTCCATTTTTCATACCAAAGATATTTAATCAATTGTTTTCGCAATAATTTTGATTTACAAGGAACGCCAGTTCGATTAATTGTACGAGAAAAAAGTAGTAAAGATTAAGAATTTGAAAATCATAATAATACAAAGAAAATCATAAAGTAAGAATAAAAGTTCGACTAAATATTACAATTTAGCATGAAACTGGTCAATACAAATGATTTTCTTTTTTCTTGCAAAACTCTAAATAAAATAGTTGAAACTTCAAAAATAATATGATATTATTAATAAAATTAGAAAAGTAAAAAGGAGGAAAATGATGTCATATATTATCATAGCAATCATTGCGTATTTGTTAGGAAGTATTAATTTTTCAGTTTTAATCAGCAAAAAAATGGCTGGTTTTGATGTACGAGAAAAAGGAAGTGGAAATGGTGGAACCACGAATGTTTTAAGAAGTGTTGGGAAAAAAGCTGCGGTTTTAACTTTATTGGGAGATATTTTCAAAGGAATTTTAGCGATTTTGATTGCGTATTTGTGGGGAAAAAATGGAATAGTGAATTCAGCTTTGGTTATTCAAATTGCGGCAATTGGAGTTGTTGTTCGGACACACATTTCCTGTCTTTTTTGGATTTCGTGGTGGAAAAGGAATTGCAACTAGTTTAGGAATTTTATTATTATTAAATTGGGAAATTGGATTAATTTGCCTAATTTTTGCGATTAGTTTGATGGCAGTTACTAAAATGGTTTCTTTGCGGTTCTATTGCAGCAGCGATTTTGTTTCCCATTCTTACGATTTTTATAAAAGAACATTATTTAGTACCAGGAAATTATCTGATTTTTGGTATAATTATGGCAGGATTTATTATATTTAATCATAGAAGTAATGTGCAAAGAATTTTGAATGGAACAGAAAATAAATTGAGTTTTAAGAAAAAAGAAGAAGGAGAAAAAGGATGAAAATTTGCGTAATTGGAAGTGGAAGTTGGGGAATGGCGCTTAGTATATATTTGGCAAACCAAGGAAATACTATAAAAGTATGGTCGTTTTCAGAAGAGGAAAAAAATAAAATAAATGAAGAAAAAAAATGTATTTTTTTACCAAATGTAGATTTACCAAAAGGAATTGTTTGTACGAATAGCTATGAAGAAGCTTTGCAAGAAGCAGAAATTATTTTGCATGTGACACCATCTAAATTTGTGAGAAATACAATAAAAGGGTACAAAGATTTTGTGAAGCCAGAACAGATTTTGTTAATGTGTTCAAAAGGTTTTGAAGCAGGTACAAATTTAACATTAGATGAGGTGATAAAACAAGAATTACCAAAGATAAAATATGGAATTTTGTCTGGACCAAGTCATGCAGAAGAAGTTGCCATTGGTGTTCCAACAGCTTTGGTTGTTGCTTCTAAAGACGATGCCGTAAAGCAGAAGGTTTCAGATGTATTCAAAAGCAATCTTTTAAGAATGTATCATACAGATGATATAAAAGGCGTTGAGATTGGTGGTGCTTTAAAAAATATCATTGCATTTTGTGCAGGTGCAGCAGCTGGTTTGAATTTTGGAGATAATACTTTTGCTATGCTTGCCACCAGAGGATTGGTTGAAATTACAAGGCTTGGTATTTCTATGGGAGGCGAGTCAAAAACATTTTATGGTTTAACAGGTCTTGGTGATTTGATTGTTACCTGTGGTAGCAAACATAGTAGGAATCGAAGAGCAGGAGAATTGATTGCAAAAGGATATTCGATTGAAGAAGCCAAAAAAGAAATTGGAATGACAGTAGAAAGCATTGATAATATTGATGTTGCATATTATTTATCGCAAAAATATGGAGTGGAAATGCCGATTGTTGAAACAGTTTATGATGTGTTATATAACCAGTTAGAACCTAAAAAAGCAGTAGATATTTTAATGACAAGAGAGCTGAAAGCAGAGTAAAAATAAAAAGGAGGATGGAAATATGGATTTTTTTAACAAATTAGGAAAAAAGGCTAGTGAAACGTATCAAGTAACAAAAGAGAAAACAGTTAAATTTTCAGAGGAAATGAAATTAAAAGGGAAAATTAATGACGCTAAAAATAAGATTACGGCTTTGTATGAAGAAATTGGACAATGCGTGTATAATCAGTTTAAAACAAATTTAGAAGAAGGAAAAGAAGAAATTACTGAAAAATGTGAAGAAATAGCAAGACAATTTGATGAAATTTCAAAATTGGAAGCTGGGATTTTGACATTAAAACAAGTAAAAAGATGTTCAAAATGCAATGCAGAAATTGGTCAAAAAGATGATTTTTGTCCAAAATGCGGAAAAGAGCAACCTAAAACAGAAAAAGTAGAAGTTAAAATAGAGCTAGAAGAGCAATCACAAGAAGTTAGAGAGGCTGAAGTAACAGAAGTTAAAGATGTTTCAGACGAAAAAATAGAAGATGACGAATTATAAAAATAAAAAGTGAAATAAGGAGAAATAAAAATGGGAAAAATATTAATTTTTGGGCATAAAAATCCAGATACAGACTCAATTACGTCTAGTTTGGTTTTAGCAAATTTAGAAAGAAAATTAGGAAATAATGAAGCAGAAGCAGGAAGACTAGGAAACATAAACAAAGAAACAGAATATGTTTTAAATTATTTGGGAATCGAGCCTCCACATTTGATTGAAAATGTGGAGGATGGTCACGAAGTTATGTTGGTTGATCATGCGAATCCAAAAGAATCGATTGAGAATTTAGAAAATGTGAAAATTTTGAAAATAGTAGATCATCACAAGCTTGCACTAAATACAGCATATCCTGTGTATTACAGAGCAGAACCAGTTGGTTGTACACAAACTGTGTTATATAAAATGTATCAAGAAAATGGAATTGAAATTGATAAAACAATAGCAACTTTGATGTTATCTGCAATTATTTCAGATACATTATTGTTTCAATCTCCAACTTGTACCAAACAAGATAAGCAAATTGCAGAACAATTGGCTAAAATAGCAGAAATTGATTGTGCTACTTATGGATTAGAAATGTTAAAAGCAGGAACCAAATTAGACGGATTTTCTATCCCAGAAATTCTGAATTTAGATGCCAAAGAATATGACTTAAAAGATGTAAAATCAATGATTGCACAAGTCAATACAGCAAGCATTGAAGAAGTCATGAAAATGAAAACAGATTTGGAATCTCAAATGCAGAAAATCATTGATGAAAAAGGTTTGGATGTGTTTGTGTTTTTGATTACAGATATTGTAAATAGCAATTCACAAGTCATTAGTTTAGGGAAAAGAGCAGATTTAGTTGAAAAATCATATGGGATAACCTTAGAAAATAATACAGCATTATTAAAAGGAATTGTTTCGCGTAAAAAGCAAGTTGTGCCAATTTTAACCGAAAATGCGTAAAAGGAAGCAAAATTTTTTCTTAAAAGAAGTAGGAGATGAGGGATTTTGAGTGGTAGAAATAATCGAATTGTCAGAAATAGAGAAAAAAATAAAAATGGATTTTCCATAAAAATAATAGTAAGTGTTTTCTTTGTTTTTATGTTACTTTTTGGCATTTTTGTTTTGATGAAAAAGCAAACGAAAAATCCTGAAAAACTTGGACAAACTTTTGAAAATTATGTGGATATTTCGTATGAATATTTTATGCTAAGTTCGAAGGAAAACATTGGTGTGATTGATAAAAAAGCAAATTTGCTTGTCGAGCCCAAATATGCAAAAGTGGATATTCCAAATCCAGAAAAAGATGTGTTTTTTTGTTATACAGAAGAGGGAAAAAGTACGATTTTGAATAAAAAGGGAGACGAAATTTTAACACAATTCGAAAAGGTGGAAGTTATCCAGTCCACCAATGAAAACCGAGAAATTGAAAAAAATGTCTTAAAATATCAAAAAAATGATTTGTATGGCTTGATTGATTTAGAAGGAAATGTCATAACAGATGCGATTTATCAAGAAATTACAAGTTTAAATGATAGGCCAGGAAGAATTTTGGTGAAAAGCGAAGAAAAATATGGGATTTTGGCTGTAAATGGAGAAGTTGTAATTGACACAAAGTATGATGCTATCAAGGCAGATGGCTATTCTTCTGGGAAAGATTTTTACACTAAAACAGGTTATATCGTTTCTCAAAAAACAGAAAATGAAGTTAATTTTGGGTACATAGATTATAAAGGAAATTTGATATTAGATGTTAAATATGAAGCGTTAGAAAGAGCGCTAACTTATGAGGAAAATGACATTTATTTGATTGCTATGCAAAAAGGAAAAAATGGGGTTTTTAAAAATAAGAAGAAAATCATTGATCTAAATTTTCAATCTATTTTGTATTCTACGATTTTTGTTGTTAATAAAAATGGAAAATATGGTTTTTATGGCAAAGATGGAAATGTGATTTTAGAGCCAAAATACACAGATTTTTCTATCGCAGGAAACTACATTTCTGTGACAGAAAATGGAGATACCAAATTATATGATATCAATGGAAATTTAATTAATACCAATCGATATACAAAAATGACAGCAACAGAAAATCCAGAATATTTTATAGCAGAAGACGAAGAAGGCTATTTTAGTATTATTGGCAAAGATGTGAGTACAAACGAAAAATATGCACAAATACAATATGCTTTTGATCATTATTTTATTTTTACAGACGAAAATGGTAAAACTGGGCTTGTGAATGCTTTGACAAAAGAGGTTGTGATTGAGCCACAATACGATTTTATGATTCGAATAGAAGGTACAAAAGTGTTAGAAGGTATTGATGGCATGCAAAATGTGATTGATATTTATGCAAAAGATTTGACAAAAACCATTACCATGGAAGGTGGCGTTGTCGAAAGTTTGGAAAATGGATATGGAATGTGTTATTCACAAACACAAATGAAATATTTTGATGAAGATGGAAATGTTGTGGAAAATACAAAAGTTTATCCAAATCAAAAATTATATGCAGTTTGTCAAAACGACAAATGGGGATTTTGTGATGAAGCTGGAAAAAATATTGTAGAATGCCAATATGATATTGTAACAGAATTGAATGAGTATGGTTTTGCAGGAATCAAAAAGGGCGGAAAATGGGGCGTTGTAAACGAAAATGGAGAAATTGTGGTAGAGCCAAGTTATGAATTGGAAACGTATTATTTTCCGCAATTTATTGGAAAATATCAATTCATACAATCTGAGATAACATATTGTGAAGAGGTGTAAAAATGTATAAAGAGTTTGGAATTAGTGAGAAAATTGAGAATTTGGCAATGGAAGCAGAAAAAAATTTGACAGAAGAATTTGCAAAAATTGATTTGGCCTGTACCAAAAATAGTTTGCGAGTGTTAAAAGCTTTTCAGAAAAACCGAATTTCTGATGTGCATTTTAATCAAACAACAGGATATGGTTATGATGATATTGGTCGAGATACGATTGAAAAAGTATTTGCCGATATTTTAAAAGCAGAAGATGCGTTAGTTAGAACACAATTTATTTCTGGCACACATGCAATAACAGTTGCGCTTTTTGCGTGTTTGCGTCCAGGTGATTGCATGCTAAGCATTTGCCGGAAAACCATATGATACATTAGATTCGATAATTGGAATTGAAGAAAATCCAAGTTCTTTAAAAGCCTATCAAATTGGCTATGAGCAAATTGATTTAAAAGAAAATGATTTTGATATTCCTGCTATTTTGGAGAGAGTCCAAAAAAAGGATATCAAATTGATTGAAATTCAGCGTTCTCGAGGTTATAGTTTACGAAATAGTTTAACAATGGATAAAATCGAAAATGTGATTAGAGAAATTCGAAAAGTCAACCAAGAAGTGATTCTTATGGTGGATAATTGTTATGGTGAATTTGTTCAAGAAAAAGAGCCAATTGAAGTAGGAGCAGATATCATAGTAGGTTCATTGATTAAAAATTTAGGTGGCGGATTGGCGCCGAATGGAGCTTATATTGCTGGAAGAAAAGATTTAATAGAACTAGCAGCTCAAAGGCTTACAGCTCCAGGACAAGGCAAAGAAGTAGGACCTACTTTGGGCATTAATAAAAGTATTTTGCAAGGTCTTTATATGGCACCACAAGTTGTTAGTAGTAGCTTAAAAACAGCCATTTTCACGAGTTATATGATGGAAAAATTAGGGTATAAAGTTCAGCCAAGATTTTGTGAAAAAAGAGCAGATATTGTGCAGACAATTGAATTTGGAGAAGAAGAAAAATTAATCAAATATTGCCAAGGAATTCAAGCAGGTTCTGCAATTGATTCATTTTCTGTTCCAATGCCTTGGGATATGCCAGGTTATACAGATAAAGTGATTATGGCAGCAGGAGCTTTTACAATGGGCTCATCCATTGAGCTTTCTTGTGATGCACCAATTCGTCAGCCATATGTAGCTTTCCAACAAGGTGGATTGACATTTCAGTATGGAAAATTAGGTGTTTTAAAAGCAATTCAAAATTGTGTAGATTAAATATGAATAAAAATGAATTTTTAGTAAACCCAAATTGTTAGATGAAAAAGTTTAGCAATTTGGGTTTACTTTTTTCTTATGTTACAAACTAAGATTTGTTAAAAAATTTCTCTGACCATTTCTTCATGAAATTCTTGAATCTACTTTCTTTTGGACGACGAGTGTAAATGCATTCTTCACCTTTAGAATATTTGTCCAATTCTTTAAGAACATAGTGAATCTCGCAATTCGAACATAAATTAGGATAACCGCCTTCGTATTTGTGAATTACTTTATGACATCGATTGCAAGTTACTACTGGTTTTTGCTTACGCTTCATAATAACCTCCTTAAAATATAGTATATTTACATTATATCACGGTTACGGAATAGAAGCAACGGCTCTGGCTTCTTAATAAAAAAATTTTTTCAGTATAAAATATAAACAAGGAGGAAGGCTATGTATCAGATCAATTATTATGCAATGGGCCGACGCATTTACGCCAAAAGAATAGAATTAGGATTGACCCAAGAAAAACTTGCCGAAAAAGCTGAAATTAGTACGTCACATATGGGAGAAATCGAAAGAGGAACCAGCATTTGTAGTTTAGCTGTTGCAACCAATATTGCTACTGTATTAGAACTGAGTTTAGATACTTTAGTAAAAGGAATTTATGATAAAAATGCGGATAGTGCGTTTTCAGAAATATTAGGTACATTGTCTGAAGAAAATAAAAAATTGTATATAAAGTTATGTGAAAATATTGCAGATACTTTGAAATAAAATGAGGAATCTCTTGGCTTTCTAAGCTCAAGAGATTTTTTGTAAGAAAAATGTCGAATGAAAATAAATATTTTTTATAAAAAATACTTTACAAATGAAATTTTGGGTGCTATAATGCATTCAAGTTAAATATTTTTTAACGTATATTTTAATCTTAATAAATTTCATTTCAGAAATTTATAATCCCAAAACAGATTGATAGTTTATATTATATTCCCCAAAATAGTATAAGAACGAATAATTTTTAATGTACAAAATTTCTATAGTTCATTTAAGTGCCCCCAGCAGTTTAGAAAATGAACGGATTGATGCGTTAAAAATATTTAACTGTATTAAAAAAGGAAGGAGGGAGGCTATGGACAAAAAACAGAAGACATTATTGGTTTCGATTTTGATTGTTTTAATATTGATTGTGGTTTTAATAGGCTATACTTTTGCAAAATATTACTCGAATTATAATGGACAAGCAAGTGCGCAAATTGCAAAATGGAATTTTAAAGTAACAGATTGGAGTACTGAACAAACAGAACAGATTTCTTTGCTCAATACAGCCAATGTAGTTAGTTTAGAAGATGGAAAAATTGCCCCTGGAGCAAGTGGCCAGTTTGAGATTGAGTTAGATGCTACAGGGTCAGAAGTTGATGTAAAATATTATATTGAAGCAATTGAATCTGGAAATAAACCATCTAATTTGTTATTTAGTGTAAATAAGAATGGTGTGGCAAGCGGTGTTCAATATGCGTCATTACAAGAATTAGCAGAAGCTGAATTACTTGGTGTTATTGGGAAGTCTACAGAAAGAAAAATTGAAAATTTGCAAATTGTTTGGAATTGGCCATATGAAACAGGTGACAATATAGAGACAATTACAGCTGAAGATGGTGAAGATACAGAGGCAGGAACTGGAAATGTTGAAGGACAAGAAAATGTATTTGATTATTCATTTACATTAAAAGTAGTTGGTACACAAGCAAAGATAACAACATAAAAATAAAAAAATAAAAATTATATCCAATTTAAAAACCTTATAAAATTAGCAGAGAGAAAGAAATTAGCTCTCTGCTAAGAATATTAAAATAAATATTTTTAGTAGAAAGCTAAAGAAAGGAGGAAGGCTTATAAAAAAGATAATTCACCATAGTATATTAATTAGTTTGATGGTGGTTTTGATTTATAGTTGTTATGCCAAATATATCCGAAAAGATGAGATGGTAAAATTGGGTGGTTATGGATTTTTAATCGTTTTAACCAAAAGTATGGAACCAACCATTCAAGAAAAAGAATTAATTATCATAAAAGAAGAGAAAATATATGATTTAGAGGAAATTGTTACTTATGTTGATATTTATGGGAATCTAGTGACACATAGAATTGTTCAAATTGATGAATATAGTTTTATTGCAAAAGGTGATGGCAATGAAATATCAGATTGTAATACAAATATAAAAAATATTCAAGGAAAAGTAATTTTTCACTCAAAGATTTTAGGAATATTTATTTTGTATTATTTAAAATTTATTATCATTATTTATTTTGTTGTACTTCTAGGAGTGTGTTTTAAAAATAAATTAGAAAAGGAGATAAGTCATGAAAATAAGGAAAAATAGTTTTATTATTTTGGTGAGTTTGATTGTAATTAGTATGAATAATATTAGTTTATCAAAATATCAGCAAAATGCTAGTTGTAATGTGAATTCTCAAATAGCAAAAAGTGTTTTTATAGTAGAAAAAGACGAAAAAATAAATGAAATAATTAATCAAACTTCATTTCCAATTGAATACAATTTTTCAATTTACAATTACAATGAAAATCAAGTAAATGAAGTGGAATTTGAATATGTGATTGAAATTCAATGTTCTACTGATTATTTTCCAGTAAGTTATGTATTATTTGATTGTGACAACAACACACAAATTGAATTAATAGAAGGAAAAACGAAACCAATGAAACTGGCAAAATTAATCAAAAAAAGCAGAAAATTCAAATTATATTTACAATGGAGAGAAATAGATGCAGATTTAACAGAAGAAGTTCAATTTAACTTAAAAGTTAGTGCATTACAAACAAAAGGAGGTGAAAAATAAATGAAACCAAAGAAAATTATAATGGGATTTATACTGTGTGGCATTCTATTAAAAAATCCTGTTTATGCAAAATATGTGTATTATCTAGAAGATACCATAATAAATTTAAGCAGAGATGCTAATTCTCCAGTTTGTCAAGTTAGTTATTCAACGCAAGAGTGGACAAATCAAAATGTTAGAATCACCATAACAGCTAACAAAGAAATTGAACAGGTGAGTGGATTTGAGCTTTCAGAAGACAAAAAAGTATTAACGAAAGAAGTATCACAAAATGAAAGCGGAGTTCTTAAAATAAGAGATTTTTCTGGAAATGAGGCACAAGTAGAATATGAAGTTAGCAATATTGATAAAGAATTTCCCAAAATTATTGGTTGTGAAAATGGTGGAAAATATCCAAAACCATTGAAATTAGATTATTCAGATAATGTGGAAATAAAAAATATCAGTGTTGATTTATATAGCAACAAATTACGTGTAAATTCAGAAAATGTTTATACAGATTCTTTTTATTATCAAGGAATAGATAGAACTCAAAATACCATTAGAGTTAATGTTATAACCCATCCATTAAATACGAAAAAATATAAATATTTTGTTAATAATAAGTTATATGCAACAACAACAGATACATCCTACACTTTCACAGGATTAAATAAAGGAACCAATTATGTGTGGAAAGTTCAAGCTATTGATGGAACAGGAAAAGTATTAGATGAAATAAGTGGAAATAATGCTACCAGTTACTTTAATAGTTTAACTGCAAATAAAACACCAGAACGTTTTGTAGCAACGTTTCATAATTTAGATACAGCTGTTTCAAAAGTAAGGTATGCTGTGTGGAATTATTATGATGAACCAAATAAAAGATGGTATGATAGTTCTATCAAAAATAATAGAATAGCTGATATTACATGCATACCGTTTCATACATCTTTGTATCCTTCTTATGTTGTTCATGCATATTTATATAATGCAAAAGGTGAAGTATTGGATGTAGTAGGTTTTTCCATTGATTTCAAATCAAATTATATTCCACCAAACCATACAATCGATGTGTATCATCTAAATAAAGCAGGAGATTACCAAATTATGGTAAGTGATTTAGCAGGAAATGAAACAATTTATTATATACAAGTAAAAGATTAGATGTAAAATTTATAAAAACTCTGTCAATAGTGCGAAAAAATTCCCCCTTTACTAGTTGGATACTAACTAACAAAGGAGACGTTTCTTTGGGCTCTAAGTAAGCGTAAATATATAGCAAATAAAATCAAGAGATCATCTAGACTTTTACTAAGGGCTAATTAAAAGGAATGAGCCCTGTAAATTACAGGATTCATTCCTTAATAGTAGTTCAATATAATCTTAATCAAAAAATGTCTAATTTTTTGGTTCACTTCAATTTTTTTATTTTTACATTATTCAACTGTTACTGATTTTGCTAAATTTCTTGGTTTATCGACATCTAATCCTTTTTGTTTGGCAATATAATAAGCAAAAAGTTGCAAAGGAAGAATTGACAAAATAGGAGCCAAAAAGGAATTCGTCTTAGGGACTTTAATGATTTTCGTAAAATTACAATTTTCCAAATCCTGGTCAGTAATAATAAAAGTTGTGGCTCCACGAGTAATTACTTCTTGAATATTGCTAATCGATTTTTCAATTAATTCAGGAATTGTCAAAATTGAAACAACCAATGTACCATTTTCAATCAAAGCAATTGGACCATGTTTTAATTCTCCACTACAAAATGCTTCTGAATGAATGTAGGAAATTTCTTTTAATTTTAAAGAACCTTCCATGGCTGTATGATAATCAGAGCCTCTGCCAAGAAAGAAGATATCTTCTTTTTGGTAAATTTCTTTTGCAAAATCTTCTATTTGTGTAACATTAGACAAAAATTGTTCTGTTTTTACAGGCAATTCTAAAATTGCTTTTTTTAACTCTTTTACCAAATCTGACTTTTTTTCTAAAATTTCAGCAAAATACATCACTAAAATAGCCAACAACGTGATTTGACAAGTATAGGCTTTCGTGGAAGCAACGGCAATTTCTGGTCCAGCATGTGTGTAAGTTACAAAATCTGCCTCGCGTGTAATAGAACTACCTTCTACATTGGAAATTGCAAGGGTAGTAGCACCTTTGGATTTAGCTAGTTTTAAAGCAGCAATTGTATCAGCTGTTTCACCAGATTGTGTAATAAAAATACATAATGTATTTTTATTGATGATAGGATTGCGATAACGAAATTCGGAAGCGATATCTACTTCGGTTGGAATTTGGCAAATTTGCTCCAACATTGTTTTTCCTGTTAAACCAGCATACATAGCAGTTCCACAAGCCACGATATAAATTTTTTGAAGGCTTGACAAAAATTCTTTTGTGAAATTTAATTCAGGAAACTGACATGGCTGATTTTCAACAATATGCGTGCCAATTGTTTCGCGAATTGCAGTTGGCTGTTCAAAAATTTCTTTTAACATAAAATCTGTATAACCATTTTTTTCAGTAGAAGTTGTTTTCCAGTCAATGGTTTCAAAACTTTTTTGGATGGAATTTAATTCATAATCATAAAATTCGATAGTGTTATTTGTTAAAATTGCTAATTCATTGTCTTTTAACAAATAAAAATGACGGGTTGCTGACAAATAAGCTGGAATATCAGAACTAATGAAAAATTCACCATTTCCGCTTGCCAATAACAAGTGGACTATCTTTTCTAGCAACAATTAGATTTTCTGGAAAATAAGTTGAAATAATACCAATGGCATAACTTCCTTTTAACATGTTACAAGTTTTGCTAACTGCTCTTAGAAAACCAGATTGCGTCTGACTTTTTTCCTGCTCAAAGTGATAATGAATTAAATTAGGAATGATTTCTGTATCAGTTTGTGATAAAAATTCATAACCATGATTACCTAAAAAACTTCTTAGTTCTTGATAATTTTCAATAATGCCATTATGTACCACAGAAAAAGTATGGGCATTATCATTATGTGGATGAGAGTTCACAGAAGAAGGTTTTCCATGTGTTGCCCAACGTGTATGAGCAATTCCAATTGTTCCTTCTAAAGATTCTTTTTTTAGGATATTTTCTAATTCTTTTACTCTTCCTTTATTTTTAACTGTTTTCATAGTTTGCCCTTGTAAAACAGTAAGACCAGCTGAATCATAACCTCTATATTCAAGCTTTGAAAGTCCTTCTATTAAAATAGGTTGTGCTTTTTTATTTCCTATATATCCAACAATACCACACATAAAAACCTCCTTGGTATAAAAACTATATTTATTATATTATATATGAATTGTGTTCATTTAGTGAAATTTAGAAAAAAAGTTAGACATAAAAGTAGGTGTGTGATATAATTTTTTAAAAATGAGAAAAGGAGAAATTATGAAAAAACTGAAAAATGTAATTACCAAAACAGCTAAAGAAATAAAACAAATGGTAAAAAAATTTCCACTTACTATGGGACTGATTTTATTTGTGACTTTGCTATTGACCATAATGATTGACCAAAATTTTTCAAGCAAAACCAATGAAATTTTAGAAAAAATCTATTTGTTTTGCTTGATTGGGGGAATCGGAACCTTTTTTACAGAAACTTTTTTTGCAAAAAAAACAAGTAAAATCATAAGTTATGTCGCAACTGCTATAATCGGTTTTGGTTTTATGGAAATCTTAACTTTGGATGCCTTAAAAAATGGCATTAGAATAGAAACCAGTTTGAGGTTTCTGGCTTGTTATGCAATGATTTTAATTCTAATTACTATTTACAAATCCATTCAAAATGTAAATTTGACCTGGAAAGAATATTTGTTTAAACTATTTCGAGACTTATTTCATATAACCATTACTTATATTATTTTAAATATTGGAATCCTTTTGGTAACAGCTATATTTGTGGAATTAATTTTAGAGGGAGAGCAGGGAAGCATTTTAGTTCGATTACTTACTTTGATATTTGGCTTATTTTATGTACCAGCCATTATTTATAGTTTCGCAAGCATTTCAGAAAACCAAATTTCTAGTTTTATTAAAAACCTAATTTTATATGTTTTGTTGCCACTTGTCACAATTTCAATTACTATTATTTATTTGTATATTGCAAAAATTATGGTATTAAAAGATATGCCACAAAACACAATTTATCGAATTTTGGCAGGTATTTTTATAGCAGGATTTCCTGTTTGGAATATGGCGCAAAATTTTGCAAAAGACAAAAAAATGATAGCCAAAATCACAAAGATTCTGCCATATTTATATACACCATTTATCGTATTGCAAATGTATTCAATTGGAGTTAGAATGAGTGAGTTTGGTATTACACCAATGCGCTATATTTCGTGTTTATTTATAGTATTTGAAATTATTTGCCTTGTTTTGACATTTTACAAAAAAAGTGAAAAAATAGCCCAGTTTTTGTTGTATGCAGCTGTAATTGTGCTAATTGGTTTTATCAGTCCATTACATTATGAAAATGTATCCAATTGGAGTCAAAAGGGAATCCTAGAAAAAGTGATACCAGAAAATACGAATTTTGACGAATTATCCAAAAAAGACCAAAAACGTGTAGTTGGTGCTTATCAATATTTAGCAGGTAATGAAAATCGTAAAAAATTGATTCCAGATTATTTGACAGAAGAAAACAAAAATAAAATTGAAGAGCAAGCTCGTTTCAATGCAAGACATGGAAATTATCCAGAATATATTTCATTGGATTGTCAGCTAGAACTTGGTATTCAAGAGTATTCAAAAATTAGTTATGTACAAAGCAATTCCAAAAAACAAAGTAAAATTGTAACTTTTGAAAACCTAGACCAAACTTTGGATTTAAGTGAAAAAATTGATGAAATAATCACTAAAAACGAAAATGTGGAGATTGATTTAGAAGAAGATTTTAAGGAAAATAATATCGTTAAAATAAGTGACACAGAAGACTTTTTTATTTCTAGTTTGCTTTTTAGCTATGAGCAAAATAGCAAAGAAATTAATTATTTATCTGTACAAGGGTATCGATTGCAAAAATAGAAAGGGGAAAATATGACACAACAGGAAAAAATGGTAGCTGGACAAATGTATTATGCAGATGACCAAAATTTGGCAAAACAAAGAGAACAAGCAAAAAGCTTGTGTTTTGAGTACAATCATTTGAAGCCGTCAGATTTGGAAAATAGGATAAACATCATGAAAAAATTGCTTGGAAAAACCAAAAAAAATTTTTGGATTGAGCCAACATTTTGGTGTGATTATGGCTATAACATCGAAATTGGTGAAAATTTTTATGCCAACCATAATTTGGTGATATTAGATGGAAATCAAGTTAAATTTGGAGATCATGTATTGATTGGTCCAAATTGTGGATTTTATACAGCAGGTCATCCTTTGGATTTTGAAATAAGAAATCAAGGGCTTGAATATGCTAAACCAATTGAAGTAGGAAGCAATTGTTGGTTTGGTGGAAATGTAGTTGTGCTGCCAGGTGTGAAAATTGGAAGTGGCTGTGTGATTGGAGCTGGAAGTGTTGTTACAAAAAATATTCCGCAGGGAAGTTTGGCATATGGAAATCCATGCAAAGTGCAGAAGAAATTAAAATGAACTAACGTAAATTGATATGAGAAAAAAGCTGCTTGTCAATTTTCGACAAACAGCTTTTTTAGTATGTTAGAAATGCTGTGGTTGATATTCGAAAACTTCTACAGGAGAACAAATTAGAATAGATTCAACGTGTACAAATGAAGAAGTCAGTCCAAATTTAGAACAAATGCATAAAGCATTTTGAGAAGGATTCATTTCGTAGAAATCAAAAAGCAGTTTTCCTTTTTGATAAATCACAAATTGGTAGTAGCCAAGAGAAGCTTTTTCGCATAATTCGGAATAAGTGGCGTTTTTTTGAAGCTTTCCGGGGAATTTGCATTTAATCGAATCTCCATATTTTTCAAGAAAAATGGTAAAGTTAGAATTAAGATTAAGTACATCCCAACCAGTTCCTTTTAGTAGTTTCCGTAATGTTTTTCTAAACATAAATTTCTCCTTTCCATAGATAAGAGATTCCTTA
>CAOKQM010000011.1 GCA_948470875.1 uncultured Clostridium sp.
AATTAAGTTAACAGATACTGTCAAAGTATTTTATCAAGTGGAAAATGATACCCATATCATCACAATCAAAAGTGAAGACGAGAAGTATTTGCATGGAATCATCTGCTTGGCAAATTAACAATTGTAATTTTATGTCAAAAAATGCTTTACAATTTCTATAAAATATGGTATAATCAGTTCACTTTTGTAACTTATAAAATCACGCTTTTGGGCAAATGCCAAAGAAAGGAGAACAGATGGGGTGCAAAATTCATTTAAAAACGTATCTGTATTTAGGAGAATTAGAAAAGGTAGATGAGGAACATTATAAAGCTCCCGGAGTTCTAATTCTTCGGAAAAGGAGACGTATAATTGGGTTTTATCAAGACCCAAACTTATCTTTTATGGAAGGAACGAGTAGAAGGTATCGAGTTGCGACAATTTATCAACTTTATCGGAATGGTTATATTTCAAAAGCAGAAAAATATGAACTGCTCAGTAAGTACAAAAAGTATATTATTTGGCGCTTGCCAGCTAAGCGATGCATAAAGCCTAAATGGGGTGCTTTTGCATTACAATATCCACAAAGAAGTCTTAGGATTTCTGAAAGAGCGGCTAATTTTATCAAACAAGATATAGCACCAGTCTATGCTGTGATATTCAAAAATTTCGCCAAAAAGATGGACTGCTTGTATCTGTTTCGTGTAAGGCAGCCAGATCAGACGCTTGAAATGATATGCTGTGAAGAAGCAGCAAATGAAAAATCTTTTTTAGAAAATCATGCTTGCGTCTCAGAAAAAGATATTCTCGAAAATCTGAAAGACGTCTTAGCTTTAGAACCCCAAGAAATCTTGGAATTCGAATTAGAGTAACTCAATATAGTGCAAATGAAACTTTGGGTATTTCCCAAAGTTTCATTTTTTTCTTTTATTCATTTGCTAAAGGATTTCTTTCAACAGCACTTCGAATTTGGTCATTATCAACATGTGTATAAATTTGTGTTGTAGCAATGCTTTCATGGCCTAAAAGTTCCTGTAAAGCACGAATATCCACCTCACCATATTTGTACATTAACGTAGCTGCTGTATGGCGCAATTTATGCACAGAATATTTGCTTGAATCAATACCTGCTGCTTTTAATTCTTGTTTTACAATATATTGCACTGTTCGATTACTAATTCTTTTTCGTTGCTCACTCAAAAACAAAGCATCACGAGAATTGAATTTTACAGCGTCATGTGGACGAACCGCCAAATAATTATTAATTGCTTTCATACAAGCTTTATTCAAATAAATAGTACGTTCTTTATCACCTTTTCCGAATAACAGTCAATTTATTATTTTCGAAATCGATATCTTTCATATTAATTTGGGTAAGTTCAGAAAGACGCATTCCACAATTCAAAAATAAAGTAATAATAGCAAAATCACGTGTAGAATTATCATGATTTCCATGAGAGTGGGGAGAGGCTTCTTTGGCCACTTCTAGTAATTTTCGACTTTCTTCTAAACTCAAATATTTAGGCAAGCGTTTACCAAGTTTTGGGCTTTCCAAATCTTGTGCTGGATTATTGGGAATACGTTTCATTTTATTACACAAATATTTAAAAAACATACGAATACTAGCTGTTTTGCGAGCTAAAGTAGCAGGTTTGCTATGAAAACAAGTTTTTAAATAACTCAAAAATGCATGAATATCAGATAAAGTAATTTGAGAAACTGTATCCAAAGTCATGTCTCCAATAGCAATTTCTTTAATAAATTCTTCGGATTCTATGGAAACCATTTTAAATTGATAGGTTATAAATTTTAGAAAATGGGCAATATCGTAATTGTATTCTTTGATGGTATTTTCCGATTTATTTAAAATCGTTGCAGAATAATCTAAAAAATCATTTAAAAAATCAGGATTGTTTTCTCGTAAAATCATAAAAAAACTCCTTTCTATTTACACATATTATAATATGAGAAAAAAATTTTTGCAAGCAAAATAAAGAAAAGTCATTTAAAGTAAGTACTTTAAATGACTTTTTAGTGTGTGCAAAATGGTAATAATTAACAAGTTACAAAGTGTTACAATTCATCGCAAGCAATGTTGAAAAGCTCAAAAAGTAGCGTATACAACAAACAAGTTATCCAAAAGGCTGACCAATTTTGGAAAAGCAACATAATTCCACCAGTTATTACCAAAAGGCACAAATCAATAAAACGAATATTATCACCTTTTGGCAAAGGGCATTCAGATGAAAACTTCTTCCGAATCCAGGTTCGATAAAATTTAGGTATGGTTTTTAAATTCGGAAAGAAATACGATATTTTGCCATCAGAAAAATCAGCAAAACACATATTATTCAAGATTTCGCAAGCTCCCATCACTAAAAAACAAAAAACAATGCCATAAATCTTATGCATATTAGCATGTTTTTGAAACATCCCCAGTAAAAACACCAACCCCAACCCTGCAATTCTACTAAGCAGAACAAATACATCAAAGCTTAGAATCCACGCAGAGATTCTCTTGTGATTTAAAAGAAAAATGTTCATTTTTTTCATAAAAAACCCCCTTTTTATGAAAATCACCATTTTTTACACACTTAAAACCTAAATAATAATTATTTATAATTACTATTATAGCACGAATAGTAAAATAATGCAAGAATAAAAAAGATTTGAGTTTTTTCCAAGTAAGTTATTATCAAAATACACAAACAAAAGCTAGTTTACAACTTTTTAAAGTTATAAGCTAGCTTTGTTTTTTAATCGTATGAAATAAATTGCTTCATTTCTTCTTTTAACTGAATCAGTTCATGGTCGTTTATTACATCTGCCATTGCGAATAGATTTTGTATTAGGTAGTATGCTTTGCCTGCATAATACGAGCTACTATTACATCTTTCTGAAAGAAAACGTATCCACTTTTCATGAGATTGTACTTTATTTTTTGATTTTTCACTAAATTCTTGTAAAAGTTCACAAATCTTATGGACTGGATGCATTAATAATAGTGCAAAACTATGTTTAATCAAATCTTTTTTGGAGTTACAAAGTAATTCCATTGGAGAATACTTAGTATAAGTCTCAGTTTGCTCAGTAGGAAGCAAAAGAAATTCTGCAAGGCAATAGCCAATTGCATATTTTTTTACATAAAATGGAACATCGGGATTTAACTGTATTTGTTTAACAAATCTATTATTCCAGACATCTTGAAATTGTTGATAAGTTGCGCAAGTCGCAGAAATACAAAACCAAAAATCTAAATCCTTCACATAAAAAATTTCTATATTGAATTTTTTAGCTAAGGCAAATGGATTATATAAATAGCTGCCAAAATTCTTAATTAGAAGTTTTTCTATTTCCTTGTTTAGTTTCCACAATGAAACAGAAAATGGCTCATTGGGAGACTCAAGCATCTCCCGAAGGATATTTCTTAAAGCATTTTCCATAATGTTAATTCCTTTCTATAATTTTATCATATATAAGTAAACATAAATAATATATCATCAAACAATAAATTTGTCAAGAAAAGTTACATTTATATTTTAAAAAACTTAGTATTATAGTTTACTTTAAGTTTATATTATGATATAATACTTAAAATCATAGCTATATGATATAAATTAGTCCTTATATAACAAATGTGAAAGGAGAAAAACAATATCATATCAATTAAGTCTTGTAAAATTTTTGAAAAATAATTATTAGGAGGAAATAGCATGACACTTAATGAAGAAAAACAAAAATTTGAAGAATGTATGAAAATTGCTACAGAAGCAAAAGAATTAAGAAAAATAGCTAATCAACATCAAAAACGGGCAGAATTAAAAGAAGAAGAAGCCCTAGAAAGTCTCATCAAAGTAAGAACTAGCATGATAAGTGATTTAAAAAACGAAGAAGAAAAGCTTGAAAAAAAAATCGAACTGCTCAATGATGAATATGCTGTGCTAGGTACTACATTTTGTGAACAAGCAGTTAGTGTAAATATTAAAGTGCGTTGGCAAAAAAACTTTATACCTTTCGATTTTTTCGATTTTTTCGATCTTTCCGCTTTTTCCGATTCTCATCTTTCTCCTTCTTCTTTTATTTATAAGCGTATTTATGAGCTTTACAAAGATGCATATTCACATACTGCAGGTATCAAAAGAGACATTGAACAAGCATCTGAGCAAAGTACAAATCTCAGATTAAAGGAAACTGCTCAAAAGATGTTAGATAATCGACAAGAACTTATAAATACTATAAAGACATTAAATGAAGTGAAAAAAAAGAATTTACAGGAACTCGAAAGAATTTGCAGTCTTTTTGGACACGAAATAAAACAACGTCCTGATTGTTGGTTTGACTTCGATTTCCGTGGAAGATGTCTAAAATTTGAATGTAAGTGTTGTGGAAAAGCAATTAGAAGAGAAGAATATATTAAGGTTCACTCGGAAGCCAAATATAAAGGGGTAGTTACTTACTATTGCTGCGATTGCTACGATTCAAAATGATTTAGGCTTAATTGGATTTTATTTATTTGAAGATGTCACAGCTTTGTGACATCTTTATTTTCAATATATCAATTATATAGAATTCATATATTGAAAATTTTGAATTTAATTTTGTGCAAAGTTCAATTTGTAAAAACAATTCCAAATAGCGAACATTTGTTGTTTTTTATAAAATTTTTGTATAATCATTATATAAATTTAGATTGCTAATTCAATAATATAATTTCATATTATGAAGCTTCAAAATCAATTTTAAGGCATTTTTATAATATATCCAATAGTTATATATTTTAAAATTTTAAATTAGAATATATTAATAAAATGTCATCTTTATAATATAATATGAATTTAGTTAAAATGCTTATTTATAGTCATTTATTAAAAGTGCTGAAAAATGGCTAAAAAAACGACGCACGAGAATCGATTTTAAGACGTTTTAAAAAATTAGGCATATAGTTTGTTGTCTAAAAACAAGGATTATTTTAGAGCTTCAAGCATTTTGGAGGTTTTAGAAAAATTATCAGATATAAATCTAAAATTAGACCATAAAAAATTTTAATAAACAAATTATAAAGATAATATATAAAAGTGGTTAAGAATTGATTTTAAGAGAATGTTAAAACATTGATATATAAGGAATAAGAAAGAATATAAATAATATTAGATATATAATAATAATTGAATAAAACCTGTAAGCCTGATATTTAAAGAAATATATGTATTTGGATACTTTATATATAAGTCCTATTCTTGTTTGCGCAAAACTTTGATTTTGCGCAATGTTCAAAATCGCTTTTTCTTCTCATATCTTTTTTAACCTTAAAATATTTATTATCCTTTCTCCTACCATATAGAAAGTTCAAATAACCCAGTTTTAGTTTTAAGAAATATTAAACTATTACTCTATTATAAAAAACGCTTTAAAATCAATTTTAAGGTGTTACCAACAAAATAATTTCATAAGATATTTTATCAGATAAATATTTTCATTAGAACCATTGCAAAAAAGTAAAAAAATGAAAAATAATCTAATATTTTGTCGAATAACTATTGACTTTTTATTTACATGCGTAATATAATGAGCTTGCCTTTTTTGTGATACATAAAAAGTAAGGCAGAAAGGTGGTGACTCTATGCGCCCTTTCATAAAGATTTGTGCTATGATTATTATTGCCATTGTCGCTTTAACAAAATAGCACCAATAAAAAAACCAGAAGCTCACTTCTTCTGGTTTTTTTATGTATAAGAAGTGCTACACTTCCTATTTTAGCATTCTATGCACCCTTTTATGCTTCTGCTATGTTCCTATTATACTGCATTTTTCATGTTATGTCAATAATGTTTATTTACTTTTGCTCGACTTTTTTTTACAATTTATGCGTCTTTGTTTTATTCCATTTTTTCTAGACAAGGACAGCAAACGCTGTCCCTTCCTATTTTGCATTATGTCAATGCTTTGTTTGAATTTTTTTGAACTTATGCTTGATTATTTGAGCAAAATACATCATTTATTTTATGCAAAACAGTTTGTTTAATTTCATCACGTGCTGCCCCTAAATATTTACGAGGGTCAAATACAGAAGGTTCTTCTTTAAAAACACGTCTTATTTGGGCAGTCATGGCTAATCTTAAATCAGTATCTACATTAATTTTAGACACACCAAGCTCACCTGCTTGTTTTAACATTTCATTAGGGCAACCTTTAGCTCCAGGAATATCGCCTCCGTTTTGATTGCACATTTCAACCAATTCTGGAATAACAGAAGAAGCACCATGTAAAACAATTGGTGTATTTGGCAATTTTTCTTTGATTTTGGCTAAAATATCAAACCTTAATTTAGCATCGCCTTTAAATTTATAAGCTCCATGGCTTGTACCAATGGCAATTGCTAACGAATCACAACCTGTTCTTTCGACAAATTCTTTGGCTTGTTCTGGGTCTGTATAACGTGCGTCATCTTCTGCAACATTTACATCATCTTCTACCCCTGCTAATTTTCCTAATTCTGCTTCTACAACAACCCCTTTTGAATGTGCATATTCTACAACTTTTTTCGTAATGGCAATATTTTCTTCAAAATCATATTTCGAACCATCAATCATAACTGATGTAAAACCTGCGTCAATACACATTTTACATGTTTCGAAATCTGGTCCATGATCCAAATGAAGTGCAATTGGAATACTTGTCTCCTCTACTGCAGCTTCCACCATTTTTAATAAATAATTCATTCTTGCATATTTAATCGCACTTGAAGATACTTGCAAAATAACAGGCGATTTTGCTTCATTAGCCGCATCAGTAATTGCTTGTATAAACTCCATATTATTAATATTAAAAGCACCAATTGCAAAATGCTCTTTCATTGATTTTTCAAACATTTGTTTTGTTGTAACAAGTGGCATATCATCAATCCTCCTTTTTGTTTTTTATAAGTTTATTTTATGCTGTTCCTTAAAAATTGTCAAGTAGCATTTTAGGAAATCAGCAAAATATATTCTTTGACAATTTCTTTCCATTTATTTTTATTTTGATTAGCAATTTTTTGAACATCTTGATGAGATAAATTTTGTTCTAAAACACCAGCAGCCATATTGGTCATACACGAAACGGCTACAGTTTCCATTCCACAATGATGTGCTACAATTGCTTCTGGCACAGTTGACATACCAACTGCATCTGCACCTAAAGCTCTCAAAGCTCTAATTTCAGCAGGTGTTTCAAAAGTAGGACCTTTCATATAAGCGTAAACACCTTCATGTGCCTTTCCCATTTGTTTTTCAATCACTTTTTTTAAACTTTCTGTTAAAGTTTTATCAAACGTTTGGCTCATATCTGGAAATCTTTCACCAAATTCTTCCAAATTTTTTCCACGTAGTACCGAATCTGCAAAAAAACTTAAATAATCAGTAATAACCATAAAATCTCCTGGTGAAAAATTGGTATTAATCGCGCCAGCAGCATTTGTGATAAGCAATTTCTCAATCCCTAATAAGTGAAAAACGCGAATTGGAAAAGTGACTTCTTGCAAGGAATATCCTTCATAAAAATGAAATCTTCCATTCATAACAAGCACTTCTACCCCATTTAATTTTCCAATAATTAATTCACCAGCATGTCCTTCTACAGTTGACACAGGGAAATTTGCAATTTCGTTATAAGGGATTGTGATTTTGTCTTCTAATTCTTCTCCTAAAATGCCTAAACCTGACCCTAAAATAATAGCAATTTTAGGGTTTCGGTTTCCTATTTTTTGTTGGATGTTTTGTTTACTTTTTTCGTATTGTTGAAAATCGAACATATTTTTCTCCTTTATTTATTATTTTCCAATAAACATTTGTACATACATTTTTCCATAAGTTGGGCTACTTACAATACCAATTCCAGTATGAGTGTAAATGTTATTTAAAATATTGGCTTTATGCCCTGCTGAATTCATCCAAGCTGTAACAGCACTGCTGTTGCTTGAATTTCCTGCAATGTTTTCTGCCGCTGTTTTGTAAGATACTTTAAAACTTTTTAACATATCAAATGGTGAACCATAGGTTGGTGAATTGTGTGAAAAATAGTTGTTTGTCACCATATCTTGTGCCTTGATTTTAGCAACTCTTTGTACCTCAGAATCTACTTTTAAGGCAGTTAATCCATTGTTTGTTCTTTGCTGATTAATCAGATTAAACACTTCTTGTTCGTCTGCTGAAAGTGTAGCATTTGCTGAAGAATCTGGTTTTGTATTAGAATTGGTATTAGAGCCAGAATTATTTGTGTTTGGATAAATTGGTTTGATGTATTTTTGGCTTACTGCACCAATATAATCACCTTCAATTTGAACAATATACCAATTTCCAATTCCTGCAAAAACGCGAACATATTCGTTTTTGCGCACTGTGGTAATCACATCATGTTCTGTACTTGGACCACTTCTGACATTTAGTGTTGTAGCAGTTACCATACCAGTTGTAAAATCTAAATTATAATAATGTTGCATAGCAAAGGTTTTGGAAACCCCAAGAATGGATACACCAAGCACAAATAGAAAAATGGCACTAATTTTGATTACTTTTTTATATTTCCTAATTGAAATTATTTTCATACTTTCTCCCTTCTAATCATAATTACTAAAAAATATGCTATTGTTTGAGAAAGTATGCTAAAAATCTATTTTTTTATTTTACATAATGTTGAACTTCGTGCTTTATTTTTTGAGCAAATTCTTGTAGTTTCATACTACCGATATCGCCTTCTTTTCTCGAACGAACGCCAACCGTTTTGGCCTCTACTTCTTTTTCACCCAAAATCAGCATATATGGAATTTTTTGCAATTGTGCTTCACGAATTTTGTAGCCAATTTTTTCTTGTCTACCATCCAATTCCACACGAATTCCTTCATCTTGTAATTTTTCTACTACACTTTTGGCGTAATCTAATTGATTATCTGAAATTGGCATAACTTTTACTTGAACTGGCGCAAGCCACACTGGGAAAGCACCTTTGAATTGTTCTAAAACCAAAGCCAAAAATCTTTCATAAGAGCCTAATATAGCTCTATGAACCATAACAGGGGCTTGTTTTTCTCCTTTTTCATCAATATAGAATAATCCAAATCTTTTTGGAGTAGAAAAATCAACTTGAACAGTTGGAATTTGAACTTCTCTACCTAAAGCATCCTTAAACATAAAATCTAATTTAGGCCCATACAATGCTGCTTCTCCTTCACATCTTTTGGCGTCTAACTTCAATTCGTCTGATATTTCTTGCAACATTTGCTCACACAAATCCCAATCTTCTTTACTTCCAATATATTTTTCGGGATGTTCATAATCTCTGACTGACAAAGATACCCAGTGATCCTCCCAAAGTCCTATTTTAGTATAGAAATCTCGAATAATATTGCACATATTAATAATTTCGTCTTTTACTTGGTCAATGCGACAGAACGAATGTCCATCTTCAATGGTAATAGCATATACTCTAGAAAGTCCTCCAACGGAACCTTGAAGCTCTGCTCTATATTGTTTATCTGATTCCATATAGCGAATTGGTAAATCCTTGTAACTTCTAAGTTTTGAAGCATAAATTTGCGTATGATGTGGACATTGAACTGGTTTTAGTACAAATTCATGTCCTTTTGGTGAGTTTACTCTAAATAATTCATCATTGAATTTTTGTGCATGCCCTGAAGTTTCAAATAAACTAATATTTGCTAAAGAGGGACAACTTACTTTTTGGAATCCATATTGTCTACATATTTTCTCTACTTCTTTTTGCAATTCTTCTTTTACAATCGTTCCTTTTGGTGTATAAAGTGGCAACCCTCCTCCTACATAGTCTGAAAAGCAAAATAAATCTAACTCTTTTCCTAATTTTCTATGATCTCTTTGTTTGGCTTCTTCGAGCTTTTGTAAATATTCTTCTAACTGGCTGGCTTTTGGAAAAGAAATTCCGTAAATTCTTTGAAGCATTTTATTATGCTCGTTGCCTCTCCAATATGCACCAGAAGATGACAACAACTTAATTGCTTTCACACAGCCTGTTGAAGGTAAATGTGGACCACGACAAAGGTCTGTAAAATCACCTTGTTTGTAAAAAGAAATGATTTCTCCGTTCTTCCAAATCTTGGATTAATTCAACTTTGTATGGCTCATTTTTTTCTTTCATGAATGGAATCGCTTCATCTTTTGATAATTCAACTCTCTCAAGTTCGTAATTTTCCTTGATGATTTTTTTCATTTCTTCTTCAATTGCTTTCAAATCCTCTTCTGAAAATGGTTTTTCCACATCAAAATCGTAATAAAATCCATTTTCAATCGCTGGACCTATTGCTAATTTTGCTTCTGGAAATAAATTTTTTACTGCTTGAGCCATAATATGAGAAGTCGTGTGCCAATACATATTTTCTTCAACTTCCGCCGTTTTTCCGCCTCCTAATTTGATTTTAAACATAAAAATTCCCCCTTTATTTTATATTTTTTCGATAAATTAATACAAAAAACACTCTTATAGACTAATCATCTATAGGAGTGCTTGCACGGTTCCATCCTAATTTTTAACTTAATTTCAAGCCTTTATCGCAGCCCACACGCTATTCTTTCGAATAGAAACTCCAAGGTAGTTTTTCAGAAATGTTTGTTAAGATTAGCTTTCAGCCTATGACTAATCCTCTCTTTTAATAACCTCTAACCTACTTTTCCTTTTCATTGTTTACTTTTTTATTATAATGCAAAAATCCTTATTTGTCAATACAAAAAAAGAATTGCAAAATCTAAAATAAGAAGGCTCAAAATATCAAGCCTTCTTACCCCAAACATTTACCAATTTTTCAAAAGAGTGGCATAAATCTTGTTTCCCTTTACTTGAAGAGAGCGTTGCACATAAAAGAACTTTTTCTCTTTTCCAATATAACCAGAAAATTCGCCCCAAAGAACCGGAATTTTGTCCAAAAATAAATTTCGTAATTCTTCTGGAATAACCGCTAATTCCATCTCGATTTCGATGAAATCATTGGATTTTAGTTCCCGATTTTTGTGTTTTGCTTTTTGGAACTCGAACTCTGCTATTAGGATAGATTTTATCGTTTCTAGTTTCTGTTTCTCCTCTTTTTGCCGAATCTTTTTTTCTACAATTTCTACAAGTTTATTGCACATAAAATCACCCTCTCTGTTTGTATTTTGTAAATAATAACTTTTTTATTGTAACACAAATTCGATTTTTTGGCAATAATTTATTGATTTATTTCTGTTACAATTTTTTTAAAAATTCGCCCACGTTCTGCAAAATTTTTAAAATGATCAAAACTAGCACTTGCTGGTGAAAACAAAACAACATCTCCTGGTAAAGCAAGCTTTTTAGCAAATTCAGCTGTTTGCCTTAAATCAATACATGAATGAATGGTTAACTCTTTTGATTGTTTTTTAAGTTCGTTTTTTACTGCTTTTTCGATTTTTTCACTAGTTGCGCCAAATAAAATCAATGCTTTGCAATTATCGACAATTGGCTTAGCAAGTGGCGTATAATCTAGGTTTTTGTCATATCCACCAGCGATTAAAATAATATTTCTTAAATTAAATGCATTTAATCCAGCAATGGTTCTGGTTGGACTAGAGCTAACTGAATCATTGTACCATTTAATTCGATTTTTTGTCTCTAAAATTAATTCTAAACGATGTTCTACACCTTTAAACTGTGAAATTACAGCACAAGCTGTTTTTGGTTCCACCAAATCTTGCGTAGCAAGCAAAGCAGCAGCAGCATTTTCAAAATTATGCGTCCCACGAAGTTGCATTTGTTTGGTATCCAAAATGTGGCTTCTTAGTCCATTTTGACAATGTTTTATTTTTCCTTCATCTACCATATAACCATCTGAAATTTTATTTTTGCTACTAAAAAACATTACTTTTCCAGGCGCTTCTTTAGCGAAACTTCGGGTAATTTCGTTATCATAATTTAAAATCAATACATCATTTTCATTTTGATATTGAAAAATATTTTTTTTGGCTTGAATATATTCTTCCATATCTTTGTGTTTATCCAAATGATTTGGTGTTATATTCGTAATTACGCTAATAGCTGGACTAACGTTCATGCCCATTAACTGAAAACTACTTAGCTCTAATACAACAATGCTTTCTGGTGTCATTTCAGAAATTTTTGTAAAAAGTGGTGTTCCTATATTACCACCTAAAAATATTGGTGTATCTTTTGTTTTTAAAATTTCGGCAATAAGTGTTGTAGTAGTGGTTTTGCCATCACTTCCTGTAACCCCAATGATTTTTCCAGGACATAATTCAATCACCATTTCAATTTCGGTTGTGACAATCGCTCCACGTTCTATTTCTGCCATTAATTGAGGGGTTGTTGGCAAACAACTTGGAGAACGAAAAATGATATCAAATCCTGTTAATTCATCTAAATAATTTTCGCCAAAAGACATCCCCATTCCATAATCTGTGATTTTTCTAGCCAATTCTTGTTCAATATCTTTTAAATCGGTTTTGTCAAACACAGTAACATTTGCTTTTAGCTGATACAAATAATTAAGTAATGGTAAATTACTAACTCCCAAACCAATAACAGCCACTTTTCTGCCAGACAAATACTGATTAAATTCGATTAATTTTTGATTGACATATTTCATATGAAGCCTCCTTTGGATTTAGATTCATTCTTTTATTTTGATTTTCTGTAATACTTGATCAGCTGATTCTTCAGCTGTTTTACAATCTGTAACATCCACTTCAATGGTGATTGGACTATATTCATAAAATCCACTTTTTTGTTGCAAAGAATCTCTTTTTATTAATAGATTTCGAATTTCTGCTTCCTTTTCTTGATTTTGATATTGTATGCATTTTCGCTCAACTCTTTTGTCTAAATCTGCTATCACAAAAAAATGATAATCACATTTAGGATAAATTTTCATAATGGCTCTTCCTGAAAAAATAACATGATATTGCTTTTTCAAATCTTCTACTAAATCATGCACAAACACAAAAGCGTCCTCATTTTTGGCTGTATGACTAATTTCGGAAACAGCTAAAGAAATTTCTTTGGATTGCAAATCTTGTTCAGAAAGCTTTTCCCCATTTGCATAAATCGCGGTTTCATGATTTTCAATTTTTACCTCTAGTTTTAATTGTTTAATTATTTCGAAAATGTCTAAATTTTTGCCACTTTTGGTAAGGCTACTAACCGTAAATCCATTTTTCATCAAACAAAAAACAATGCCTCTATACAAATCTCCTCCATGCAGTAAAACGCAATTGGGTATTTTTTTGATTAATTCACGACAAATGCTCGTTTTTCCACTTCCTACTAATCCTTCAATTCCTACAACAATATGTTCCATTTTTCTTTTTCCTTTTGATTTTTATATTATATTACAAAAGTAAACAATTTGCAATATCTTTTACAATAAAATAAATTTTTCTAAGGCTTCAATTTTTTCTTGATAAAACTGGATAGCAGCTTCATAAGGTTTTGTAGTTTCTAAATCCACTTCTACCATTTTTAACAATTCAATTGATTTTTTGCTACAACCTTGTTTTAACATTTCAATATATTTTTCTACAAAACCAGGTTCTTTTTTCAAAATTTTATCAGCAATCGCAATAGCACTTGAAATTCCAGTTGCGTATTTATAAACATAAAAACAGCTATAAAAATGTGGTATGCGAAGCCATTCATATTGGATTTTTTCATCAATTATAACAGCTTTACCAAAATATTTTTGGTTTAATTCATAATACATCTGATTTAATTCTTTACATGACAAAATTTCTTTTCCCTCGATTTTTTCATGAACCATTTTTTCAAATTCTGCAAACATGGCTTGACGAAACAATGTCGCTCTTATCATCTCAACAAGCTCATACAGCAATTCCGCTTTTTTGTGTGGATCGGTTTGCGTTTCAATTTGATAATGTGCAAGCAAAATTTCATTCACAGTAGATGCAACCTCAGCAACCAAAATGGTGTAATTACTATCTAAAATTGGTTGTGTTTGATTTGAATAATATGAATGCATACTATGCCCTAATTCATGTGCAATGGTGCTCACATCTCTTCTACTTCCTACAAAATTAGTAAGCACAAATGGATGAATTCCATACACGCCCATACTATAAGCGCCAGTACGTTTATTTGGTTTTTCATAAACGTCTAGCCAAGAATTTTCAAAAGCCTCTTTTAACTTATCCATATATTCTTTCCCTAAAATAGCAAGTCCTTCTAATACTTCCTTTTTGGCATATGCAAACGAAATTTTATCATCTTCTGTCTCAAGCGGATTTTGATAAATATCATATAAATGCAAATCTTTTGTTTGCAGCATTTTTTTCTTCAGTTCCATAAAACGATGATTTACTGCCAAATTTTGATTGACTGTTTCAATTAATTTTTCATAAACTAAAATACTAGAATCATCTTGTAAAACCGCTTTTTCTAAAGAAGATTGATAATGACGTATCTTACTTGTAATCGTATTTTGCTTTACTCTTGCCAAATACAATTCTGTAATTGTATTTTGAAATTGAGCATATTTATCATACATCAAATCAAATGCTTGCTTTCGAACTTTTTCTTCTTTACTTCTCAAAAATTTCACATAAGTTCCATCTGTCATTTCCACAAGCTTTCCTTTTTCGTCAATCAAATTTCCATAAGGAAACTCTGTATTTGTCAAAACATCATAAGTATTTTCTGCATTCGAAAATACTTCTCCATAAAAGCTTAGCAAGCTTTCTTCTTGCTTACTTAAAATATGTTTTTTCTTTTCCAAAATATCCTGCAAAATTCTTTGATAACGCACAAGATTTTCATTTTCTTGTAAAAAATGTTGCAATTTTTCTTCTGGAATTTCACACATTTCAGGTCCAATTAAAGAAGTTGCCATTTCAAAACTAACGCCTATATTTTCCACTTCTTTAAACAATTTTACTCCTTCAGGTTTACTCATATCCAAATGAAAAGTCAGCATTCCATAGGCATATATTTTCTCATATTTTTCCAAAGCTTTTTCATACAAAACATAACAAGCACAAATAGTTTCACTACTTTGTGCCAATTTTCCTTGGTATTTTTTTAAATCTTCTAAAATCTCATTTAACTCTTTTTTGCATATTTCAAAAGCCTCATTATTTTCAAAAATATCTTTCAAATTCCAATTATCGTTATTTTGCATACTTACCTCTTTCTCACATTATTATATAAAAATAGCTGAAAAAACTTAAAAAACCAGCTATTGGTTTTTTAAGTGTGAAAGATGGTTATAGGAAAAAAGGGCAAATGCCCCTGCTTCCTAGCCCTACTCCCACTCTATCGTAGCTGGTGGTTTTCCTGTAATATCATAAACAACACGATTCACATGTTCTACTTCATTAACAATTCGATTTGATACTTTTTCCAAAATCTCAAACGGAATCTTGCTCCACTGAGCTGTCATAAAATCAATTGTTGAAACTGCGCGAAGCGCAATTGTGTAATCATAGGTTCTTTCATCTCCCATAACGCCAACGCTTTTTAGGTTTGTCAAAACTGCAAAATATTGATTAATACTTTTATCTAATCCAGCATTTGCAATTTCCTCGCGAAAGATAAAATCTGCTTCTTTCAAAATCACTAATTTATCTTCTGTGATATCTCCAATCACACGAATAGCAAGTCCAGGACCTGGGAAAGGTTGACGATAAACTAAAAATTCTGGAAGCCCCAATTCCAAACCAACTTTACGCACTTCGTCTTTGAACAAATCACGAAGTGGCTCAATAATTTCCTTAAAATCGACAAAATCTGGAAGTCCGCCAACATTGTGATGACTTTTAATTTTGGAACTGGCACCAAATCCGCTTTCAATCACGTCTGGATAAATCGTGCCTTGCACCAAATAATCCACTTTTCCAATTTTTTTTGCTTCTTCTTCAAAAACACGAATAAATTCTTCGCCAATGATTTTTCGTTTTTTTTCTGGTTCTGAAACGCCTGAAAGTTTACTTAAAAAGCGCTGTTTTGCATCAACTTTCACAAAATTGACGTCAAAATCTTTGGTGAAAATTTCTTCGACTTCTTGAGCCTCATTTTTACGAAGCAAACCATGGTCAACAAAAATACAGGTTAAATTTTTGCCAACTGCTTTGTTGATTAAAGCTGCTGCAACAGAAGAATCCACACCACCAGATAAAGCACAAAGTACTTTTCCATCTCCCACTTTAGCTTTTATATTTTCAATGGTTTCCTGTGCAAAAGAATCCATTTTCCAGTCACCTTTGCAATTACAAATATTGAAAACAAAGTTTTTGATAACTTGTATGCCATTTTCCGAATGATTGACTTCTGGATGAAATTGAATCCCATACAAATTCTTTTCTGTATTTTCCATAGCTGCATTTGGACAATGTTCGGTTGATCCAATATTTTCAAAACCCTGTGGTAATTCTGAAACAAAATCAGTATGTGTCATTAAGAAATTGTTTGTTTGGCCAAAGGTTTCAAATAATTTTGAAGTATTTTTGATTTTGACATCCATTACACCATATTCTCGCTTTTCGGCTCTTTGTACTTTTCCGCCAAAAATATGTGTCATCAGTTGTATGCCATAGCAAATTCCTAAAATTGGAATGCCTAATTCAAATATTTTTTCATCTACACGAGGAGCATTTTCAGCATAAACGCTAGCTGGTCCGTCCAGTAAAAATAATGCCTTTTGGCGCTTTTTCCTTGATTTTATCTACTGAAATGTTGAATGGTACAATTTCAGAATACACATTACATTCGCGCACTCTTCTTGCAATTAATTGATTGTATTGTCCGCCGAAATCTAAAATTAAAATTTGTTCTTTGTTCATATTTTTCTCTCCCATTTTTTATTTTTTATATCATATCATATTTTATTTTATAATTCAACTTATTTTTCATATTCTATAAAAAAACAGGGCGCCACAACTGTAGCGCCACATCTTTTAAAAGAAATATTTTTCCAACACTTCTTCTTCTGAAATGCCAAAACGGCTTTTCAGAATTTTTTTCACGAAATTTATTGGATAATAAATTCCTCGAATTTCACCATACATTTTCATTGCTCCCAAAACATCGTCTTTTTTGATGTCTGGAGCAACATATGCGACCATATGGTAAACACCATTACAGTCAGAGCGGTTGCAAAGAACAAACTGAAATTTATTCCCCTGTACCCAAAACTCTTTATAGTACTTCCAACTGTTGCGATTTCTTTCTCGCTCTAAGAGAAGTTCAAATTCCTTCTTAGAGTGAGCTCGGCATTCTTTGCTGAAATCAAAAAGCCACATCAGTAAGTCCTCCTTTTGCTGAGGAAGTTTTATCCGATGAACCTTTGGCTTTCCTCCATCGCAGTTAACTACAAACCCCTCACCTAATTTGGCTTTGCGTTCATAGAATTTTCGACTCTTCCAAAAAAGGGTTAACACTCCCTTTTTTGGGTCAAAAGAGTACGTGGTTGACATACTATTGCCAACGTTTTTCTTGGTAGCTTTTTTTTCTAAAAAAAGTTTGTGTAATGCCATAATTTTCCTTTCCCTACTACCCATTTTTTGGTGTTCGTTCCCAAGTGATAACCTGGCAAGTTATCACTTTTGCTTTTTTAGCGAGGCATTCTTTTTTTTGAAAAGAAAATAGATGTCTTCTGTGAAAGCCAGATATTTCTTATGAAATAGTCCTAAATAGAACCATCTACTTTTCAATGTACTTTATGTTGATATTATACTACATTTTACATAAACTGTCAAATAAAAGTAAACTTTGCCAAAAACAAAATCAGATTTTGCCCCCATTTTACAAAGTAAAACAGAGCATTTTATTGCTCTGCCTTTGGTATATTTTAATGGATATCGATTTTCCTGCGATTTTAATTATTTTCTCCATTATCGACGTCTTTTAGGATAACATCGTGTGCGCCACCTTCTCGGATACTAACACTGGAAACTAGAGTTAATCGTGCTTTTTCATGTAATTCTGGAATGGTAATAGCTCCGCAATTACACATGGTAGATTTGATTTTACTTACTGTGACAGCTAAATTGTCTTTTAATGGTCCTGCATATGGAATGTAAGAATCAACACCTTCTTCAAATGCTAACTTTTTCTTGGTTGGATCTTCTAAATAACGTTCCCAGTTTCTGGCACGATTTGACCCTTCTCCCCAATATTCTTTCACAAAAGTACCATTTCTTTTTACTTTTCTAGATGGACTTTCGTCAAATCTGGCAAAATAACGTCCCATCATGACAAAATCCGCGCCCATCGCAAGCGACAATGTAATATGATAATCATGCACAATTCCGCCATCTGAACAAACAGGAATGTAGACACCTGTTCGTGCAAAATATTCATCTCTTGCTTCTACAACATCCATCAAACTGCTGGCTTGTCCACGTCCAATTCCTTTCGTTTCACGTGTGATGCAAATCGAACCTCCACCAACACCAACTTTGATAAAATCAGCGCCTGCTTCTGCTAAATAATAAAATCCTTCTTTGTCAACGACGTTTCCTGCGCCAATTTTTACGCTGTCACCATAGTTTTTGCGTACCCAATCAATCGTGTTTTTTTGCCAAACGGAATAACCGTCTGAAGAATCCATGCAAATCATGTCAACACCTGCTTCGACTAAAGCTGGAATTCTTTGTTCGTAATCTCTTGTGTTAATTCCTGCACCAACAATGTAACTTTTGTTATCATCTAAAAAAGAATTTGGATTGTTTTTGCGGTCTTCGTAATCTTTTCGAAAGACCAAACTTACCAAGTTGTCGTTTTCATCCAAAATTGGTAAACAACTAATTTTATGTTCCCAAATCATGTCATTTGCTTCTGACAAGCTAATTCCTTTTTTCCCAAAAATAAGTTTGTCTTTTGGAACCATATATTTGTCAACTGGTTCTTCCAAATCTACTCTGGAAATTCGATAATCTTTATCAGTAACAAGCCCTAAAAATTTTCCATTTGGAGAACCATCTTCGGTTACCATAACGGTAGAATGTCCTGTTTTTTCTACTAAGCCAATAACTTCTCGAATGCTTGTTCCGCTTTTTACATTAGAATCGCTGTTGATAAATCCTGCTTTGTGTTTTTTGACGTTTTTTACCATTTGAGCTTGGGATTCAATGGATTGCGCTCCAAAAATAAACGAACATCCACCTTCGCGCGCCAAAGCAATTGCCATTTCTTCGCCAGAAACAGCTTGCATAATTGCAGACACAAATGGGACATTCGCCTCATATTTTGATTTTTCTCCTTTTTTGAATTTTACAAGTGGGGTTTTAAGCGATACATTGCTTGGAATGCATCTTTCGTCTGTTAAATTTGGTAATAATAAATATTCGTTAAATGTTCTTGATACGTCTGGTAAAACTTTTGCCATTTTATTTCTCCTTTCTATTTTTGAATAAAAAGTTCTATTTTTTTGTTTTGTTAAAATAGAACTCGCCGTTTATATTATATTTTATAATTATACTATAATTTGACATAAAAAGTCAAGAGGTTACGTTAATTTTTTGTAAAAAAATACAGCACTTGAAATGAATGTGCTGTACTTTTTCTTTTTGAATTAAATAGCAAATTGGTTAGAGGCCACGTAATTAAGCCAGTCCTCTAAGCAAATGCAGGAAATCTGCCCTTTGCAAGCAGGAAAATTACTCATAATTTGATTTAACTTCCAACGAATTTTCTCATCTGCTAAATCAAAAATTTTGTCATTGCTGTAAAAACGTGCGGAGTGTTTGCCCCACCAATCTGTGTTCAGAATCCAGAATGAAATAAATTGAAACCATTTCTTTTCTGGAATTTCTTCAAACGATATGGCAAGGCTATTTTCTTCTAAAAAAGCTTCAACACACTCAAAATTTAAGTGAATGCGTTTTAGTTTTTCACACTTTTTTGGGCTAGGTATTTTTTCTAGTTCCCGAAATAAATTTTCTATTGCTTTTTTTCTTTCTTCCATAATAATCCTCCTGTGCAAAAAGAGATTTGCAAACAAGTTACCTTAAAAGTATACCATAACTTTTTAGTTATGTCAATTTACAAATTTTCTAACTCTTTAATTTTGTCACGAAGCTGAGCTGCTTTTTCAAATTCCATGTTTTTGGCATAGTTTAACATTTCATCTGTTAATTTGGAAATAATTTCTTCAATCGTTTCATTTTCTCCAATTTCATATTCGTTTTGAATATCTTCTACAATGGTTGCTTTAATGGTATCACGCACAGATTTTCGAATGGTTTGAGGTGTAATTCCATGTTCTTTGTTATAATTTTCTTGAATTTGGCGACGGCGATTTGTTTCTGTAATGGCTTTTTCCATGGAATCTGTCAGCTCGTCAGCATACATAATGACTTTTCCGTCGTGGTTTCTAGCAGCACGCCCAATGGTTTGGATGAGCGAACGTTCTGAACGCAAAAAACCTTCTTTATCTGCATCCAAAATTGCCACAAGCGAAACTTCTGGAATGTCCAAACCTTCTCGAAGCAAATTAATTCCGACTAAAATATCAAATTCGCCAATACGCAAATCACGAATGATTTCCATTCTTTCTAAAGCTTTTGTATCAGAATGCATATAGCGAACACGAAAGCCTGCATTTGATAAGTAAGCTGTTAAATCTTCAGCCATTTTTTTCGTTAATGTAGTGACTAATGTGCGGTCTCCTTTTTCAATTTGAGACTGGATTTGGTCGATTAAATCATCAATTTGATTTTCGGTTGGTTTGACTTCGATTTTAGGATCTAAAAGTCCTGTTGGACGAATGATTTGTTCAACCACATTTTCTTTGGAATGTTCTTTTTCATAATCAGCAGGTGTTGCACTAACAAATATAACTTTGTTGATTTTTTCCTCAAATTCTTCAAATTTTAAAGGACGATTGTCAAAAGCAGATGGAAGTCTAAAACCGTAATTGACTAAAGATTCTTTTCGTGCACGGTCACCATTATACATGGCACGAACTTGCGGAATGGTTGCATGAGATTCATCAATTAATAATAAAAAGTCATCTGGAAAATAGTCGAATAAAGTATAAGGGCTACTTCCTGGCGCTCTTCCACTAATATGTCTAGAATAATTTTCGATGCCTTGGCAAAATCCTGTTTCTTTTAACATTTCCATATCAAAATTGGTTCGTTCTTCAATTCTTTGTGCTTCGATTAATTTTTTATTTTCCGTAAAATATTGTACTCTTTCTTCCATTTCAGCTTCTATGCTAACCAATGCTTTTTCTAATTTGCTACGATTGGTTACATATTGCGAAGCTGGTGGCAACAAAATATGGTTTCTTGTACCAATTGCTTTTCCTGTTAAAGGATTGATTTCATTTATTTTTTCGATTTCGTCTCCCCAAAATTCAATGCGAACAGCTGACTCACTTTGGGAGGCTGGATAAATTTCCAGCACATCGCCTTTGGCACGAAAAGTTCCTCTTTTAAAATCCATTTCGTTTCTGCTATACTGCATGTTCACTAACTTTTTCATGATTTCATCTCTGGATTTATTCATGTTTGGACGCAAAGATAACATCATTTCTTGGTAATCTTCTGGGTCACCTAAACCATAAATGCAAGAAACAGAAGCCACAATAATGACATCTCGTCCCTCAAACAACGATAACGTAGCAGAATGACGAAGTTTGTCTATTTCGTCATTAATGGAAGAGTCTTTTTCGATGTAAGTATCGGAAGAGGCAATATAAGCTTCTGGCTGATAATAGTCATAATAACTCACAAAGTATTCGACATGATTTTCTGGAAAAAACTCTTTGAATTCGGAATAAAGTTGACCTGCTAACGTTTTGTTATGGGCCAAAACAAGTGTCGGTTTTTGTACTTTTTCAATGATATTTGCCATTGTGAAAGTTTTTCCGTGAGCCTGTTACTCCAAGTAAAGTTTGGAATTTTTTACCGTTTAGGATTCCGTTGCTTAGGTATTCAATTGCTTTTGGTTGGTCACCTGTTGGCTTATATTCGGAATGTAGTTTGAACATATCAAAACTCCTTTCTGTTGCAAACATCGCTTTGAATTTTTAGTCTAAATTGATTAAACTCATTTCAAAAAGATTTCTAGGATATTTATTATGCAACATGATTTGTTTTTTACAGTAAAATCCTGATTTCATTAGTGCCTTATTACTTGGTATGTTTTCTGGGTGGGCAGTTGCCAACATATAATCCAAGTGTAGATTTTGTGCTTTTCCGTTTTTGTAATTTTATTAAATTTTGCATAATTCCTCTATTTCTATATTCTTTTAATACTAATGCTGTTCCAAAGTTGCCTACTTGAAATCTATTTAAATCTGCTATATTGATATAATATTCTAACTCTTTTTGCTCGATATATAATTGTGCAATCCCCACTAATTTTTGGTTATCATAAGCACCCAAATTATAAACATAATTTGCATCAAACATTTTTTGCAATTCTTTTTCTGGATTACCCACACAATAAAATTCTGGTCTTTCTAAATGGTTAATTACTTCACTCATTAAATTGAGTACTTGCTGTTTTTCTTCTACTGTTATTTCTTTATAAATAATTTCATTTTCCAATATCTTATTTTCTCCCTATTATATTTTTTCTGTATTGTTCATAATTTCTGCTTGAAATTCTTCAAATGTTTTTTGGTCTTCTGAAGTTTCATTATAATAAGCCAAACAAGCTTCTGTGTTTAATTTCATTAATTCTTGCATTTGGTCTGAAAAACGATTTGAATGTTCGTTTAGCAATTCTGTATAAGCATTGATGGAAAGTTCTCCATCAATTTGATCAAAAAAGTTTTGTGTTTCAGTTGCTATTTTTTTGGCATAATTGATGTAGGCTACCATTTCATCAGAAAGACCTTTTACATCATAATTATTTACTGTTTTGCAAGATTCTATGACTTTTTCTTTTACTTCTTTAAATCGATTTACTTTTGATAAATTAACAGTTTGGTTGTTTTCGTCTACAAATTCATCATAATTATCTTGCATAATAGAAACCATATCTGTCATACTTTCCGATAATTGTAAGGTAAAATCAGTTACATCTTTACAAGATTTTATCAATATTTCTTTTGACATCTTAGGTGTTTTGTTTAACATAATGATGATGGTTGTAGTAAGAACAATGACAAAGATTACGATTCCAATAATTATTTTTTTATTTTTCATTTTTTTCTCTCCTTTTTATTTATCTTATATATTTCAGTCCTGAAGTTGTGACATCAGATTGATAAATCAGATATTCCCCTTGTCTGAAAAATTGAGTATCTCCTGTTGTTGAAACAAATTTATCACCAACTTTTTGCAATTTGATGTCCACTTTTTTCGTTAAACCAGGAACTGTTATGGTATTTTTAAAATAATTGCATTTGATATCATATTTATAATACACATTGCTACTAAAAGCTGCGTTATGCCAAGTTCCATGCCATTTTAGGGCTTCTTCTATTTCTGCGATAAAATTACTTGCATCTGCATAGCCAGCAATCATGGTGAATTTATCTTTGATTTTATTTAAGTAAAATAGACTGTCATTATTTGTATTTTTATATTCATTGTATTGGGTTGTTGCAATGGTATAAATGTGTTGTTGAGATTCTTTATATTCTTTCATAGCAACTAATAGCCTATAAGCATCTTCGTATTTTTCTTGATCGATTAGCCAAATGGCATAACCATAATTGGCTTCTTGCAAAATATTTTGACTATCTTCATAAGGATTTTTCATGGATTCAATGAGTTCTTTTGCTTGCTTATATTCTTTATTTTCACATTTTAATTTGGCTAAATGATATTTGGCAATATCTAGCTTTTGCTCACTATCTTCATAATTTAAATTTTCCAAAAGATTTTTGGCATTTTCATATTGCCCCTTTTCAAATTCCTTTAACCCAACATGATATTTTATGATGGTTGCTTTATTTCGTAAATCTTCATTGGTCTGATATTGAGCATTTGTAAGCACTTCTTCTAAATATAAATATGCTTTTTCATAATCTTGTTTATCATATTGTTGCAAAATATACTGATATTGCGCTTCTAATAATTTTGAAAAATATTCTTCCTCTAATGCATATTCACACACATTTTTTAAGAGTTTTGCTTCTTGTTCATAATTATTTTGTGTATGATACTGATTTGCCAAATCATTCATATAATCTTTGTAATGACTAAACAAATTGCTATCTAATTTTAAGGCAATATCTATTTTATTTTCCTTAATTAGTTTTTTGGTAATGGCATTTTTCCCCACCAAAACCAAAATAATTCCCAGAATAATAGCAACCCCTGTTATGATTGCTATTTTTAAAGTATGATTTCCAACTGTTTTTGCTTTTTTAATTGTTTCTTCTTTGATTTCTTGTTGCTTTTTTCGATACAAATTTAGCTCATTTTCTAAATATTCTTTTGTGCCAATTTTTTCAAAATCTAATTTCTCAATTTTACAATTGGGACAAATATCAATTGTATCAAAATAATAATTTCCACAAGAACATTGCCAAAATCCATTTGACTTTTCATATTTGTTGTTTACTGTCGTTTTTGGGGAAGTAATTTTATGGATTTCTCTTTTGTATTGCTCATCTAATTCATCTAAATTAGAAAGCGGATTTTTTATCATTTTTTTAAGTATCGTAGTAGAATTTAATTTTTCTTCCTTTTCAAAATTCATTTGATGTAAGGTTATTTGAATCTGGTTTTTTAAATCAAAACTTGCAAAATCAAGATTGATTTCTGATGTGCTTTCTTGATTGATTTTTAAATCCAAATTATTATATTCACACTCAATTTCGCTTTTTATATTTTCTTGGTTATCTAAAAATGCAAGTGATAATTTTACAAATTGAATTATTTTTGGACCAATATTTCGAATGGTAACACGAACGATTTTTTTGCCAGTATACAAATCTTCTAATATTGTTATTTGAGGCACAATAATTGGTACACTATTTGCCCAAACATCATCGATTTGCTTTAGAATTTTATATCTATCCTCTGCCATATTTTTTCTCCTTACTTTGACAATAATTTGATAATTTCTTTGTTTTGCTCTATGATAATATTTTGAGATTTCAGTTTTGCTAAATGAATATATAAAATCAAATAATATATGACAGCAACAATGAGCATTGCAATTCCTGAAATGATATATAAATCACTCACATAACTTGAGTCTGCTGCTAAAATAAACATAGCAATTGCGCCAAGCACGATAACTCCAATTAGAACATACCCTAATTTTTTAATAAAATTCATTTCTTTTTCCATTTATTTCCTCCTTCTTCTTAAATCACTTCTATCATACCACTTGATTTTGTTTTTTGTCAATCTTATTTCTCAGCCTTCATACAGGATTTTTTCAATGCTATTATTTTGATTAAAAAGCAAATCTAATTCTTTTGGTGTAAAAAGTGTCATTATTTTTTTATGATAGCACATTTTTAAAGAAAAAAACAAGGCATTTACCTTGTTTTTTTCTTTTTTTGAATGATTTTATCACAAGCACTTATTACAGCAGGTAGCAATAATAAAATTAAAATTGTAGAACAAAGTGTTCCTTGCGAAATTGTGGTACAAATTTTGGCAACAATGGCTGATGAAAAATATCCTACAATCAAAGTCACAATTACTAAAATCGAAGCAGAAGTCAAAATCGTGTGAATAGACTGCTGATAAGAGCCAATAATAGATTCCTTCATCCCCATGGTTTTTCGATGTTCTAAATAATAAGAAGTATACAAAATCGCATAATCAATCGTTGCTCCCATTAAAATACTTTGCACAATCAACAAAGAAATAAAGTATACTGTTCCGCCAGATAATGACAAAATTCCCATTGTCAAATAAACTGCACATTGAATCATAAGTACCAAAATAATTGGAATAATGATGGAGCCAAATGTAATGGCCACCACCACAAAAATTGCAATCATGGTCAAAACCGTAATAAAATCTAATTCACGATTAAAACTTTGACTCATTTCATAAGCCATTGGAGAATTTCCAATGATATAAAACTCTTCTAAATTCTCTCCTAGTAAGTCTTTCACAGATTGAATAAACCTAAAAGTTTCTTCTGATTCTGGCTCAAGTTTTGTGTTTAAAACAATTCTTGCATACCCATTTCCAACTAGCAATTTTTTGGCATCTTTTACTTGAGCTTTGGCTTCTAAAATATCTTGCCTCATTTGGTTTTCCAAAAAATCATCAAATCTTGTATCTTTTAAAATTTTTTCATTTAAGAAATCCACAAATTCTTGTACTGTCATCATCCAAGTTTCATCATATTGTTGGTCGCTTCCATAATACACATACAACAAATCTACTGTGTTTTTATCCAGTGAATCTGTTAAAACTGCTAAAATCGTAAAAATCTCATCTTTTGTATATTTTGTGTGATTTTTACTAGCCTTCATAATACCAGAAATGGTATTTAGTTTGGCTGTTTTTTTAGCATCAAATTGGTCCGCATAATCTGGATTTGGCATAACTTCTTTTAACAAAAATTCTACGAACTTCTCTAAAGAAAGGCTTGGATTGGTTTTATGTTTTAAAATATGTAAACCATAAAGCAAATCCAAATCTGTTTGTTCCATTCCCAATAAATTTGACAGTTCTAAGCTGTTATATTTTTGCCCAACTTTTACACCATTCATAACTTTTAAAATGGTTTGCAAATCTTTTATTTCATCAGTAGATAAACGATTTTTTAACATTTCATCATTTTTATGAGACAGCACAAAATTAACAAATTCATTTGGAGAAAGTTGCAAAATTGTATGTTTAATTTGATACAAGGTATAAATGCTTTTGATTTTGCCCTCATCCATTTCCAGCAATGCTGCAAATTCGCTAGCATTATAAGCATTCTCAGCTAAAGTACTTGTCATAATTTTACCAAGTAACTGAATTTGTGCTTTCGAATTTTCTTGCAAATTTTCAGCAACACTTGGATTGTTAAGATTTTCTAAAATTAAATTTACCAATTCATTTGGACTAGCTGTCCAATTTTGTGTTTGATTTTGTGAAAAAGCAAGCAAAGTATACAACTGACGAATTTGTTGTTCTGGCATTCCTAATATTTGCGCCATTTGGCTTGCTGAATATTTTGCTTGATTTGCTTGTACTGAATCATCAATTACAAGTTTTAGCAATTTTAGTTGATTGAAAGTTTGTGCATCTACTGAAAATACACCCGCATCAATACTGCCTTCTGTGGGATTTGCTAAAGTTGTTAAAACAAAATGAATGAATTCTTGTGGTGTCATAGTGTCATTTTCTTCTAAACCTGTTAACAAATACATATTTTCCACAAATCCAGGTGCAATTTCATTAAAAATACTTGCCAAACCAGATTTGTTCATTTTAGTAACATTTAGCTTAGGATTTTGGATTAATTTAGCAAGTAAATCTAAATGGCTTAAATCTATATCTTCTAAATAATGTGTTGTGTTTTTAAGCAGCATAACTTGATTTACAAATTCTGTTATGGATAATGTATTTCCTGTGTCAATTGTACTGTATTTTAGTAACAACAAAGGTTTTATCACAGTTTCATCCATCCCAAATAATTGTGCTAATTCTTGTAAATTCATTTGTTTAGAAATAGTTTGCTTTTGACTAAACGTATTCAAAATTCGAATTTTATGGATGGTTGCTTCATCAAAATGATTAGCATATTGTGGGTTATTGAGCATGTCATTTAACACAAAATCTGAAAATTCAGCCATTGTGATTTTCGCAGAAATTTCGCCCAAGCTTACATAATATTGGTACAACTGTTCCATAGAAGCCACATCCATCCCAAATAAATTCGCCATTTCTTGACTTGACTTTTTGGTTTCATTGGTTGTTTGGTTGGTAAATTGCAATAACATATCTAATTTTTGTTGGTTGGTTTTACTGATTTTATCAGCATATTCTGGATTTGTTAAAACATGTTGATGAATGAAATCAATAAATTCTGAAACCGTTAATTTTAAATCATTATGTTTGGCATAATAATAAGTCAAACTATCTTGAACTTCTTTTGGTTCCATTTCCAAAATACTCGCAATTTCGCTTACTGTACGAAGCTTCTGCATTCCAGTTTGGCCTGTAAATTGTGCTAATCGGTCGATATTTTGTCTTGTTTTTTCATCCAATTCTTTACTCATTTTTTCATGACTATACACTTGTGTTTGAACAAAATTCACAAATTCATAAAAAGTCATGGTATTATTTTCCGTTTGGTTGTAATAATGATAATACAAAATTTTTAGCAAATCCTCTTCTATTTCAACTTCTGCGCCCAAATCATTTAATTTTTGCGTTAATTTATCATAAGTTAATTTTTGATTAATCGTATTCGAATACCCCAATACTTCATCTACTTTTTCTTGATTTTCCAAATTTCCGAAGTAATTTTGCAATTTTTTCTTCTTCTTCATTTTTATAAATAATTGCCATCTGGTTATTTTCTGTAAACACTTCTGAAACTTCATTTGCTTCTGAATCTGTATACAAAATTCCTAAATTTCCTTTTAAAAAGAAACTTGTAGCAAAAAATCCCATAAATAAAAAAATCGAAATTGGTCGAATAAAATAACTAAACTTACCTAATTTTTCTAAATTGAAAGCTGGACTTTTCTTTTTTGTTTTATGAATAGCTGTATCAAAAATCAAAATTAAAGCAGGAAGCACCAAAAAAATACTAACCAAACTAAATAAGACACCTTTGGCTAACACAAGTCCTAAATCTCGCCCAATCGTAAAACTCATAAAAACTAAACATAAAAGTCCTACAATGGTAGTAATCGAACTACTCACAATCGATGAAAAAGCGTGATACAAAGCTTCTTTCATTGCTTTTGTTTTGTCTTTCGTTTTTTCCTTTTCCTGGTTATAACGATTCATTAACATAATCGAATAATCCATGGATAATGCTAACTGTAAAATCGCAACAATGGAATTCGTAATATTGGAAACACTCGGAAACCATATATTGGTTCCTTTATTGAGAATCACTCCAACCAAAATCGCACTTAAAAATAAAAAAGGTTCTACATAAGACTCGCTCATGACAATCAAAATTAATAATGCACAAAATATAGCCAAAACAACAATCCAAGTTGGAAGAACAGGATTGTTTCTATCAGAAATCGGTCCACTTGTGTGAATTTCGTAATCTGCAAAATGTTTGGTTATTTCTTCATACACTTTTGTTGCAATTTCAGATTCTTCATCTGCTTCTACATTGACAATATAAAGCGTATTTCCAGCTTTGTTAAACTTTTCAGTATCATCATAATCAACACTTGAAACACCTTCTACCTTTTCTAAATACTTTTTAACGTCTTGTTTTTCTTCTGTTTTTAAATTTTTTAACATCAAATTCAAAAAACTACTTTCTGGCGCGTCAATTGCCTCTTCCATAATATCCATGCCAATTCTTGTTTCAGATGTATCTGGCAAATATTGAGCCAGATCATAATTGACTTTCACTTGTTTTGAAAAATGAATGGATACAATTGATAATACACCAAAAAGGAATAAAATAAAATATCTTTTGTTAATGATAAAATCAGTAATCTTTTTCAAAACCTTTCTCCTCCTTTTTTGTTATTTTTCTATTATACGCGCATTTTTTTCGAATGGGAAGTATAAATTTTACTAAAGTGTCCAAATTTAGACACTTTTTAAAAAATTGTCTATTTATTTTTCTAAAAAAATATGTTATACTAATATATAATTTTAAGAAAGGGAGAAAAAATGAAAGTACAAGGCTTAAATTCGTCATCTAGAAAAACCAGAAAATTAATCAAAACCACTTTTGCAGAACTAATTCAAGAAAAAAAAGAGTTGTGTAAAATAACTGTAACGGAGCTAGTCAAACGTGCTGATATTACAAGAAGCACTTTTTACACGCATTACGATGATATTTATGAAGTTGCTAAAGAATACGAATTAGAAACCATTGAATTACTAACTTGTGATGACAAAGTTTTATACACCAATCAAGATATCTTAAATTATTTTGATGAAATCATCTTGTGTCTAAAAAAAAATGAAGAAATTTACAAAATGTTATTATCTTCTAATGAAACACTTTTCTTCTTGGAAAGCTTGCGAGAAATGGGCATTCAGAAAATTTATTCTGCTTTGAAAAATATTTATCATAATCCTTATCTTGAACTAGATGTTTGTTTTTTTATGGATGGTGTTGTTGCTGAATTTTTAAAATATTTTAGAAATATGAGTCACTATTCGTTAGACGAATTACTTCAAAATACCAAAAAATGGTACCAAAAAATATTTTAAGGAAAATCCTCTTAGTCAAAAAGAGTATTTTCCTTGTTTTTTAATCTTTGATAATCGTTTTACTTCCTAAATACGTTGCAATAAAATAAGCACCATACACAATTCCCATAACAATCACAGTTCCAATAATGGATGGCAACAAATCTTTGTTACTTGCAACTCCTGACAACATGGATAATGCATATTGAATCCCAAACGCAGAATGAATAATCGCTAAAATAAGTGGCATTCCAAAAAAGATTCCAATTTGTCGAAACAACGATTTATGAATCATTTTTTCATCACAACCAATTTTTCGCAAAATCGTGTATCTTTGTTTATTGTCAGAGCTTTCTGTTAATTGCTTCAAAGCCAAAATAGCTGAACTTGCAATCAAAAAAATCATTCCTAAATAAATTGCAATAAACGTTACAATTGTAACTAATCCAACACTTGCTTCCATAATGGCAATTTTTGTCACACCATCCAATCGCAAACCTTTTTCATAAAGAATATTCAAAAAAGTCGCTTCTTCTTTGCTTGTAAAATTCTTTTCAATTTCCAACTTTTCCTCTTCTGTATTTGCTTGATAATTAGCTGCTAAAAAATATTGTTTTTTCATTTCCTCTGTTAAATTACAACTATCTGGTACCAAAATAATTCCAGTATTTATGTGGCTTGTTGACATTACGACAAATCCACTTTGGCACTCATTGTATTTTGCTGTATACATTTTCCCTGCAATTTCTAATGGATAATTTCCTTGTGCCAAAACTTTATTTCGAATTTCTTCTTGCGTTTCAAAATCACACAACACGATATATTCATCATCCTTTAATTCATATTCTTGATTGCCATACAATTTTGCAATTTTGTTATAATCAGAAACTTTGATGATTTCTTCTTTTGTATTATACATCAACTGCGGAAACTGCATTTTTATCTCTTCTAGTTTATCACCAAAAAATTTCTCCCAAGTTAAATTTTCATCTGTATAAATAGCAATTTCTTGGATATCTTTCAACAGATTTATATCAAATCCATTGGTTTGCAATGTTTGTCGTATGGAAACTTTAGAATCTTGTCTTTGCACCTGTGTGTAAACAGTTTCTTTTCCATTTCGACTAACAGCCCTTTCTGGCAAATTCGCAGTTTTATACAAATTAACATCAACTGGTGTCATTTCTAATAAATCACTTTGCATAGTATTTCTTAAAGCTAAAGCTGATGACAAAATCGTAATGGTCATAAAAAGCATTAAACAAATCACACTCATGCTTACAACCATAGTATTTATTTTATTGTTGATTTGCCTTAAAATAAACATGTTGGTATCTTTCAAATATGTTTTTTTCATAGTTTGCACAATTTGCAAAATAAAACCTGAAAGTGACCAAAATACCAAAACCGTTCCTGCAATTCCCATTAAAATAACTTCTAGCACTTTTTTTCCTGAACTCAAAGTATAATTTCCAACTGTCACTTTCCAATACGCAAATCCAAGCAAAATGCACGCACCCAAAAATACCAAAATCGATAAAACAGGATTTTTCATTTTTACAGTTTCATTTTTCTTTGCCGCATTTAATAAATGAATCAATTTATAGCGCGAAATCGTAAGTGTATTAAAAAACATTACTGCCACATACATCATTGCAAAATACACACAAGTTTTGATACAAGCCGCTTTGGAAAAAACAAACTGAAATTTGGTCATATCTGCTTCAAACAATTTTGAAACCAAAATCGACATAAATTGTGAGCCAAAAATTCCAGCGACTAAGCCAATTCCAAGAGAAATTAACCCAACAAAAATGGTTTCCATTAAAATAATTTTTGAAATTTGCCTTCTGCCCATTCCGAAGTGTCATATAAATGCCAAATTCTTTTTTTCGTCTATTAATCAAAAAATTGTTAGCATACACAATCAGCAAGCCCAAAATCACAGCCACAAACACAGAAACCATGCTAAGCATTTCAATCATCAGCTGAATCATTTGCCTTTGTGAACTAGAAACTTTTAGCATAGCTTCTTGACTATCTAGTGAGTTAAAAAGGTAAAAAATCGCAACACCCAAAACCAAAGTTAAAAAATAAATGCCATAATCTTTGATACTTTTTTTCATATTTTCAAAAGATAATTTAAATAACATCGCTCAAATCACCTCCAAGAAGTGTTTGCACTTC
>CAOKQM010000012.1 GCA_948470875.1 uncultured Clostridium sp.
AGACATCGCCCTTTCACGGCGGAGACATGGGTTCGATTCCCGTAGGGGTCACCAAATTTTGCAATTGCCACTTTAGCTCAGTTGGTAGAGCAACTGACTTGTAATCAGTAGGTCGTCCGTTCAAGTCGGACAAGTGGCTCCAAATGCATAAATAACACTAGATTTTATGAAACTAAAACTTAGTGTTATTTTTTTATGGAATAGAAAATCACTTTGCACTAATAAAGCCTTCAGCAAATTTTCCACACAAAATTCTTTCAGAATTTTTATGAGACGAACAAAGTTATAGACATTGCAATAGGTTATGTTTCTTGCAATTTTCATAATATCCATTTTTGTTTTTTCAATTCAGTCTGAGTTCCTTGTTCATAGTTTGGTGAAGTTCTTTCATTTGTTGTTCTAGTTTCCACATTTTGTTAAAATACAGTATGTTTTTATACATTTTTTTTACATGTCATAATTTATAAAAATTTCAGATAAAACAGTAAAAATTAAAAAAGACTAAAAAAGTTTATCCCTAATTGCTAGATGGTGGAAACATTTTTTTTTCGGAGAACACATAAACCCAGTAAAATAGGATTTTTTTAAAATTGGACTCCCAAATTTTGTAGGATAATTGAGAACATTTTTTTGAGGTAAAAATAATAGAAATAAGTAGCATAAAATATAATTTACATAAAATTCCAATAAAGTATTGCTTTTTTACATAAAATGTGGTATACTAAATATGTAACCCGAAATTAAATGGCCCCACCTTTTTTAGAATGGAGGAAATTATGAGAGTAATACAGATAGGAGCTTTATGGAACTTGACAGTAAATAGAAAGAGGGTTGACCCTTGGGTTCTTAAGGACGAAGCAGAAGCTTTGTATGAGAGCATAAAGGTTGTAGGTGTTAAAGACACTGTTGCTCGGATTGGAGACAGTGAAGACACCATAAGCGGAAGAGAAATTTCTTATTTTACAAGAGCGGTAGTAGCTTTTGTGGTCATGCTTATGAATCGTTGGGCAGATAACCATGAAAGTATGCGAAGGTTGAAAGAACACTTTGAACTTCCGATATCAATTGCCGACTTGTTAGCAAGTACAGGAATATATACAGAAAGTGATTCTGTAATTCCGATACTTAAGATAAGTGACGTGGTTGAAAAGATTGCAGCGTAATTAAAAAGGGGCCGAAAGACCAGCATACTGCTGGTCTTTTTCTTATGTTTTTATTTCATTCATACAACTGCCTTTTTCGAAAATATCAGAAATATTTTGGCAAGTGTCACTTGCGATTTTGTTTAGGGCTTCTGAAGTAAAAAATGCTTGATGTGAAGTAATCAGCACATTTGGCATAGAAATTAGCAAAGATAAATTTTTGTCTCGTTCATAGGAATTGGACATATCTTTTAGGAAAAAGTTAGATTCATTATCATAAACATCTAAACCAACCCCACCAATTTTTCCGCTAGAAAGTGCATCAATTAAATCATTGGTACAAATTAAATCTCCTCTGCTACAATTGATAATAATGACATTATCTTTCATTTTGGCAAGAGAATCTTTGTTGATGATATGCTTCGTTTCTGGTGTAAGTGGGCAATGAAGTGAGATAATATCTGCGTTTTGGCAAAGTTCGTCAAATTCTACATACTTAAAACCAAGTTCTTGGCTTGCTTTTTCGTCTTTGAATAAATCGTAAGCAATAACATTTGTCCCAAATCCATTCATAATTTCAATAAAAGCTTTCCCAATTCTGCCAGTTCCGATTACACCAATGGTTTTGTTATGTAGGTCAAAACCAAGCAAACCATCTAACGAAAAATTATATTTTTTTACACGTTGATAAGCTTTATAAATTTTTCGGTTAATATTTAATAATAAAGCAGTTGCATGTTCGGCTACTGCATATGGCGAATATTGTGGAACTCTGACGACTTGCAAATTGTCAAGATGGTTTAAATCTACATTATTAAAACCAGCACAACGTAAAGCAATTAATTTTACGCCAAATTCGTTCAATTTTTTGAGCGTTTTTTCATCAGCAATATCATTGACAAAAATACAAATAACATCAAAACCTCTGGCAAGTTCTGCTGTTTCAGAATTTAGTTTTGATTCAAAATAAGTGATTTCATAATTGTATTTTTTGTTGTATTCATCAAAAAATTTTTTATCGTAATCTTTTGTATCAAAAAAAGCTATTTTAACCATAATTTTTTCTCCTTTACATAACTTATTATATACTAAGTTTTTTGGAAAAACAAGGGATATGGCAAAATTTCTTATGGAGTAAGTATAAAATTTGGAATTAACAGAGAAAATAAAAAAGAAAAGAGGAAAAAAATATGTTGCAAGAAATAGGATGGATGTTAGTTGGCTTTTTTTTATTGGTGAAAGGCGCGGATTTTGTCGTAAAAGGTGCTTCTGATATTGCTAAAAAGTTTCATTTGTCAGAAATGATTATAGGAATTGTGATAGTTGGAATTGGAACTTCGCTTCCAGAAATTATTGTAACCATTCAATCTACAATAACAGGAAATCCAGATATTATTATTGGAAATTCGATTGGGAGTTGTATTTGCAATTTGCTTTTGGTGATTGGAATTGCAAGTGTTTGTAATCCACTCAAAATCGATGAAAAAATGTTGCAAATTCATTTGCCAGTTTCCATTATTACAATTTTTATGTTGACTGTCTTTTGCAATTTTGGAAAAGCAGTCAATCAAATTACCAGAGTCGAAGCGTTTATTTTATTAGTTTTTGCTAGTATTTATTTGCTTTATACAGTCCGAGATGGAAAAGCAGAGATTGAAGAAAGTGAAACCACGAAAAAAGTTAGTATGATTCAAATTTTCATAAATTTAATATTAGGTGTTGTGGGATTAAAATTTGGTGCAGATTTTGTTGTAAATGGTGCAGTAGAAATAGCTACATTGTTTGGGATTAGTGAAAGCATTATTAGTGTAACAATTGTGTCTTTAGGAACGTCATTGCCAGAAATTGTAACTTGCATTTTGGCGACGATAAGAAAAGAAAGTGATTTGGCAATTGGAAACGTAATTGGCTCCAACATTTTTAATATTTGTTTGTTACCAGGAATTGGAGCTATCATAAAACCAATCCATTATGATTTAAGTTTTAATCGTTCGCTTTTATTTTTATTTTTGATAACAGCTTATTTATTGTTATTTGATTTATTTAAAAATCGAAGAAAAATCAGTAGAAATCATGGTGTGATTTTTATTTTGCTATTTTGTCTGTACGTTAGTTGTCTATTTGGCATTTAGTAAAAATTTGTATAAACAATAAAAAAGTTATATACTTTTTGACAATTTTGTATTATAATAAGAAAAAATAAAATTAGGAGGAAAAATGAGATATCCTAAATTTTTGAAAAAAGGTGATTATATAGCTGTTACTGCGCCATCTGCTGGAATTGTAGAACCTAAAAAATTGATGGAATACGAAAATGCCATTCGAAATTTGAAAAATATGGGATTTGGTTTTTTAGAAACTAAGCATGTTAGAACCGATATAAATGGCAGAAGTGCTTCAGCCAAAGAGCGTGCTAAAGAATGGATGCAAGTTTGGCAAGATGAAAAAGTAGGTGCTATTATTTGTGCGGCAGGTGGAGATTTTGCTTTTGAAATATTGGATGAACTGGACTTTTCTGTTTTGAAAAATACGGAACCGAAATGGGTGCAAGGTTTTTCAGATATTACAAATTTGGGATTTATCTTAACTACAAATTTAGAGATTGCTACGATTTATGGAGAAAATATTAAAGATTATGGAATGCATAAGCTTCCTAGAAATTTAACAGATTCAATTTCCCTTATGGAAGGGTTAGAAGTTGAGCAGAAAAGTTTTGGGACGTATGAGCCAAAAGAAGAGGAAAGAAAAATTTTTGAGTCCTATCATTTAACCAAAAAAGGCTCGTGGAAAAATTTGAAAGGAGAAGAAAAACTTTATTTTTCAGGACGCTGTATTGGTGGCTGTTTGGATATTATTGTGCATTTTTTTGGTACTAAATACGACAAAATAAAAGAGTATTGCAATACATATAAAGAAGATGGAATTGTATGGTTTTTAGATGTTTATGAGATGTTTTCACCACAAGTTTTACATTATTTATGGCAAATGAAAAATGCTGGTTATTTTGAAAATTGCAAAGGAATTATTTTTGGTAGACCATTTTTGATTCGCGAAGATTATGGTATGTCATTTGAAATGGCAGTAAAAGAAGCTTTAGGAAAATTGGATATTCCCATTATTTTGGATTGTGATATTGGGCATATTCCGCCACAAATGCCAATCGTAAATGGCGCAATCTTAGAAGTGATGTGTGAAAAAGGAGAGGGCGTCATAAAAACTTTTTTGCGATAAATAGGATTTTTAGCATAAAAATATTTCACATAAGGTCAAGTAGAAGATGCATATAATAAAAATAAGATAAAACAAAAGAAGTAAAAAAATAAGAAAAACGTTAATATAAGGATGTTGAAATATGCCAAAATCAGAAAAAGTGAAAATGAAAGTACCCAAAATGGTACCAAGCAAAACAGAGGAAAAAGCACTTGTTAAAGTAGAAAAAAGGAAATTAGCATTAACGATTATAGAGAATCGTAAGCTACTAAAAAGCATTGCCAAAAAAATTAGTATAGCAGTAATTTGTGTTATTGCAGTATTGTATATTGGCCTAATGGGACTGATTTCGACAAGTGTTTTTTATGTATCTCATCTAAAAAATGATTTGATACAAAATGGTGTTTTGATAAATGGAATTAGTGTGGCAGATATGAATAAACAAGAGGCAATCAATTATTTGCAAGCACAGTTAAATCAAACATTGCCAGAAACAGTTTCTTTACAATTTGAAGAAGATATTTTTCAGATTGATTTAGCACCATTGAAACTAAAGTTTGATGTGGAAAAGGCAGCAGAAGAGGCTTACCAAATAGGAAGAACACAAAATGTTGTCAAAGATTTGTGGGATTATGTTAAAATTCTAAATGATACAGCCAAAATAGAAGCCACATTGTTATATGATGAAAAAGCACTAAATCAAGCACTTGAGAATTTTGCAAAAGAGTTGCCAGAAGTTAAGCAATATGATTATGAAATACAAAATGATAAATTACTGATACATAAAGGGAAAAGTGGAGTTGGCTTAAATACAGATGAGCTAAAAAGCAAAATATTAAAAAATTTAGAAAACCGAAAACAAGAACAAATCAAAATTCCAACTTACGAAATTTTGCCAGAAGAGATTGATGTTGAGAAAATACATGAAGAGGTGTATAAAAAACCACAAGATGCATATTTCACAGAAAATCCAATTACGATTTATGAGCCAATTATAGGAGTTGATTTTGATGTGGAAAAGGCCAAAAATCAAATAAAGAATATGCCCGATTTGGAAGAATATAGCATTGATTTGAATTTTACAAATCCTAAGGTTTTTATAAAAGATTTAGCTATTTTTCCACATGTGTTATCCACATTCTCTACGCAATATGTGAATAACCCAAATCGAACTACCAATTTGATGATTGCTTCAAATAAAATAAATGGAACGATTATCATGCCTGGAGAGTATTTTTCTTTTAATCAAGTGGTGGGAGAAAGAACGATTTCTGAAGGATATAAAAATGCTGCTATTTTTGTGAATGGTGAGGTTGAAGATGGATTAGCAGGTGGCATTTGCCAAATATCTTCGACTTTGTATGATGCAGTGATTGCGGCTAATTTGCAAATAAAAGAAAGGCATAATCATTCTAAATTGACTTCTTATTTAGCTGGTGGAAAAGATGCTACTGTTGTTTGGGGAAGATACGATTTTCAGTTTATAAATAATCGAGAATATCCAATAAAAATAGAAATGAGTGTGCAAAATGGTTTGGTAACAGCCAGTATTTATGGAATTTTATCCAATGAAGAATATGAGATAAATATTGAATCAAAGCAGGTTGGAACAAAAGGTGTTTATGTTATTTATGAAGCTTATAAAGTATATCGACAAAATGGCGTGGAAGTAAAAAGAGAATTTTTGTCAAGAGATTTATATAAGTAAGGAGAAATATGACGATTGTAAAAATAGAAACAAATTTCAAGCGAGATTTGTTTTGGGATAAAAGTTTTGTGAATTTTAATGGAAAATTAGAAGAGACTGAAAAAGAACTGATAAATTTATATCCCGATGTGAAATTTCAGGGAATTATTGGTTTTGGCGGAGCTTTTACGGAGGCTTCTGGTTATTGTTTAAAACAATTAAATTCGCTTATGGCTAATAGCATTTTAGAGGATTATTTTTCAGAAAATGGATTGGGTTATACTTTTTGTAGAACTCCGATTGGAAGTACGGATTTTTCGCTATCTCGTTATACCTATTTAAAATATGGAGAAAAAAGTAGGTTTTCTGTTCGAAGAGACGAAAAATATATCATTCCAATGATTCAAAATGCGATGAAAAAAAATCCAAATCTGAAGTTGTTGGCTTCTCCGTGGTCACCGCCAGAGTTTATGAAGGATAACCAAATGCAGATTTTGGGCGGAAGATTGCTAGAAAAATATTATGATGTTTATGCACAATATTTGGCCAATTATTTTTTAGAATATCAAAAAAAGGGAATTTCAATTGACTATATGACTGTTCAAAATGAGCCAAAAGCAGACCAACTTTGGGAATCTTGTTTATTCTCTGCGGAGGAAGAAGCAAAATTTGCAAAAGAGTTTTTGTATCCCAAATTGCGTCAAAATGGGATTAAAACTAAAATTTTGGCTTGGGATCATAATAAAGAAAGATTGTATACAAGAGCTCAGAAAGTATTTCAAATTGCAGAAGATGTGATTTGTGGTATGGCAATGCATTGGTATTCAGGTGACTATTTTGAAGAAATTGCTTTGACGAAAAATCGATTTCCAGATAAATTGTTGATTCATACAGAAGGCTGTACAGGATTTTCGAATTTTCGAAAAGAAGATGAAGTTATGAATGCAGAAATTTATGCACATGATATGATTGGTGATTTTAATCATGGCATTCATGGATTTATAGATTGGAATATGGTGCTTGACAATAGAGGTGGTCCAAATCACAAAAGGAATTTTTGCAATGCTCCGATTATGCTAAATGCGAGAAAAAAAGGATATATTAGGAATTTGTCGTACTATTATATTGGACACTTTAGTAAATTTGTAAAGCCTGGTGCTAGAAGGATTGGTTACTCCAAATATACAAGTGACATAGAAATAGCTGCTTTTGAGAATATAGATGGTTCTATTGCAGTAATTTTATTAAATCGAAAGAATGAGAATAAAGAATTTAAAATTCATTTGAATGGAGAAATTTTGCAAGATAATTTAGATTCGCATGCTATTTTAACTTTTTTGATGAAATAAAAATAAGGCGCAAAATAAGCTATAATCCTTTAAAGCAGCGCTGCTTTAAAGGAAATTGTTAAGGGGTTCTACCCCTTAACAATAAATCTAGTATTTGCACAGCATTTGTAGCGGCTCCTTTTCGAATATTATCTGCTACACACCAGAAATTTAAACCAAAAGGAACACTTTCATCACGCCTAATTCTTCCGACAAATACTTCATTGTGTCCATTGGCAGTAGTTGCAATAGGATATTGATTGATTTGAGGATTATCTTGAACAATAATTCCTTTTGTAGATTTTAATTTTTGAATGATTTGTTCAAGATCGAAATCATTTTCAAATTCTACATTGATAGATTCGCTATGACAATTCATAACAGGAACGCGAACCGTAGTTGCTGTAATTTTTAAATCAGGACGTTTTAGAATTTTTCGTGTTTCTTGTATCATTTTGATTTCTTCTTTTGTGTAGCCATTTTCTGTGAATACATCAATGTGAGGCAAGCAGTTATTATAGATAGGATATGGAAATTTAGTTGTAGTATGATTTTGTAAATCATCGATTCCTTTTTTTCCAGCACCAGATACTGCTTGATAAGTAGAATAAACAATTCTTTTGATTTTGCAAATATCATCCATTACTTTTAAAGGAACAACTGCTTGAATGGTTGAACAGTTTGGATTAGCAATAATTCCATGATGTTCAAAAGCACATTCTGGATTGACTTCTGGTACAACTAAAGGAACGTTTTCGTCCATACGAAAAGCACTACTATTATCAATTACAACACATCCTTTAGAAGCTGCGATTGGTGCAAAATGTTTGGCTGTATCGCCACCAGCAGAAAAAATAGCAAAATCAAAACCATAATCAAAAGAGGAATCCATTAGTTCTTGAACAACGTATTGAGTATCTTTGAAAGTAATTTTGCTTCCAGCAGATTTTTTAGAAGAGAAAAATACATATTCACAAATGGGTAAGTCAAATTCTTTTAAAACGTCAAGTGCAGTCGTTCCAACGACTCCAGTGGCGCCTACTAAAGCTAATTTATAAGATTTCATAATTAAAATAATTCCTTTCTTTTATTTTGTTCTTATTTATTATATGATAAAATAGAGAAAAAGTATATAAGTTATTGATTAATTATGAGAAAATGGTTAAAATAGAATATATCCAGAAAAGGAGAATAATTATATGAAAATTGTTAAAAAGTGTGAACGGAATTACTTTGGTAACATTAGTCGTTACAGTAATTGTACTACTAATATTGCTGGATGTTTCGTTGACAATGGCAAATCATTTAATTATCGAAAAAAGTGTAACAGCAGCGACTCAAACAATAGAAGCTTCTTTGCAAGAGAAAATTGAGATTGCTTGGATGGAAGCCGAAATTGATTATTGGGAAAATGAAAAAAGTATTTTTGATATGAGTAAGGAGGAATATTGTAGAAAGCAATTAATAAAGAATTTAGCGCAATTGAATGAGTTTGACATAAAAGAAGAAAATAATTGCATTAAAATTCGATATCAAAATAAAGAGTATGAATTTTATATAACGTCAGAAGGCAAAGTTAGTTGTACTCAATTATTAAAAGGAAATGTGAAGCCGGGAGATTATATCGAATATCCAGTTGAATACAAAGATGTGTATACAGACAAAACTTACACAGCAACAAATGGTTGGCGAGTTTTAGATGATGGTGTTATGAAAGGTACAACAGGAAAAGTTAGAATAATTAGTGCACAAGTGCCATATAAATGGTCATATACACCAATTAAATATCAGACAAGCCAAGAAGCAATTAATGATTTGGTAAACAATTTTGAAAATGTAGTGTTAGAGTATAATTATGGAAAAGCTCAAGAGTTTGTAAAAGGAAGCATTTTTAAAGTAGAAGGTATTGCCGAAAAAGTAACGACATTAACTTTAGAAGATTTGAATTATGCGTATAATGAAATGCAACAAACAAACAGAGCTCCAGACGATATAAGTTCGCTTAGTGAAAAAAATGATTTGTTCTATTTTGCAACAGGATTTTATTGGTTAAGGACAATTTCAAAACAGAATGATAAAAATATTTATTATGTGAGAAATGGCATTATAGAAGAAGATTATAATTCTAGAATGGGGATTAGACCTGTAATTGAGCTAAAAGAAGATTTAAAAGGAATTATCGATAAAAATGTTTGGAAAATAATAAAGTAGGAGGAATGTAAATGGAAGAAAAATGGTTCAACAAGAGTGTGAAACAAACAGCTGAAAAATTAGAAACCAATATGGATTTAGGGTTAAGTGCTGAGGCGGTTTCAAAAAGGCGTGAAACATTTGGCTTTAATGAATTAAGAGCCAAAAAAAAGAAAAGTACTTGGGTAAAATTTTTAGAGCAATTTAAAGATTTTATGATTGTTATCTTGATTATTGCAGCAATTGTTTCTGGTATTATTGGTGTTCAAGAAGGAGAAGGGTTAACAGATACTATAATTATTTTAATTGTAGTTGTGTTAAATGCAATTATTGGTGTAGCGCAAGAAAATAAAGCGGAAAAATCGTTAGAAGCTTTGCAAAAAATGAGTAGCCATGCTGCTAAAGTAATTAGAGATGGAAAATTGTCAGTCATTCAATCCAAAGATTTGGTACCAGGTGATATTGTTATTTTAGAAACAGGGGATTATATTCCAGCAGATTTAAGAATTATTGAAGCGGTTAATTTAAAATCACAAGAATCAGCCATGACAGGAGAATCTGTTCCAGTAGACAAATCAGAAGATGTTATTGAAGGAGATGTTGGCTTAGGGGACAGAAAAAATATTTTATTTTCATCTAGTTTGGTTACATACGGTAGAGGAAAAGGTATCGTTGTTGGAACTGGAATGAATACAGAAGTTGGAAAAATTGCTAAAATGATTGATGAAACAGATGAGGCACAAACTCCGTTACAAATCAAATTAAACAATTTAGGAAAAACATTAGGAATTGTAGCACTTTTGCTTTGTGCTATAATATTTGTGGTAGGAACTTGTTATGGAAAAGAGCCAATTCACATGTTTATGACAGCTGTATCACTTGCTGTTGCAGCCATTCCAGAAGGGTTGGCAGCTGTTTCTACGATTGTTTTGGCAGTTGGCGTTGGTCGTATGGTAAAAAGAAATGCGATTGTTAAAAAATTGCCAGCCGTTGAAACATTGGGTTGTGCTTCCGTTATTTGCTCAGATAAAACAGGAACATTAACACAAAATAAAATGACAGTTAAGAAAATATTTGTCAATAGTAGACTTTATCAAATTGATGAAATCAAACAAACAAGTGATGAATTGGATAAATTAGTCAAAGCAGGTATGTTTTGTAATGATACCAAAATTGCACAAGATGGCAATTTAACAGGTGATCCAACTGAAACTGCTTTAATGGATATGGGATTTGTTTTAGGATATCAAAAAGGAATTCTTGAAAAAACACCACGTACATTCGAAATTCCATTTGATTCAGAAAGAAAATTGATGACAACTGTCCACAAAACAGACAAAGAAAATCAGTATATTGTTTACACAAAAGGTGGTGTGGATGAATTATTAAAATGTTGTAATAAATATTCAGAAAATGGTGAAATAAAAAGTGATTTAGAAATGTATAAAACATTCATATTATCTACTAATAAAACCATGGCAGAAAAGGCTCTTAGAGTGTTGGCATTCGGCTACAAAATTATCAACCATCCTTTAACCAAAGAAGATATGGATAAATTAGAAAGTGACTTAATTTATGTTGGAATGTGTGGTATGATTGACCCACCAAGAATGGAAGTAAAAGATTCTGTAAAAAAATGTATATCTGCAGGAATAAAAACGGTTATGATTACAGGTGACCATAAAATTACAGCAACGGCTATTGCGAAAGAATTAGGGATTCTGAAAGATGAGTCAGAAGCCATAACTGGCAGTGAATTGGAAAAAATGTCAGATGCCGAATTAAAGGAAAAAGTTAGAAATATAGCAGTATATGCGCGAGTTTCTCCAGAGCATAAAGTTCGTATTGTAAAAGCATGGCAAGCAAATGGAGAAGTGGTTGCCATGACAGGAGATGGTGTAAATGACGCGCCAGCTTTAAAAAATGCGGACATTGGTTGTGCTATGGGAATTGTTGGTACAGATGTTTCTAAAGAAGCAGCAGATGTTATTTTAACAGATGACAATTTTGCGACCATTGTTTCTGCTGTAGAAGAAGGTAGACGTATTTATGATAATATTTTGAAAGCAATTGCTTTCTTATTATCAAGTAATATTGGTGAAATAGTTGTACTGTTTTTAGCCATTGTATTAACACCAATTTTGGCAAAAGTATTCCATATTGCGGATATTAGTAGATTAGAACCACTCCTTCCAATGCATATTTTATGGATTAATTTAGTTACAGATTCACTTCCTGCTTTGGCATTAGCAGTTGATCCAGCAGATAAAAATGTGATGAAACGAAAACCAATCAAAAATAGCAAAGGAATTTTTAGCAAAGGAATGACTTGGAGAATTTTATATCAAGGTATATGGATAGGTTTAATTACATTGATTGCATTTGTGTTAGGACTTAGCTCACAAGGAACTTCAGAACAAAAAATTAGAATTGCACAAACTATGGCATTTAGTGTACTTGCTTTATCAGAATTAGTGCATGTGTTTAATGTTAGAAATCATCAAGAATCCATTTTTAAAACAAATCCATTTAATAATGGAAAATTAATTTTGGCAATAGCTATTTCAGCAGTTTTGATGTTAGTTATATTATTTGTACCAAGTTTAAGAGATATATTTGGTTTAGAGAAATTACCAAAGGATCAATTGATTGAAACGATTTTGTTGATTTTGTCTCCATTAGCAATTGTGGAAATTTTCAAAGAGTGCAAAATAAATGGAAAAGATTAAAAAGCGACATAAAAAACTTAGGCATATTACGAGCAAAAATTGGGGAAATTCCCCCAATTTTGCTCGTTTCTTTTTTGAGAAACGAGAGTTTTTACAGCTTCTTTTTTCTTAATCTAAAAGATAAAAATTTATAAGAAACAAACTTGAATTTGTAAGAATAAATTGTTATAATAAAAAGAGGAAAAAAGAAAAAGGAGAGAAAAAATGAAAGTAGACGGTTTGGGCGTAATATTAGCAATTATTTTATTACCAATTATATTGATTGTTACGTATTATATACAAATGCAAGTTGACACGATTGCCAAACAAAATCAATATAATGCAAATTTGCTGAATGCAACTTATGATGCTATGTCTGCTTTTGAAATGAATACAGCAAATGAAGAATTGTCATCTGTGGCAGATTCTATGAGAAGTATAATACTTGCTTCTAATAACATATTTTTGGATTCTTTAGCAACCAAATTTGGTGTTTCAAATGCTAGTAGGCAATACATACAACCCTATATTCCAGCAATTTTATACACGATGTATGATGGATATTATGTTTATGCACCAACAGAAACAGAAAATGGCTTAACAACCACCAAAGGTTATTTAGCTTATGGAGACACAAGTGTATCGGATAGCGAAATAGAAGACGCAAATAAAGCAGTTTTTGGAGATGTTTTGTATGAAAAAGAAGGTGGAGGGTATACAGTAAAAAAAGAAAACGCCAAAAAGGAAACGGATTATTTGTTAAAATCCTATGTACAATATTCAGCAAGGTATCAGAATCAGAATAAGGATGTTACAATCAATTATACATTAGATAATTATTTGAATATCATTGGAACGATTAATGGTATTTATTATACCAAAACAGGTTATTTAATCAAAAATAGTTTGGTTACAGGTATTACAATTGATGATGTTGATTATGATTTACAAAAAGGAAATGAAAATGAAATTAAAAATAAAATTTTGGGCTTGAAAACAAGTTCAGAAGCCACAACCATAAGAGCTGCTAATAATGCAAGTGTTACAGTAAATGGAGTAACAATTAATTCTAATTTTGATCAAATAAATCAAAAGATAAATGGAGTTGACATTGCTAGTATTAGTGAAGCAGAAACGTATTTGGAAAAAATGTATGAACAATATGAACAATCAAAAGAATCAGAACTCTTTCAAACAATTCAGAATTTAGAATATGAAATTCAAAATTGCAAAGCAGTTGCTTATTATGCAAGTTCTGCATGTTTTTCAAATTGGGTGTATGAAAATCTAAGGGATTTAGAATATGGAAATATTAAAAATGACGCAGTGGCGAATTATTACAAAGACGAAAATGGAAATTTGAAATATCAACCTTCGGTTGGAGCAGAGGAGTTGTATTATGATTTTTCAGAAAATACCACTAAAATTTTTGACCAAAACGAAGATCCAGAAGATACAGAATCCAAATTTAATACTCACAAAAGGGAAGTGATTAAAAATTCGATTAAATATAATTTGAATTTAGCGATGTCTGCTTATTGCAAAATGGAAAGGAAAAATTCTTATGAATTTAGTTTGCCAATTTTAGCAGATGAAGAATGGGACAAGGTTTTGAGCAATCTTTCCATCGTTTCTTTTATGCAAGGCCTAAATTGTGGATTAAATATATACAACAATTACCAGATTGTTTCTAGCACCAATAATGAGCTAACCGTTACGCCAAGTGAAATTTACTATGTAAAAAAGGATGAGTTTAATAGTGGTTATGGAAATTATCATCGAATTGATTGCCCCTATTTGGCAGAAAATAATGATGGCTATATTGCTTTTAAATCCAAAGAAGTAAAATACGACAAAGTTTACGATAGAGCGACCAACCGTTATCATTATGACCATAAAAATTTAGCGTGTTATACCTGTATTAACACAAACAATTATGAAAGTAAATTTCAACCAAAAACGAATACAGATTATTACAAAAACGGCAAAAAATATACTTCATATTATGATAGAATTGATTCATTGGATGATGGAGATAAGAAAAAAGCAGGCTATATCGGGCTTGCCAAAGAAAGGCAAGCGATTTACAAAACCAATGCCTTGCCCGTATCACAAGGCTATCAAGTGATTAATAATGATGGAATAAGTAATGATGGAAATTATACATATAATTTTTCTCAAAAATTACAAAATGTTCAAAAATTACAAATTACTTTTGCTAACACAAAATCAGCTGGAGAAGTAGAGGGTTTAATAAAAGAACCAGTTTTGCGTTTACAAGTGAAATTAAATGATAATAATGGTGAAATATCTTTGAATTTAGACCAAAAAAAAGAACAAACCGTAACATTAGATGTTTCTAAAATTAGTGATATTTCTAGCATAGCATTAGAAAAAATAGAGCTAAGTTATTCAGTTAGCTATCAAGTTAAAAGCATAAAAGTGATTTATAAGTAAAGGGTTTCATATTGACAAAATGATTGCTAAATATTATAATAGAAAAAATATTGTCAATAGAAAATTGATAAAAATGGAGGAATAAAAATGAAACATGTATTAAGTGCTAAACAGTACAACAGAGAGAGTCTAGAAGAATTATTTCAACTAACAGACGACATTAAAAACAATCCACAAAAATATGCTAAAACATTAGAGGGAAAAATTGTAGCAGTAATGTTTTATGAACCAAGTACAAGAACAAGAATGTCTTTTCAAACAGCAGTTTTAAAGTTGGGAGGACAAGTCATTGCAACAGAAAATGCTTCATCCAATTCTTCTGGAAAAAAAGGAGAAACCTTAGAAGATACAGTAAAAATTTTGCAAGGTTATGCAGATGCAATTGTGATAAGACACTCGAGTGAAACAATGCCAGAAGAAGCAGCAAGTGTTGCTAAAGTACCAATTTTGAATGCAGGAGCTGGAAAAGGTGAACATCCAACACAAGCCTTATTAGATTTGTATACGATTAGAGAATACAGAAAAACATTAGATGGTGTGAAAATCGCTATTTTAGGAGATTTATTAAATGGAAGAACGATTCATTCTTTGCTAAGATTAATTCGTTTGTATGAAAATGTTGAAGTATATGGTTTGAGCAAAAGCTGTTTTGCGCTTCCACAAGAATATATCGATTTGTTGAGCCAAAGAGGAATTACGTACAAAAAATGCAATTCTTTTGCTGATATACCAAAAGATGTTGATGTCATGTATCACACAAGAATTCAGTCAGAAAGATTTGAAGGAGATTTTGGAAAAGAAGAATTTATCATCAATCAAGAAGTTTTGAATCAATTTTCAGATCACACCATTGTGCTTCATCCATTGCCAAGAGTAGATGAAATTTCGACTGATATTGATGATGACCCAAGAGCGATGTATTTTAAACAAGCACACAATGGTTTGTTTGTCAGAATGGGATTATTTGTACAAGCATTTGAAGAAAAATAAGTGCTTGCGTGCAAATTTACTTTGTAAAATTGGCGTAAGAACAAATAGGCGGACTTTGAAAGTCCGCTTTGTGTTTTTTCTTATATCTCACTTCTGCCTTCTAAAGCTTGCATTAACGTAATTTCGTCTGTATATTCTAAATCTCCACCAACTGGAATTCCTCGAGCAATTCGTGTAACTTTAATTCCCATTGGTTTGACTAATTTTGAGATATACATTGAAGTTGCCTCGCCTTCTACACGAGGATTTGTCGCCAGAATCAGTTCTTTGATAGGTTGATTCATTAATCGTGTTAGCAATTCTTTAATTTTAATATCGTCAGGACCAATTCCATTCATAGGAGAAATAGAGCCATGCAAAATGTGGTAAACACCTTTAAATTCATGCGTTCTTTCCATTGCAAAAACATCGCGAACATCTTCAACAACACAAATCGTAGCTTGGTCTCGTTTTAAATCAGAACAAATATGACAAGGGTCAGTATCTGAAATATTAAAACATTTTGAACAGAATTTTAAATTTTGTTTTGCATGTAAGATTGCATCTGTGAATTCTGTTGCTTCTTGCATACTGATATCTAACATATAAAATGCCAAACGCTGTGCCGTTTTATGACCAATGCTTGGCAGTTTTTCAAAACTTTCAATTAATTTTTCAATCGATGGAGAATAATTTGCCATTTTTTTGTCCTTTTCTGATTTTATTTAGAATAAAAGCGGACATATTCACAATTTTAGAGTCCGCATTTTGCTCATTTACAGAAAATTATTTTGCAACTTTCTGTCAAAATATCTTTGTTTGGAAGCTTTTTCTTCCTAGAAAAAGAATGATTAATAAGAGCCGTATTTTACATAAATCCAGGAATATTGAATTTTCCAAAACTTGCAGATTGTGCGTCATCCACTTTTCGCAATGCTTCATTCACGCAAGTTAAAATTAAATCTTCCAACATTTCAACATCGTCAGGGTCAACTACATCTTTTTGAATTTTGATTTCTTGGATTGTCTTAGAACCAGTTACTTTTACACATACAGCATTTCCGCCAGCAGATGCTTCAAATGTTTTCTTTTGCAATTCTTCTCCGTGTTTTTTCCATATCCTCTTGCATTTTTTTTGCTTGTTTCATTAATTGGTTCATATTCATTCCGCCAAATCCTCCCAATCCTCCGGGGAATCCACCTCTTTTTGCCATTTTCATTTTCTCCTTTCTTTATTAAAATTAGAAATTTTTATCAAGAATCGATGATATTAATATCAATTCCCAAATCTTCCAAACCAGAAGAAGTGGTTTGAGATGAAGTTTTTGCGATTCTGCCATCTTTTAATTTGATATTAATTTCATATCCAGTTGATAAAGCAATTGTTTGAATTAAATCCTTTCGATTTATGCCATCTTCTAGGATTTTTTTATTAAACTCTGTTAAACCATTTGGAAATTCAATTTCCCAAGTTTGGTCATTTAATTTATTGACAGTTGTATTTACCAAACAAGTATACAACCTAATTTTTCCTGTTTTTTTTAGTTGTTCAACGATTTTTTTCCAATCCTCAGTAGGTTTTGCTGTTGGCATAATAGGTTTTGAGGCAACAGGCTTTTGCGATATTTTGTTAGAAGCTTGTTTTGGTACTTGAGACAAACTTGTTTTTGTGACAGGATTAGAAGCAAGTTCATTTAATTTTTGCTCTAACATTGCTACTTTTTTTTCCAAAGCAGCGATATCGCCATTTGGCTGATTCATGCAGATTTTAATGATACCAGATTGAAGCAAAATTGTTTTTTGAGCAGAGTTTTTAAGATTGCTTTCTAAATCAGACAGCTGGAAAATAATCTGCAAAAGCTTCTGTTTGCTGGTTTTATCAGCCAAATCTTTTATGTTTTGTAAATCTAAATCAGAATATAAATCTAATGTTTGAGTAGATTGAAACACCAAAATATCTTTGTTATATTTGATAACTTCCCACAAAAAATGATACAAATCTTTTCCATCGTTTATCACATTATCAATGGTTTGTAAAGCAACCATTTCATTATTTTCCAAAATCGCTTTAGACAACTCATGAATGGATTTCAAACTAGGAAGCCCAACCAATTCTTTTACAAGATCAATCGTAATTTTTTCAGCACTTTCTTGACTACATCTTTCTAAAATACTGATTGCATCACGCATGGCGCCTTCTGCCAAAACAGCAATTGTTTTAAGCGCATCATCTGTGATAGAAATATCGGATTCTGAGCAAATAATTTGCAATCTTTTAATAATCTCTGCTTCTTTTATTTTTTTATAATCAAATCTTTGGCAACGAGAAAGAATGGTTGCTGGAAGCTTTTGAGGTTCTGTTGTTGCCAAAATAAATTTGACATGTTTAGGTGGTTCTTCTAATGTTTTTAATAAAGCATTAAAAGCACCAACAGAAAGCATATGAACCTCATCAATGATATAAACACGATAATTAGCTTTTGTTGGCAAAAAATTAACTTCATCACGAATTGAACGAATATCTTCTACACTATTATTTGAAGCAGCATCCATTTCCACAACATCAGTTAAAGACCCATCTAAAATGCTTTTACAAATTTCACATTCATTGCAAGGTTCACCATTTTGCGGATTTTGGCAATTAATTGCACGAGCTAGAATCTTAGCAGAAGTCGTTTTTCCTGTTCCACGACCACCGCTCATCAAATAAGCATGCCCAACACGACCAGCTATAATTTGATTTTTAAGTGTTTTTGTAATATGTTCTTGCCCAACCATATCTTCAAACTTTAATGGTCTAAATTTTCTATATAAAGCTGTATAAGACATATAAAAAACACCTCTTTCTTATCATAATTTTAAGCAAGTGAAGTTATGGCTTCCTTTAAGGAAGGCATGTAAATCACATAAATACACTACTTATCGCTGCTTTCTCTCGAACCTGACGAGATTCATAGCTTTTTATTGAAACATACCTTCCTTAAAAGAAGCCATCGTCACTTTCCATATTATATAATGAAATTTGAAATTTTGCAAGTATTTTTTAAAGAAAAAATAATTCTTTATGGTCCAAAATTAATAATTGCATTCATTGGCTTATACGTATCATTTGACAAAACATCTTTTGAAACAACCGCGCCAGCAGCCCTTTTTTCAAGATAGGTTGTCACTTTATAACCACTATGTCCTGCCTGTTTTACAACTTGCTGACCAGGAGCTAAACTAGCATCAGGCACCATTTGTGTTTGATAAGGAATGGTTTGTGTTGTAACAGGCATAATTTTTATTTCGTATTCGACAGGTTCTTTGATTCCATGAATTTTAAATTCAGCAATTCCAGTTGCCACATTTGCCTCGATTTTAACTGGATAGGTCCTAGTATTCTTAAATTTAAAATCTTGTTTTCCATAAACAACAGTAGCATCTCTTCCAGCAGGTACATAGCTAGAAGTAAAAGAATGATTGCGCCTATCTGTAATTTCTAAATTTGCCAACAACACAGCATTATAAAGAGTAGAAGAAATTTGGCAAATGCCACCTGCTAGTCCGTCAATTAATTGACCATTTTCGTACATTTTGGCATTAGTGTAGCCTTCTTCAATTGTCCTTTTGCCAACTACTTCATTAAAAGAAAATTCTTGATTAGGCATTAAAATTGTGCCATTAATTTTATCAGCAGCGATTTTTAAATTACCACTTCGATTCGTATTCGTTGGATCGTATTTCGTAGTAAAAGAAGAAATAACATAAGGAAAAGCTTCTGTGCCAATATCATTAATCGTTTTGGTAGCAGGTGTAATTTTTAAAGGAATTGAGTAGTTTTCTGAAGTGGAAGCGGCAAGATTTGCTTTGGCTTCTTCTAAGGAAATCGCAAAATCGATACCGTTTTTTTCAGGAATTAGCTGGAAAGGTTCTGCAATATAATATGCATCTTGTGGCTTGGTATGAACCTCTGCATAAACTTTTTCTAAATCAATTGGTTCAGGGTCAATGGTTTGAACTTGTATTGGAATGGTTTCTTTAGTGCTATCTTGTTTGATTTCAGAAGCATTACGTTTTTTTATGGTTTCTAAAATTTCATTTTTTAATACATCTTTTTGAATTGCAATACCAGATTTGCCACGTTCAACGATGAGTTGATCACCTTCTATATAATAACTTGCTTGCACAACCAATCCGAGGAATTCTAACAGCAATATCATCAATGATAGCATTGAAAGAAACTTCGTTATATGTGCTTGGAAGCTCAATATTTTTTCCAGCAAAAGCAGTTGCTAGTAAAACATAATTATTTTTGAAAAGATGCTCACTTCTACCAATAGAATAAGCTTCCTTGACAGCCTCTGTTATCGCATATGAATATTCAATTTGGGAAACATCAAAATCCACTGAAAAATTCTCAGAATAAACTAGATTCATGCCAAGAGCCAATTCGATGCGAATTGCTTCTTCTATTTTTGCTGTTGCTTGTTGGATACTTAAATTCGAAACATCGATTCCTTTTATGCTAACACCTTTTGCAATGGTTGTTTTATTTAAATTTAAAAAGGCAAATGCTGTTGAAAATAGCAAAAAAAAGATAAATAAAACACATAGAACTAAAAAGGCAAAAAAGCTTTTTGGTTTGGTTTTGGAATCTATTTTTGATTTTTGAACTGTCTCAGAAGAACTGGATTTTGCAGTTTCTGGAGTTTGACAAGTTTCTTTTTTTTCATCGTTTTTCGATTTGTTCTCTATTATTTTTTTTGGTGTTTCTAAAACTTCTTGTCCTTTTTCTGGTAAATCTTTTTTCTGATTTTCAGCATCTTTTTCGTTTGAAGGCATTTTTTTGGAATTCTCCTTTCTAACATTTATTTTCTATCTTATCATAAGTAAAATTTTTTGGCAATAAGTTTATCAACTTTCTAAAATTTATACTAGACAACAAAAAAATTTATAGATATAATAAATTCGACAAAAAAGTAAGTGAGGTATAAAAATGTTAGCAAATTTAATTGCAAGAATTCGAAAAGAAAAAGGAATTTCCAAAACACAATTAGCCAATCAAACACGGTGTTAATATTGGGCATTTAACACATATTGAAAAAGGAACCAGAAAACCAAGTCATAAAGCATTGAAAAATATTGCTTTTTCTTTGGGCGTTCCCTATCAACCACTTTTTAATACATTTGATAAAGAATTAAATGAAAAACAAATTCAATACGATTATGTAAAACATGTGCCATATCATCAAATTCCAGCGATTTCTAAGCTAGATGATTACATCGATTGCCCAGTTAATTTTTCCAATGCAAGTTTTGCCTATCAAGTGCCAGACAATGCGATGAGCCCCATTATCAAGCCAAATTCGTATGCATTTATTGAAATAAATGGACTTGTTCAAAATAAGGAAATCGGACTTTTTCGAGTAAATCATGAATTTTTGATTCGTAAATTAGTGTATAAAAGAAATCATTTTGTGTTAGAAGCTTGTGATAAAAACTTCAAAGATATTGCAATTTCTAACTCTGATGATTTTCAAATCATTGGAAAAGTGTATTTATAAATATTACATTTGTGTTACATTTGATTTTTTTTTCAATAGGTACTTGTCAAAAATAAAACTTAAAGATATAATTTATGTATAAAAATAAAAAAGGAAAATAAGCACAACAGTTTACTTAAAGAGGAGTTGTTATGGAACTAGTAAAAAATATATTTTTTAACACCGATAAATTAACTACTAATTCAAAAGTAAAAATTTCTTATACAGGTAAATTTTTTCAGGATAATTCAGAAGAAGTAAAAATTCATTTTGGATTTGGAAATGATTGGGAAAATCTATCTGAATTGCCAATGCGAAAAACAGATTTAGGCTTTCAAATAGAAGTCGAATTAATGGATAAACCAACCTTTAATTTTTGCATCAAAAATGAAAAAAATGAGTGGGATAACAATAATGGAAATAATTATATTTTTCCAATTGAACATCCTGATGTTGCTTTAGCAGTAGTAGAAGAAAAATCGATTGCACATGCACGTAAATTAAGAAAAACCTATTTGATATCTAAAAAATTGCGCTTAGCAATTTATAAAATTATTATTTCGATTCCTAAATTGATTTCTGGAAATTATAGAAGAAAAGAAAAACAAGCAGATAGCTAAAACAAAAACGATAACATTTATGTAAAGTGTTATCGTTTTTTTATATTAAATTGACAAATTATGTAAAACATGATAAAATATTAATATCAATTCGCATATGCGAAAATCAGAAAGGAGAACATACTATGAGTTTACAAAGAAAATTAAAGAAGGTGTCAGCAAAAAATCGGCTGAGGAAATGCTTAACAAGAAAAATAGGGAAGATTTTTGAAGAATTACCACCAAAATATTACGATGAAATTCTTTGTTCATTAGATGAAGGTGAGTTAGAAAATCTGATGTTAGAACTCAACGAGCAAAGTCAAAGCTATTTTTGGAAGTGTCTTTCTAGTATTACTTTAGCAAATCTTTTGAAAAGAGGGAGTGAATGCGGCAAAGAGATTTGCGAGTTTATGCCTAACTATAAGTTGGAACAAGTGATAGAGCAAGATTCAGAAGTGGCTTGGAAATTTTTTATTTATTTAGAGCCGGGAGCATTTTTTCAAAAAGCCTTAGTATTAGAAAGATTAACGACAAGTGGCTTAGAAAAATTTTTGGATAATATAATGGTTTATGCTAATTATGCAAGACCTAAGGCTTTCAATGAGTTTCTTGCATTTTTGAATGATAGAGATTATTATGATGAAGTGCAAGAAGTGTATCGGAAAATGGCTGCAATCTCAAAATTCACGATTGCACGCTTCTTAAACAGTTCAGAAGTAACTCCTGAGATAAGCATAAACGTTTTTTCTTATCTGGAAGATCGGAAAAAAACAGAGGAAGTTTATAGAAGGATGAAAAGCGAAAAGTTATACGAGATTTTAAAAGAAAGTGATTTTCAACTGCTTAACGGTGAGGCGCAGCTTCCAATTGAAAACTTTTCCACAGAAGCTCAAGAAGAGCTATTTTGCATTCTCAAAGAAAGCGGAAGAAGATTCGATGACATTTTCGATGTAAGGAGGATTGTCAGCTTGTATCGAGTATTAGAGCCAGAAGATAAGCTATATCTTATAGAGCATATGCTCCTTGATAATGTTAGAGAGTTTTATGAAATTTTGGAAAAGGACGAAAAAGAGGAATTGATAGAACTGCTTGACAAAGGTGGCTCCGAACTAATAATAGAATACGTTTTAAAAAGAAAAGACATATCTTATTTCGAACGCTTGGTTTTAAAAGAACTGAGTCAAAAAGCATAGTATGATTCAAATCCCATCAATGTTTTTATTAAACATTTGTGGGATTAATTTATACTTTACGTAAATTTTACTTGCTTTTTTGGAAATAATATAGTAAAATAAAAGAAATTGTTTATTTGGAATAGTAGCTTGTGCAAAGGAGTATTCTTTTAAGGGACTTTGTCCCTTAAAAATCCCTACGAAGGGCGTTGCCCTTTCGAAACCCATTCTTCGGTCAGAAGGACAATGGTTTACCATAATATGCGATAAAAGCTAGTTTATGTCCACGCGATAAGCGCGCGGGGGAATATGGCTCGTAAAAATGTAATTTTATGACTTTTTTGCAGAGGTTACCTTTCAAATAGATAATGAAAATTTTTAGGAGGTAAATGTATGGAGACAAAAAGTTATAGTATGGATTTAGCAGGAAGAAAACTAACGTTAGAAACAGGAAAATATTGTGGTTTAGCAAATGGAAGTGTGATGGTTCGTTATGGCGATACAGTCGTGCTAGTGAATGTAACAGCTTCTAAAGAACCAAAGGAAGGAATTGATTTTTTCCCACTTTCTGTGGATTATGAGGAAAGATTGTATGCTGTTGGTAAAATTCCAGGCAGTTTTCAAAAAAGGGAAGGACGTCCTACTGAAAAAGCAATTTTAACATCTAGAGTGATTGACAGACCAATTCGTCCTCTATTTCCAAAGGATTTTAGAAATGATGTTGTGATAAGCTGTTTGGTTCTATCAGTAGACCAAGATTGCTCGCCTGAAATTTGTGCAATGATTGGTTCATCTGCTGCACTTTCTATTTCTGATATTCCATTTGGTGGACCAACTGGTTCTGTTGCTGTTGGTTATGTGAATGATGAAATTGTCATCAATCCAACAGAAAAACAACGTGAAAATAGCAGATTAACTTTAACAGTTGCAGGAACGATGGACAAGATTGCTATGATTGAAGCTGGAGCAGACGAAATTCCAGATGAAACTATGCTAGAAGCAATTAAAAAAGCACATGTTGAAATTAAGAAAATTTGTGAATTTATTTCAAAAATGAAAGCGGAAATTGGGAAACCAAAATTCGAATATACGCATTTTACAGTTGACGAGGAAATTTACAAAATAATTGCAAATGAGTTTGGAACACGTATGAAAGACGATGTTCAAACAGTCGATAAACCAGAAAGAGATGCAAAAATCGACCAATTTACTACAGATGTAGAAAAATGGTATGCTGAAAAATTTGGAGAAGAAAAGTTTGATGAAGATAAAAAAGCAATTGCAGATGCGATTTATAAATTGGAAAAAAAGACAGTTCGAAAATTAATTTTGGAAGAACAAAAAAGGGTTGACGGAAGAGGAATTTATGATATTCGTGAGCTTTCTTGTGAAGTTGGAATTCTTCCTAGAACACACGGTAGTGCCGTTTTTTCACGTGGTAGGACGCAAGTGATGTCCATTGTGACTTTGGGAACAGCAAGTGAAGAGCAAACTTTGGATGGATTAGATAATGAAGTTTCAAAGCGTTATATTCATCATTATAATTTTCCAGGCTATAGTGTTGGTGAAGCGAAAGCTTCTCGTGGACCAGGTCGTCGTGAAGTTGGGCATGGTGCATTAGCCGAAAGAGCATTATTGCCAGTCATTCCAAGCAAAGAAGAATTCCCATACACCATTCGTGTTGTATCAGAAATTTTGAGTTCTAATGGTTCGACTTCACAAGGTAGCATTTGTGGTTCAACTTTGGCACTTATGGATGCTGGTGTTCCAATTAAAAAGCCAGTTGCAGGAATTTCAACAGGACTTATCACAGATGAAGAAAATCCAGAAAATTATGTTGTAATTACCGATATTCAAGGAATTGAGGATTTCTTTGGTGATATGGATTTCAAAGTTGGTGGAACGAAAGACGGAATCACAGCGATTCAAGTGGATATCAAAGTGGATGGATTATCGTATGAAGTGATTGAAGAAGCATTTAGCAGAACCAAAAAAGCACGTAGCTATATTTTAGATGAAATTATGTTAAAACAAATTCAAAAACCGCGTGAGCAAATTTCAGAATATGCACCAAGAATTATTAATATGATGATTAATCCAGAAAAAATTCGTGATGTGATTGGTACTGGTGGAAAAGTGATTAATAAAATCATTGAGGAAACTGGTGTTAAAATTGATATTGAAGAAGATGGCAGAATTTTTATTTATTCTAATTCAAATGAAGACGCAGAAGCTGCACAAATTATGATTGAAGAAATCACAAGAGAAATTGAAAAAGATGGAATTTATACAGGAAAAGTAGTGAGGATTGCGACATTTGGTGCATTTATTGATTTAGGTGGTGGAAAAGAAGGTTTGCTTCATATTTCAAAAATTGCGAAAGAACGCATTAATAAAGTAGAGGATGTGTTAAGACTTGGTGATGAAGTAACAGTAAAAGTGCTTGAAATTGATGATCAAGGCAGAATCAATTTAAGCAAAAAGGATTTGTATGAATAATCTGAAAATAAATGAATAAATTTAACAAAAGAGATGTAAAAAACTTAGGTATTGCGTGAGAAATTTTGGGCATTGTCCAAAATTTCGCTTGCTTTTCTTCTAATGAAGATAGAGTTTTTTACAGCCTTTTTTTGTCTTAATAAAATTATACTTGAAAATGAAATTATTTTATGATAAAATAATTTTGTCTAAGTTTTAGGCAAAATCAAAAATTACAAGGAGGTAAATATGATTTATTCAGAAGAAGTAGAACATATGTGTAAGGTTGCAAAGGGTGCAAAACACGACCCAGCGCCAATTCCGGAAGAAGGAAAATGGGTAAAAGCCAAAGAAATCAAAGATATTTCTGGTTTGACACATGGAATCGGTTGGTGTGCGCCACAACAAGGAGCTTGCAAACTTACTTTAAATATTAAAGAAGGAATTATACAAGAAGCATTAGTCGAAACAATTGGTTGCTCAGGAATGACACATTCAGCAGCAATGGCAGGAGAGATATTAGTTGGAAAAACAATTTTAGAAGCCTTGAACACAGACTTGGTTTGCGATGCTATTAACACAGCAATGAGAGAATTATTTTTGCAAATCGTTTATGGTAGAAGCCAATCAGCTTTTTCAGAAGGAGGACTTCCAGTAGGAGCAGGACTAGAAGATTTAGGAAAAGGACATAGAAGCCAAGTTGGAACGATTTATTCTACTAACGTAAAAGGTCCAAGATATTTGGAATTGGCAGAAGGTTACATAACTGAAATTGGTTTGGATAAAAATGATGAAATCATTGGATATAAATATGTTAATTTAGGAAAAATGATGGAAAACATCAAAAAAGGTATAGAGCCAATGGAGGCAATTGAAAAAGCTTCTGGGCAATATGGTAGATTTGATGAGGCAGTTAAGAAAATTGACCCAAGAAAAGAATAATGTTTAAATTAACAAAAATCAAAAATTAGGAGGAAATAAAATGGCTTTATTTGAAAGTTATGAAAGAAGAATTGACCAAATCAACAAAGTTTTAAATGATAATGGGATTTCTTCTTTGGAAGAAGCAAAGAAAATTTGCGAAGATAAAGGATTAAATGTGGCTGAAATGGTAAGAAACATTCAACCGATTTGTTTTGAAAATGCTTGTTGGGCCTATACAGTAGGAGCTGCAATTGCAATCAAAAGAGGAGTAAAAACAGCATCAGAAGTGGCAAAATGCATTGGAGAAGGTTTACAAAGCTTTTGTATTCCAGGTTCTGTTGCAGATGACAGAAAAGTTGGTTTAGGACATGGAAACTTAGGTGCCATGCTTTTGTCAGAAGAAACAGACTGTTTTGCCTTTTTAGCAGGACATGAAAGTTTTGCGGCAGCAGAAGGTGCTATTGGTATTGCGAATAATGCCAATAAAGCAAGACAAAAACCATTACGTGTTATTTTAAATGGTTTGGGAAAAGATGCAGCACAAATCATTTCAAGAATCAATGGTTTCACACATGTAGAAACAGAATTTGATTTCTTTACAGGAAAATTAAAAATCGTAAAAGAAACTCCATATTCAGATGGACCAAGAGCAAAAGTAAAATGCTATGGTGCAGACGAAGTAAGAGAAGGTGTAGCGATTATGCATCATGAAAAAGTAGATGTTTCTATCACAGGAAATTCAACAAATCCAACCAGATTTCAACATCCAGTTGCAGGTACATACAAAAAAGAATGCATCGAGCAAGGTAAAAAATACTTCTCAGTTGCATCTGGCGGAGGAACTGGAAGAACGCTTCATCCAGACAATATGGGAGCAGGACCTTCTTCATATGGTATGACAGATACCATGGGAAGAATGCACTCTGATGCACAATTTGCAGGAAGTTCATCTGTTCCAGCCCACGTTGAAATGATGGGATTAATTGGCATGGGTAACAACCCTATGGTTGGAGCTACTGTGGCTGTTTCTGTTGCAGTTTATGAAGTGATGAAATAAAAAAATATTTTATCAAATTGATTAAATTAAAATTTTAAAAGCAATGCATTTTTGTATTGCTTTTTTAACTATCATAGAGATTGACATTTTACATAAAATATGGTAAAATAAAAAAGTAAAAAATTTGAAAAAGCAGATGAAAGGAGACATTTTTATGAGAAAAGAAAGGGAAGCGCAGTTGCAAAATCGGATGGATGATTTAATCCAGCAAAGAAAAAATCTGCAAATATTCAAAGATGCAGAATGGATTATTTGTGCGATTCAGGATATTATGAAGGTCTTAAATCAAGATTTTCCAGATGAGGATATTCAGGGGTTTGTTTTTGAACGGGAAAAAAATACGCAAAAAATTCATTTGAAAACTTATCCAAGTGAAGTTTTTCCAAGCTGTTTTGCTTTGTCAGAAAAGGAAGAAAATAAGCAGTTGGCAAGACAAATAGAGCAAGCTAAATGCGAATCTTCTGTGCTTTCGGATGTGTGCCGTTTTTTTACAGATGGCAAGCATACGTCGATGGACTTAATGGAGAAAATCAAAGACGAGGTTTATAAAATAAAATTCAAATAATCTGCTGAAAGTTATCTCCTGCTTCATTGTTTTGAGGCAGGAGTTTTTTAGAAGAATGAAAAACTTGCCTAAAAAGGCTTGACTAATCCCAAAAAATAGTATATAATATCTTGGTAATTTTATACAAAACTGTTATATAATTTTTGCTCTTCAAGAGGAATTAGGTAAAAGAGGAACTATTTTAAAAATAGAGTTTTTTGGCAGGGATTCTGCTTTTAAAATAACAACCTTTTACGTAAGAAGGACTTAAAGTGCAAAGTTCATATATTACCTGCTAAATTTTGAAAAAAGGTGGTTTTTATTTTGGTAAAGGTAAAAGACGTAAAACACGAAAAATGTGTGCGTAAAACGTTTTCGAAGATTGGAGATTTCATAGAAATACCTAATCTTTTGAAAGTGCAAAAAGATTCATATGACTGGTTTATTAAAGAAGGATTAGGTGAAGTATTAAAAGATATTTCGCCTATTATTGATTATTCTGGAAACCTAGTTTTGGAATTTTTTGATTATTACATGGAAGAAAAAACAAAGTATACTTTGGAAGAAGCAAAAGAAAGAGATGCAACTTATTCAACAAGACTACATGTAAAAGTACGTTTGATTAACCGTGAAACAGGCGAAATCAAAGAACAAGAAATTTATTTGGGTGATTTTCCGCTGATGACAGATAGTGGAACATTTGTAATTAATGGTGCAGAAAGAGTTGTAGTCAGCCAATTGGTTCGTTCACCTGGTTGTTACTATGATTCTACCTATGATAAAGTTGGTAAAAAGTTATACACAGCAACCATTATGCCGATTCGTGGTGCCTGGATTGAATATGAAACCGATAGCAATGATGTATTTTATGTGAGAATTGACAGAACCAGAAAATTACCAGTAACTTGTCTTTTAAGAGCTATTGGGCTAGATACAGACGAAAAAATGCTTGAATTTTTTGGGGAAGAAGATAAACTTTTAGCAACCATTGCAAAAGATCCAATTAAAACAATAGATGAATCTTTGGTTGAAATTTACAAAAAATTAAGACCAGGAGAACTTCCAACAGTAGATGCTGCGCGTAATTTATTTAATGGGTTATTTTTTGATAACCGACGTTATGATTTGTCAAAAGTGGGACGTTATAAATTTAATAAAAAATTATGTTTAGCAGATAGAATTGTTAATCACATTGCTTACGAAACAATTGCAAATCCTGAAACAGGAGAAGTTTTTGTAGAAAAAGATGAAGTGATTTCCAGAGAAGTGGCACGTGAAATTCAAAATGCTGGTATCAATAGTGTTTTTGTAAAAATAGAAGATAAAAAAGCTAAAGTTATTGGTAATGGAGTTGTTGATATTAAAGCTTTTGTGGATCCTAAAATAGCAGATGAGCTAAAAATTAAGGTGGATGTTAATTATGAAATCTTAAAAAATATTTTAGAAAATGCCAAAGATGACCAAGAATTGAAAAAAGCAATTGAAGAAAGAATGGATGAATTAATTCCAAAACATATTGTAACAGAAGATATTTTGGCTTCTGTAAACTATTTATTAAACTTAGAATACAATACTTATATATCATCACCAGAAAAACCAAGATTGGGAAAAGTGGACGACATTGACCATTTAGGAAATAGACGTATCAGATGTGTTGGTGAACTTTTGCAAAATCAATTCAGAATTGGTTTAACAAGATTGGAAAGAGTAGTTCGTGAAAGAATGACAATTCAAGATTTAGATGTTGTAACACCACAAACTTTGATTAATACAAAACCTATTACATCTTCAATTCGTGAGTTTTTTGGTAGTTCACAGCTTTCACAATTTATGGACCAAACCAATCCACTTTCAGAATTAACGCATAAAAGAAGAATTTCAGCTTTAGGTCCTGGAGGACTTTCAAGAGAAAGAGCTGGTTTCGAAGTCCGTGATATTCACTATACACATTATGGTAGATTGTGCCCAATTGAATCTCCAGAAGGACCAAACATTGGACTTATCTCAGCACTTTCAACTTTTGCAATCATTAACGATTATGGTTTTATTGAAACACCATACAGAAAAGTTGACAAAGAAACAGGAACTGTTACAGATGAAGTTGAATACATGACAGCTGATGAAGAAGATAATTACATCATTGCACAAGCGTCTGAACCAGTTGATGAAAATAACTGTTTAACCAATAAAAGAATCCGTGTTAGAGAACGTGAAGAGATTAAAGAAATCGAGAGAAATAAAGTAGATTATATTGATATTTCACCAAAACAATTGGTTTCTGTTGGTGCAGCCATGATTCCATTTTTGGAGCATGATGATGCAAACCGTGCCCTAATGGGGGCAAACATGCAGCGTCAAGCGGTTCCACTTATGATTACTGATTCACCAATGGTTGGAACAGGAATTGAATACAAAGCGGCCAAAGATTCTGGTGTTGTTGTGATAGCAGATGATAATGGTGTTGTTGAAACGGTTAATGGTAATGAAATTATTATCAAAGAAGAATCAGGAAAGAAAAGAACATATACTTTACAAAAATTCAAAAGAACCAATGGTGGTACGTGTATTAACCAAAGACCAATTGTCAAAGAAGGCGAAATTGTAAAAAGAGGAGATGTTATTGCTGATGGTCCTTCAACCGATAAAGGGGAAATGGCTTTGGGTAAAAACTTGCTAATTGCGTTTACAACTTGGGAAGGCTACAACTACGAGGATGCGATTTTGTTATCAGAAAGACTTGTAAAAGAAGATGTTTTAACTTCCATTCATATTGAAGATTATGATTGTGAATGTCGTGATACCAAATTAGGTCCAGAAGAAATTACAAGAGATATTCCAAATGTAGGTGAGGATTCATTAAGAGATTTAGACGAAAATGGTATCATTCGCATTGGTGCTGAAGTTGGACCAGGTGATATTTTAGTTGGTAAAGTAACGCCAAAAGGAGAAACAGAATTAACAGCAGAAGAAAGATTGCTTCGTGCGATTTTTGGCGAAAAAGCAAGAGAAGTTAGAGATACATCGCTTCGTGTGCCTCATGGAGAAGCTGGAACGATTGTGGATGTTAAAGTGTTCACAAGAGATAATTCAGATGAATTAGGACCTGGTGTAAATCAAATTATTCGTGTTTATATCGCGCAAAAAAGAAAAATTTCAGTTGGTGACAAAATGGCTGGTCGTCATGGTAACAAAGGTGTTATTTCAAGAATATTGCCAGTTGAAGATATGCCATTTTTACCAGATGGAACACCAGTTGATGTTGTTTTAAATCCACTTCGGTGTGCCTTCTCGTATGAATTTAGGACAGGTGCTTGAAGTTCATTTAGGAGCTGCTGCTAGATTATTAGGTTGGAAAATGGCAACACCAGTGTTTGATGGTGCAACTGAACAAGATATTGAAGAAATGCTTGAAATGGCTGGACTTGAAACAAGCGGAAAAACAATACTTTATGATGGAAGAACAGGTGATCCATTTGATCATCCAATCACTGTTGGTGTGATGTACATGTTAAAACTTCACCATTTGGTTGATGACAAAATTCATGCTCGTTCAACAGGACCATATTCATTGGTTACACAGCAACCTTTAGGAGGTAAAGCGCAATTTGGTGGACAACGTTTTGGAGAGATGGAAGTTTGGGCATTGGAAGCATATGG